>CALFYL010000307.1 GCA_937952135.1 uncultured Planctomycetia bacterium
TCGTGCCGCCGCGCGAGCCGCGCCAGCGCGTCCGCCGCGCGCTCGTCGAGCCCGTCGAAGTCGCTGACGAGGAAGACGAGCGACCGGCGTCGAAGCGTGCGCTCCTGCAGTTCGAGCACCGACTGAAAACCCGCCGGACCCGCGGTCGGCGGCGCCGCGATGACTTCGCGCACCACGCGCGCCACCGCGCCCCCGCCCTTGCGCGCGGGGAGGTGCAGCCCCGGCGTCTCGCCGAACATGCTGAGCCCGACGCGGTCCTGGCTGCGTTGCGCGACGAAGGAGAGCAGCGCGCAGAACGCGGCCGCCGTTTCGCGCTTCGTCCACTGCTTCGAGCCGAAGTCCATCGAGCGGCTCGTGTCGACGAGGAACACGATCGAGAGCTCGCGTTCCTCGACGTAGGTCTTCACGAACGGCTCGCCCGCCTTGGCGGTGCGGTTCCAGTCGATCGTGCGCACGTCGTCGCCGGGCTGGTACGTGCGCACCTCCTCGAACTCGACGCCCGAGCCGCGGAACGTGCTGCGGTACGCGCCCGAGAGCACGTCGTTCACGAGCCGGTGCGTGCGCAGTTGGATCTGGCTCACGCGCGCCATCAGCTCGGGCGCGAGCAGCTCCTGCGTGCGCAGCTCCGAGTTCGAGGCCGGCGACATGGCGGGGCGGGGAATCTTCACGACTCGCTAGCGAAGCAGCGCGCCTCAGGGCGTTGCGACCGTCTCCAACACTCGCGCCACCAGCTTGTCGGAGGTGAGCCCTTCGGCGTCGGCCTCATAGGTCGGCAGCACGCGGTGGCGCAGCACGTCGTGCGCCACGCGCTTGATGTCGCCCGGCGTCACGAAGCCGCGCCCTTCGAGGAACGCGTTCGCGCGCGCCGCGAGCGCGAGCCAGATGGTCGCGCGCGGACTCGCGCCGTATTGGATGCGGCCGACGAGCTCCTTCAAGCCCGCCGCCGCCGGCTCGCGCGTCGCGAACACGATGGCGACGATGTACTCCTTGAGCCGCGGATCGAGCGCGACCTGGTCGACGACCGCGCGCGCCGCCGCGATCTGCTCGAGCGTCGCCACCGGACGCACCACCGGCGTGTGCTCCGTTCGCGCCATGCGGTCGAGCACCTCGAGCTCTTCCGAGCGCGACGGATAGCGCACGATCAGCTTCTGCGAGAAGCGGTCGAGCTGCGCCTCGGGCAGAGGGTACGTGCCCTCTTGCTCGAGCGGGTTCTGCGTCGCCAGCACGAGGAACGGCTCGGGCAGCGGGTAGGTCGTGCCGCCGATCGAGACGTGGCGCTCCTGCATCGCTTCGAGCAGCGCCGACTGCACCTTCGCGGGCGCGCGGTTGATCTCGTCGGCCAGCACGAAGTTCGCGAACACCGGGCCCTTGCGCACCGAGAACACACCCTCGCGCGCGTTGTAGATCTCGGTGCCGACCAGGTCGCTCGGCAAGAGGTCGGGCGTGAACTGGATGCGGTTGAAGCTGCCGTGCACCGCGCGCGCGAGGCTCGACACGGCGAGCGACTTCGCGAGGCCGGGCACGCCTTCGAGCAGCACGTGGCCGCCCGTGAGCAGGCCGATGACCAGCCCGTGGATCAGTTCGTCCTGGCCGATGATGACTTCGTGCAGCGCGTTCTTGAGCTCCGCGACGAAGCGGCTCTTGGACTCGATGTCGGCGCTCTGCGGGACGGTGGGTGTCGAGGCCATGGTCGGTGGCGGGTGCGTTGGCGGAGGCCGTGGCGGATGCGGGGAGGGTGGCGCGGCGCGCGTCGTGGAGCCCGGCGCAGCGTGGCGCGGCCGCGATCCAACGACGCCGCCCCGGGAGCAGCCGCTGCGAACCGACGCGCCAGGGCGTCGAAGTTCACGAGTCGGGCGATTCCGGGGCGCCGCCGCTGCTTCAGGAGTCTCGAACGAGCGCCGGCTACGACCTCGGAGGCCGCAGTGTTGGCGCGCGGGCGCCGAAGCGGCGATTGTAGACGCCCGCCCACCGCGGGCGACACCGCCATCCTCCGCGGCCCGTTCACGCTCGGTTCAATTCGACCGCACGCAAACCGCAAGTACTGGCCAAGCCGACGCTCCGCGCGCCGCCGCTCAGCGTCCGATCGCGTCGGGGTCGGAGGGGTCGAAGCGCACGGGCGGCGGAACGGCGCCGCCGAGGTGGGCGAGCGAGTTCGAGGCGATCGTGCGCGCCTGTTCGCGGCCGAGGGCGATCGCTTCGGCGCCGTCGCGCGGCGCGTCGGGGTGCTCGACGTCCTCGGGGCGCGCGAGCCAAACCGTCTGGGTCGGGAAGGCGAAAGCGACGCGCATCTGCGCGGCGATGCGGAGCACGTCGAGGTACAGCCGGTGCCGCTCGCGCGCGAAGGTCGCGTATTCCACACAAGTGAGGAAGCAAATCAACTCGACATCGAGCGACGACGCGCCGTAGTTCGCGAACCACACGTGGTACGCGTCTTTCGACACGTACGGATGCTGCCGCGCCAGTTCTCGAAGCGCTTCGCAGAACGCCTCGATCTTCTCCGGCGGAGTGTCGTAAGTGAGGGAGAGGGCGGTTTTGACGCGCCGCGTGCGCCGCGCGCCGAAGTTCTCGACGTGCTGGCCGATGAAGCGCGAGTTCGGGATCGTGATCACGCTGTCCTCGAAGGTGCGCACGCGCGTCGAACGGAAGCCCACCTGTTCGACCGTGCCCTCGATGTCGTTCACCTTCACCAGGTCGCCCAGCTTGAACGGATTGTCGAGCAGCACGGTGAAGGTGCCGAACAGGTTCTCGATCGAGTCCTTGGCCGCGAAGCCGACCGCCAGGGAGCCGATCGACAAGCCGGCGAGCACGTGCCAGAGCTGGTCGGTGAGGCGCGAGGCGACGAACACGATGCCGACCGCGAGCACCAGCACTTTCAGCGTGCGGCGCAGCAGCGGAACGAGCATGTCGTCGAACCGGTTCTCGGTGCGCGCGGCGCGCTGCTCGAGGTTCCAACAGACGACGTCGACCAGGCGGTAGGACGCCCACACGCTCGCCACCGCGAGGATGAAGCTCGCGGCGATGTCGAGCGCGTTGCGCACCGATTCCACGAGGTCGAGCAGCGGCAGGCCCGTGAGGAACACCACGCCGAGGAAGATGGCGCCGACCGGGCGCTCGAAGTCGTGCAGCAGCTTGATGTCGAGCGGCAACCCGTCCGACGACGACAGCTTGCGGATCAGCGGACGCAGGAGCAGCGTGAGCAGGCGCTCGACGATCACCGCCAGCACGATCAGGACCACCAGTCCGATCCACTGGTACGGCTCGAGCCAGATCCCGCCGCCTTGCAGGCTCTTGGGCGTCTTCGAGCGGATGAACTCGGCCGGGCTCAGGGCGCGCTTGTCCGCGAACTCCGTCAGCGGATCCAGGTGCTTGACGCGGTCCCACAATTCGTCGGCGTGCGCGACCGTTTCGCGCGAGATCAGCCAGCCGCTGCCGGGCAGGCGCTCGAAACCGATCTCGATCGTGAGCTGCGGCGGCTCCGTGCGCACGAGCTGCGCGATCGACACGTCCTTGTTCGCCACCTCCGCGGCGTCGTCGAACTGCTGCGGATCGATGCGTGTGACGCGGTCGAAAATGCGCAGGAAGCGCTCCTGCACGAGCCGCTTGGCGACGCGCTCGCGCTGCTCTTGCGGGCCTTCGACGTACAGCGTGCGCGCCGCGGCGAGCAGATCCGCGTCGTCTCGCGACTCGAGGTACGCGAAGCCGCGCACCATGGCCTCCATCACCGCGCGCGGACTGTCGAAGGGCGACGTACGCTCCTCGGCCGCGGCGGGCGCCTCTTGAGCGACGGTCGAGCTCGGCGCCGCATTCGACGCTGCCCGGCTCGGTGCGACGAGGAGCAGAAGAAGACAGCCGACCAGCGCGGCGAGGTGCGCCGCGCGGCGGTGGAACGGCTCAACGGCGAGGCGCGGAAGGTTCGGGGGGCACGGCATCGGGGACGAGGGGCGGCGAGGGAGGACCGATAAAGGGCGTGGGCGTCGGAAGCGCGGTGCTGAAGGGCGCGGGGGGCTGGTCGAAGGGCGGCGTGACGACTCCGCGCTCCAAGAAGCGGTCGCGGTAGCGCTGCACCTTGGCCGCGTAGTCGAGGACCCCGCTCGCGCCTTCGCGCTTCGCGCGCCACGCAGCATAGCCGCCGTGTTCCTTGATCCAGCCGTCGAGCCGCCCCGGTCCGGCGTTGTAGGCGACGAGCGCGGGCTCGAGCTCGCCCTTGTAGCGCCGCAGGAGCCAGCGCAGGTAGCTGCCGCCGAGGCGCGCGTTGAGTTCGGCGTTCGAAAGCAATTCCTCGCGCGACGGCGCGCCGAGACCGAGCAGTTGCGCGCGCTCGCGCGCGGTCGGCGGCATCAGTTGGAACAGGCCGAGCGCGCCGGCATGCGACACCGCGTCGACGCGTCCGCTCGACTCGGCCATCATCACGCCCGCGAGAAGGTTGGGGTCGAGCTCGAACTCCCGCCCGACTTCCCGCAGCAGCGGAGCATGCGACTCGACGCGCCGGTACCCGCTCTGCGCGACGATGGGCTTCACAACGCTCGGCGCCCAGAAATAGACGCACAGCGCCGTCACGCCGAGCCAGAACAGGCGGGAGATCCAGCGCTCGGGACCGCGCTGGCTCGCGCGCGCTTTCCCCGGCGCCTTGCGGCGGCTTCGGCCCATGAACAGCGAGTGTGAAGCTCGCGCGAGCGCTTGTCACGCGTTCGCGCTCGGCAGACGCTCACTTCGCGCGCGTCAACGACTCGCGAAGCGTCGCGAGCCACAGATCGCGCTCGCGGCCGCGCGGCGGGATGCGCCCGAGGTCGCGGCCGGCGAGCCGCGAGAGTTCGCGGCGCGCGCGTTCGACCAGGTGCGCTTCGTCGCGCGCGCACAAGTCGAACAAGAGCTTGAGCGCCCCGGGATCTCCTCGGCGGACCTCCTCGGGAGTGGGCGCGCCGAGCTGTAGCCGCGAGAGCGCGCCGCAGAGCCACGCCTGCGCATCGTCGCGCACCACGTAGTCCCACCACGCCCACCACGACGCCGACGGGCTGGCGTCGGTGCGGTAGTCGATGCAGGTGAGGATCGCGAGCTCCTCGGCCGCGCGCGTGTCGCTCGGATCCTCCGTGAGCAGCGTCATGAGCACCGACGCGGCCTGCGGGACGAGCCGTTCGGACAAGATCAGCGCCGCCTCGCGCCGCGCGCGGTGCGAGCTCGCGCGCACGACGCGCAGGAGTTCGTCCACGCCGCTGTCGCCGAGCGCGATCAGGCCCGCTCGCGCGTAGGGGTACGACGCGTCCTCGGGGCCGCGCGAGAGCAGCGAGACGAGGATCGGCGCCGCGCCGGGTTCGCCGAGTTCCGCCAGTCCCTGCGCCGCCGCGACCGGCACGCGCGAGTCGCCCGTGTCGGAGAGGCCGGCGATCAGGGCACTGAGCGCGCCCTCGCCGCCGAGCCGGCCGCAGGCGCGCAAGGCCGCGAGGCGCACTTCGCCCTCGGCCATCCGCGCGCGCAGCAGGATCGGATCGCGCGCCGCCTCGAGCTTGCGCTCCGCGAGCGCGAGGAGCACGGAGGCCTGCACTTCGACGGACGGGTCGTCGAGCATCGCGAGCAGCCGCGGCGCGTCGTCGCCGCCGCCGCGCTTGGCCAACACGCTCGCGGCGACGGCGCGCACGAACGGTCGCGCGTCCTCGGTCGCTTGCGTGGCGAAGTCGGGCGCCGCGAGCTCCATCGCGCGCGCGATCTGCGCCGCCGCCTCCGGACCGAAGCTCTCGAGCAAGCGCTCGACCACGGCGACCGCGTCGGGGTGCGGCAGCACGCCGTCGACGCTGAAGCCCGCGAGGCACAGGCGCAGCAGCATGTCCAGGCGCGTCGAGACGTGCGGCTCGCCGGTCAGCAGCTCGAGCAGGAGGTGCGCGTCCGCGCGCGTCAGCGCCGGAAGCTCCTTCGCGCAAGCCTCGAGGCGGTCCACGAGGCCCTCGCGCTGCCCCACCGGCGTCGACGCCGCGCGGGCGAGCGTCATGTCGAACAGGCGCCGGGCCTTCGCGGCTTCGTCGGTCTGCTCGTCCCACCACGGCGCCTCGGCGCGCCAGAATTCCTCCGCGCTCACGGCGCCGCGCGGGTCGCGCAGCGATTGCCACGCGTTGCGCTCGCGCAGCGAACGCGCGAGCTCGACGGCGGAGTCGAACCACGCTTCCGAGCGCGTCTGCGCGAAGCGGAAGGACTTGCTCCGGCCGTCGACGCCGACCACGAGCGTGCAACCGGCGCCGCTCGGGCTCCCGCGCACGCCGGGCAGCCGCTCGATGCCCAGCAGGCCGAGCCGGCGCAGCTCTTCGAAGGCGCCGCGCGCTTGCGTTTCCGACAGGAACAGCCGCTCGCCGAGCACGGCGCGCGAGGGCTCGCCCTGCGCGGCCCACGCGGGCCCGAGCAGCGTGAAGGTCTCGCTGCCGGCCACGTTCGCGCGCACCGCGAGCTCGAGCCGGAGCGCGGAATCCGGGCCGTATTCGAGCCGCGCGCGCGCGCCCTTGAACGTGGACGCGTTCGCGCTCCACCAGTCCATCCAGCGCGGGCCGTCGGCGCCGAAGTCGACCCCGGAGATGAGCGCGAGGCGGCGCACGGCGCTCGGCACGAGCGTGCTCAAGTCCGGCGCGAAGTCCTGAGCCGCGACGATGCGCACGAGGCGGTGCGGAACGTCGAGGTCGAACCAGCGCGTTTCCTGGCCCGCGACGCCGCGGTAGCCGATGCCGGCGAGCGCGGCCGCGCAGGCGCCGGCGACGAAGGGCTCCGCCGAGGTCATGCCGTCGAGCAAACGCGCGCGGTGCACGTCGGTGAGGTGCGTCTCGAAGAGCAGGTCTTCGCGTTCGACGAGCGCGACGAGGGCGAGCGCTTGCTCGCGCAGGATCCACGGAGCGTCGAGCGCGCGGCGCAGAAGCTCGCCGGGAATGCGGTCGTCGTCGCGCAGCGCGAGCGCGCTGACGGCGCGCGAGCCGACGCTCGCCGACGGGTCGACGAGGCGTTCGAGCAACAGGCCCGTCGACGCGGGATCGGAGAGTTGCGAGAGAAGAGCGACGCCGCGCAGGCGCGCGTCGATGTCCTTCGAGCGCAGCGGCGTGAGCAGGTTCGCGGCCGGCAGGTCCGGGCCGGCGAGCGCGAGGTGGCGCTGCGCGGCGGAGCGCACGGCCGCTTGCTTGTGCGCGAGGAGCTCGGCGAGCCACGCGGGGCTCGCGCGCACCGGATCGCGCGCGACGACGAGGTCGACCAGCGGCGTGCACGCGGCCGTCGGCAACTTGCCGCGCACGCGCTCGAGGACCGCCTCGTGCGAAACGTCGTCGGGGAACGAAAGCAGCGCGTTCGCGCCGAGCAACAGAGTCGGGGCGTGGTCGGAGGTGAGCGCTTGCAACGCTCCCACGCGGCCCGCGGGCCCCAGCCGTACGAGCGTCTGCGAGCCGTGGTCGACCATGCTGCTCGTCACCTCGCGCACCTTGGCGACCTCTTCGAGCACGAAGCGCACCGCCGACGCCGACGCCGCTTCTTCTGCCGTCGACGGTTGAGCGGGCGCGGCCGGCGCGACGCCCGTCGGTGCGACTCCGGTGGCCGCAGCGCCGCCCGGAGCGGGCGAACCGACGGGCGCACGCGGCGCGACCGGCGCCGCGGGCTTCGAGCGCTCGTCCGGAAGCGTCAGTGCTCCCGTGCCGCTCTGCGGCCGGTTCGGATAGATGCGCCGGCCGCTCACCGGCTCCGCCAGGTTGCCGCGCGGCGGCGTGCGCAGGTCGACCGAGCCGTCGCGCGCGTGCTGACGAGCTGGTTCGGCGGGCAGATCCAACTGCGCGACGGCGGGCGCGGCGGCCAGGGAGACCGCGATCAAGGCGAGGAGGCTACGAAGGAGGCTCATCAGGTTGGAGGCGTGGTGTCGACGCGCCGTGCGAGTGCGAGTTCGGGGGCGAGGCGCGAGAAGACGTCGGCGCGAGTGGGCGCCGCGACAGGCCCGACGGAGTCGGCGAAGGGCTCGAGGGAGTCGGCGACAGGCGCGAGTACCCGCGCCGGGGCGAAGAGGATACGCGATAGGGTCGCGATTGACCCGTCGGGCGAGTCGGACCGGCGCACGCGGCCTTCAGGACAGGACGCGGCCCGCGATCGGAGTCGCGCGGAGCGGCCCGCGAGCCTCCTCGGCCGGGTTCTCCGCAGCCTCCGTCGGCAGCTCGCCGGCCGCCAGATCGCGGGCGAGCAGGATCAACTCCAGGTCGAGCACGTCGTCCTCGAAGCCCTCGCGGTTCTCGCCCGCCTGCCGGAGCCCCGCCAGGTCCCCCATCCCGCGCTGCGCGAGGTCCGCCTCAGCGATTTCGAAGCCGTCGGAGCTGCGCTCCAATAACTCCAGCCGCTTCCGCGCGCTGGACTTGCCGAGCAGGTAGCACGCGCTCGGCGCCGTTCCGCGGCCGACCCGCCCGCGAAGTTGGTGCAACTGCGCGAGCCCGAGTCGCTCGCACGCCTCGATCACGATCGCGGTCGCGGCCGGCACGTCGACCCCGACTTCGATGACCGTGGTCGCGACGAGGATGCGCGCCGCGCCGGAACGAAAACGCTCGAGCCGCGCGCCGCGCTCCGAGGACGGAAGCTGCCCGTGCACGAGCTCGACGCCCCAGCGCGCCCAACGCCGCGACGCGATGCGCTCGAAGCGCTGCTCGGCCCCGACGAGCTCCTGTGCCGAATCGGCCTCGACCTGCTCCGAACGAATGCGCGGAACGACCCAGTACAGTTGCTCTCCGCGCTCCAAGCGCTCCTCGATCGCCGTTTCGAAGCCGCGTTCGCCCTCGCGCACCCAGGTCGTCTCGACCGGCGCGCGGCCCGGCGGTTTCTCGCGGAGCACCGACACGTCGAGGTCGCCGTAGAGCGTGAGCGCGAGGCTGCGCGGGATCGGCGTCGCGGTCATCAGAAGTCCGTGCACGTCCCCGCCCTTCTGGAAGAGCTGTTCGCGCTGCGCGACGCCGAAGCGGTGCTGCTCGTCGACGACCGCGAGCGCGAGGCGCGCGAAGACGACGCGCTCCGAGAGCAGCGCGTGCGTGCCGAAGCAGACGCTGAGCTCGCCGCTCGCGAGCCGCGCGAGCAGGACGCGCCGCTCGCGCTCGGGGGTCGAGCCGGTGAGCAGCGCGCAACTCACTCCCGCGGCGCTCAAACCCTCGCGCAGCCCGGCGTAGTGCTGTTCCGCGAGCAGTTCCGTCGGCGCCATGAACGCCGCCTGCGCGCCTGCGGCCGCGACCAGCCTGCACGCCAAAGCGCCGAGAACCGTTTTTCCCGAGCCGACGTCGCCCTGGAGCAACCGGCGCATCGGCTGCGGGCGCGCGAGCTCGGCCCGCAGCTCCACCGCGATCGCCCGTTGGCCCGCGGTGAGAGCGAACGGGAAGCTCGTGAGCAAGCTCTCGAAGTGCGCGTCGTCGACGACGGCTGCGAAAGCGCGGGACGAGGCGCGGGCACGGCGACTGGCGAGCAAGCGGCGCTGCGCGGCGAGCAGCGGTTCGAGCGCGACGCGCCGCAATCCGCGTTCGTACTCGCCGAACGAAGACGGACGATGGACGGCGCGAAGCGCTTCGCCGAGCGGCGGAAGACCGTGCGCGGCGAGCAACGCGGGCTCGAGGTTCTCGCGCAAGTTCGCGCCGAAGCGCTCGAGCGCGCGCTCGATCAGGTCGCGCAGAAACGTCTGGCTCACGCCCTCGGCGCTCGGATACGTGGCGACCCACTCACCGGCGCGCGGCAGCGGCGCCTCCGCGGTTCCCAGGCGCGTGGCCGCGAAGCTCGTCCCACGGGCTTCGACCTTGCGACCGAGCACTTCGAGCACGTCGTCCTTCTGAAGCCGATGGCGCAGCCACGGTTGATTGAAGAACAGCACGTCGACTTCGCCGCTCTCGTCGCGCAACCGGCAGCGCACCGTCGACCGCCCGCCGAAGCGCGCGAAGCTCCAGCGCAGCACGCTTCCGCGAACCACGCACGGCGCCTTCGACGGGTCGGCGAGCATCTCCGCGATCGCGCGCGTCGCGGGCCACGCCTCCAGCTTCCGCGGCGCCGTGCAGCACAGCTCGTGGACCGTGTGCAACCCGAGCTGCGCGAGCCGCGCCGCGCGCACCGGCCCGACGCCGTCGAGCTCGGAAAGTCCGATGCTCCGCGCGTCCGCAACGGGTCCGTCGTCCGCCGGAGTGGGAGCTTGCGGCACCGCGTTCGGCCTCGTCGTCAAGGTCGCTCGAGGAGTTTCGGCGCCACGGCCGCCGCGGGGCGGTTCTGCAGCGTGAAGCTGCGGTCGACCGCGTTTCCGTGGTCCGCGTCCGTGGTCCAGTTCCAAAGAAACACCGCTTCCGGCGCCTCGCCGGACGCGTGCAGGCGCTCGAGCGCGCGGCCGAACGCGAGCAACAGGCGCTCCTGCTCGCTCGTGTCGTAGCTGCCTTGCGCCGCGCGCGGATCGCGCCACGCCTCGGTGGTCGGCGCGAAGCCCGCGCGCATCAACCACAGCGGCTTCGAGTGCTGCTGCGCGACCCGGCGCGCGAGCTGCACGTGCGAATGCAACAGGCTCTCCGCGCCCGCGTCGTTCGGACGCCCGAACTCGAAGAAGCTGTTCGTGACGTCCTGGCTCAGCGCCAACGCAACGGCGTCGAGCTGCTCCCACAGCTTGAAGCTCTGCGCTTCGCCGTCGAGCACCGCCTGGTACGTCAACGCGCCCGAGAACGAGCCGCGCGCGGCCGCGACCACGTCGCTCCAGCTCGAGACCACGGGCTCGGACACTCCGGCGCGCGCGGCGCGGACGGTTCGATCCGCGAAGCAATACGCTTCCGCGCCGCCGAGCTCCGCGAGCCGTGCGTAGTGCTCGACGCTCGCGCGCAGCTGCGAGAGGATCTCGGCCGATTCCTGGGGAGTCGAGAACCGCAGCGGAAAGGCGGCAAGTCCGCCCGAGCTCGACGACCACAACTGCGGCGCGAGCACCACGCGCAGACCCGCGGCCCGCGCCGCGCGCATCGTGAGCCACAGCGCCGCGTCGCTCGTAGCTCCGTCGAAGGGGCCGGAATTCGCGACGAGCCGCGGACGCGCGAGGTCGTCGACTTCCCAGGCGATCGGCGCGAGCACGACGGCGTTCGCGCCGAGCCCCGCGAGTGCGGTGAGAGCCTCGTTGCAGGCCTGCGATCCGTAGCCGTTGCCGCGCGAGCGGTCGGGATCGGGCGCGGCGAGCAAGTGGACGCCGCGCAGCGCTTCGGCAGCCGTTCGTTCGGCCGCGCGAGCCGTGCGCGCGGACTCGAGGTGCTCGCGCGCGGACTTGGCGAGCTCGCGCACGCGGGCTTCGAACCTCGCGCGGTTCACAAGCTCCGCGACGCGCCCGGTGCGCCACGCCTCGGCGAAGGCCGCGGTCGGCTCGCCTTCGAGTGCGAGGCTCAACGCGAGCGCACGAAGCGGCTGGTAACTGTGCGGCGAGGCGCGGTGCGCCGGCGCGAGCACGCTCTCCAACGTCGGCTCGCCGCCGGACGCGGAGCGCAGGGCCGATTCGAGCGGAGCGCCGAACCACACGCCGCTCGCGAGCACGCCGACGGCGTCGAGCACCCACGCTTCGCGCGGCTCGCCCAGCGCGAGCGTCGCCAGATTCCGCGCGAAACCCGCACCGAAGTCGTGCAACTCGGCGCCCGAGAGCAGCGCGTGCACTTCCCCGCTCCGCACTCCGCGGGCGCTGAACTCCCACGCGCCCGTCACGGCCGCGAGGTCCTCGATGCGCGACCACAGGTGCACGCGGAGCGGCGCCGCGCCCGAGTTCGCCATCGAGTCCGTGCTTGCGCCCGAACTCGGGGGCGCGCCACACCAGCCTTCGACGCGCCTTCGCACCTCGCGCAACTTCCCGCGATAGCCCGCCAGCGCCTGCGCGTCGAACTCGCCGTGCAACTCCCACGTGACGTCGCCTTCGACCTCCACGCGCGCGAGCTCGCTGCGCAGGTCGCGCAAGCGCGCACGCACCGCGAGGTCCGCCACCACGCCGCGCGGGTCGCCCTCGGCTTGGCGCGAAATCCGTCCCGCGCGCCACGCGACCCAACCGCGCCGCGCGCGCGGCTCGAGCGAACTCACGAGCGCCGCCGCGTGCTCGGCTCGCGGCGCGAGGTAGACCTGCAGCGGCCACTCGTCGCGGTCCGGATCGGGAAGCGTGAGCAGCACGCCGTCGCCTGGCGCCGAGTAGCGCTCGCCGTCGTACCAGAACGCGCCGAGCCCCTCGAACACGATTCCATTGCGCTGCGCCACTTCGCCGATGCCCGGAAAGCTCGCGTCGGCGATCCAAATGTGCGCCGCGCCGCCGTCCTTGGCGCGTCCGCGCGAGAACGACACGCTCCAGCGTCCGCGTCGCTCGAGCTGCGCGGCCAGACTCTCGAGGCGCGTGAGGTCGAGCCCCGCGGGCGCGACCACTTCGATCCGCTCGGCGCGGCGGATCGAGTCCTGGCGCGCGTCCTGCGCTTCGAATCCGTCCTGGGGGCCGCAAGAGACCGCGGCCAGAGCCGTCAGGCACAGCAGCGCAGCGACGGCGCGCGCGCCGGGCAGCGTCCTCCGAGGCGCGGCGCCGCTCCGAATTCGACCTGCGCCGCTGCTCTCGGTGCGACCTCGCGGCCGCGGCTCACGAATCCCCATCTTCGCAACAGTGTAGCGAGCGCTCCGCATTGGACCTCTGCCACGGACCTGAGCTAGATTCGTCGCCATGACGGCTCGAACTCCCTCGTCGTGGCGGCGCGTCGGACTCTCGCTCGCGTTGCTCGCGCTGGTCGCATGTCAGTCGCGCACGCTGGCGACGCGGCACATCGACATCGGCCCCGAGACGCTCGAGCGCATCGAACCGGGTTCCGGGCGCAAGTTCGTGCTCGCCGTGCTCGGCGAGCCGCTCGAGAAGGTGCAGCTCGACGACGGCATGGAGCTTTGGAAGTGGGCGCTGCGCGAGCGCGAAACCGCGAACGGCGGCGTGCTCTACCGCGTCGAGAGCGAGCCCGGCGCGCGGGCGGATCGCCGCGCCTACGTCGAGTTCAAGGACGGCCGCGTGCGCCGCGCCTGGCGCGACTGAACGGCGAACGGCGCTCCGATCGACACCGCGCCTGAAAGCGTGGCGAGCGGCCAGACGATCAGCCGTCGCCTTTGGGGTCCTTGACCGGGTCGTCGCTCGGCTCCTGGGGCGGAACCTCGGACGGAACTTCCGGCGCCGGTTCGCTCGCCGCCGCGGCAGCCTCGGCTTCCGTGAGCCGCTGACGTGCGTCGCGGAACTCCGGGTAGACCAGCAGCACCTGGCGGAGGAGCTGCGCGCGTTTCCCGGCTTCCTCGGTCGCGACCGCCTCCTCGTACAAGGCCTGCGCGCGCGTCACCGAGTCCTGCAGGGAATCGCGCCGCGCGATCACGTCGCGGAAGTACCCCAGCGGGCTCGCCTCGAGCAGCGCGTCGTAGGCTGCGACCGCTTCCTCGAAGCGGTGGTCGGCCTCGATCGCGCGCGCCGACTCGTAGCGGGCCGTCAAGCGCGCGTCGATGAGCCGTTCGCGCTCGCTCGCGAACACCACGGCTTGGCGCTGCGTCAGGGCCTCGCCGAGCTCGATCTCCTTTTCCGCCCCGTCGAAGTCGCCCTTCATGATGCGGCGGTCGGCTTCGCGCAGGTGCTCGGCGGCGCGCTCTTCGATCTTCATGCGCTCGAGCCCCGCCAGCGATTCGGCGTGCTCGGGGTCGAACAATGTCGCGATGCGGTACTCGTTGCGCGCGGCGGCGTACTGGCCGGCCTCCTCGAGGTCGGAGGCGATCAGCGCCCGGTTCTCGGCGCGCAGCGTCGCGGTTTGCGAGCGACGGTGCTCGGCGCGCTCGTTCTCGTCGTACTTCAGCGTCGACGAGAAGTGGTGGGCGGCTTGCTCGAGCCAGTATTCGTTCAGCGCGCGCGTGCCGCGCTCGTAGTACGAGTCGCCCATTCCGCGGCGGTAGTTGAGCTGCAACAGCGCGCGGCCCAGACCCTCTCCCGCCAGGCGGTGGTCCTCGCGGTAGGCGAGCGCGACCTCGTAGCAGCGCACGGCTTCGTCGAGGTCGTCGCTCGCGTGCGCTTCGATCGCGCGGTCGACCCAGCGGCTGGCCAGCTTGTCCTGCGTCGCGGAGATCCAAGCGCGAACCTGCGGCGCCTCGGGCGCGAGCTCGTGCGCGGCTTCGAAGTGTTCCAAGGCCTCGACGTCCTGGCCCTCGAAGCTCAGCCGCCGGCCCTGCTCGAGGCGCCACGCGACACTCGCGAGCCGCCAAGCGTCCTTCGCGTGCTCGTCGTCGGGGTTCTTGGCCGCTTCGTCGGCCGCGACGCGCACGGCCTCCTCGTAGCGGCCGTGCTGGACGAGCCAGGCCACGTCGCGGTCCGCCTCCGCCGTCCCCGTCGAGCTGCAGGCCGCGAGCAAGACGCCCGCGAGCACCGCGCTCGCGGCGAGTCGGCTCGCGACGGGCCAATTCGCGACGGGCCAGTTCGCGACGGCACGGCTCGAGATCGCGGGGCCGGCGAGCGGGGCGACCGAGGATTGCGGGCGCCGGGGCGCAGGGCGAGGCGAATTCATGCTGCGGGTAGGGCGTGGGCGGAAACGACGATGGGTCGAGCGAGGGTTCGAGGCGCCCCCCCGCTGTGGGACCCCCACTCTAGGGCCCGGGAGGCGCGACGCGAAGCGCGGAGGCGAGCACGCTGGGACGACCCGCCTCGCGCGTTCTTCCCCGGCGCCTGCGCGGCGCCGCCGGTCACGTCCGCAGGCTCTCGAAGAGCACGACGCCGAGGCTGCCGAAGGTCAGCACCACGATCCAACTCGACCAAAGGGGCGTCACCGAGCCCTCCATGCCCAGCGAGCGGGCGATGAAATCGCAGGCGAAGTACACGACGCACATCAGCGCGGCCAGCGCGAGCCCCTCGACGCCCTTGCCGCGCTCGCGTCCGAAGAGGAACGGCAGCGTGATCAGGAGCAGCACGAGGTTCGCGAGCGGAAACGTGATGTTGTAGTGGAACAGCGTCTGGTACTGGAGGTTGTCGGGGTCGCGGCTCGCGAGACGGTTCAGCTCGGACAACGAGAGCTCGAGCGCGCGGCGGTCGCCCTTGTCGGCGAGCAGCAGGTCCTCGGGCGTGAACTCGATGCCGTCGAACCACTCGAGGCTTCGTTGCGACGAGGTGTCGCCGGTCTCCTCGCTCATCACGCCGCCCTCGAGCGCCCAGCCGCGCGCGCCGCCGCTGTCGACGTAGAACGCGCGCCGGGCGGAGAGCGACACCACGGTCGGGCCGCGCCGGCCCATGATCCACATCTCCGCCACCTCGCCCTTGTCGGGGTGGAACTCCTTCGCGCCGAACACGTTGCCGTACACGTCGCGCGAGCGCACGTTCTGCAGGCGCCAGCCCTCCGTGTGCGTGTCGAGCAGGTGCTGCAGTCGATCGCGTTCGGGGCCCAGCGTGTTCGTCGCCGTCTCGCGCAGCGCGATCATCCCCAGCGCCGCGAGCAGACCTCCGAGGAACATCGGCGCGACGGTTCGGCGCGCGCTCACGCCGGCGTTCAGGCACGCCACGAGCTCGTTGTGGCGCGTCAGCTTGACCACCGTGAACAGCGCGGCGCTCACCGTCACGAAGGGCGCGACCTGCAGGAACAGGAACGGCGTGTTGAGCGAGTAGTAGCGCAGGATCCAGGCCGTGGGCGCGGGCCGCCCGTCGGGCCAGGGCGCGAAGTAGTCGAGGTTCGAAGCGACGTCGATGATGATCGCGAGGCCCACGACGAGCAGCAGGCTCGTGAAGTAGGCGCCGACGAAGAGCGCTGCGACGTAGCGGTCGATGTGGCCGGCGGGGCGGAGTCCGAAGAGGCGCATGGCGTCGGCGAATCAGCGCCGGAGCGTGAACCACGTGAGCACGGCGCCGAGCAGCGTGCCGACCATCGTCGCGCCCCAGGCCGCGAGCCACTGCGGCGCGACGTCGGAGTTGACGAGGCCCTTGCCCAGTCGCATCGAGAGCAAGTAGTAGACGAGCGCGTAGAGCACCGCGGCCGCGAAGGCCGCGAGCTGCGAACCGCGGCGCAGGATCAGGCCGGTCGACGCGCCGAGCAGCAGGAACATCGGGCACACGGCCGCGAGCGCGCGCCGCGCGTGCAGCTCGTAACGCACGTTCTTCATGTCCTTCGCCATCACATACCCGTCGGCCTGGGTCTTCGACGCCAGCGCCTCGCGGCCCTCGCTCGCGATCAGCTCCTCCGAGCGCGCGAGACGGCGCTGGAGCTCGCGGCTGGTCTGGTACTTCCAGTCGTGGCGCCGGCTGGCGTCGACTTCGAAGAGCTGGTCGAGGTCGAGCTGGATGCGCGCGTTCCCGCCGCGCACGTCCGCGCCGGGCCCGACCCAACGCGGCCACTCCAGGTCGATGGTCATCGTCGCGCCGTCGGTGTGGAAGCTCGCGCTGTCGGCGAACACGCGCCGCGCGGGATCGTCGCCGCTCTCGGGAACGTGGACGCAGACCTGCTCGAAGCGGTTGCGGTCGAGCGGGTCGCGGCGCTGCGAGGAGAGATAGAACTCGCCGAACTTCAGCTCGGTGCGGCCCGGGCTCAGCGAGCGCAGCAGGCGCACGACGGAACTCTTGGTGTAGTCGCGCTGGTGGAACTTCGTCTTCGGCGAGACCTCGGTGGCGAGGAAGTAGAGCGCGCCTGCGAGCGCGAGGGCGAGCCCCGCCGCGGGGAGCAGCATGCGCAGCGGGTGCACGCCGGCCATGAGGATCGCCGTCCACTCGTTGTCCGCCGCCATGCGTCCATAGGTGGCGACGAGCGCGAGCAGGAAGCCGATCGGCAGCAGGTACGGGATCAGGTCGACGAGGACCAGCGGCAGGAAGCCGAGGATCGACGCCATGCCGACGCCCGAGAGCTTGTGGAACGCCTGAACGAGAATGCCGGGGATGGCGATGAAGGCCATACCCGCGACGGCGAACGTCATGCCGACCACGAGCTGGCGCAGCAGATAGCGCTCGAGCGTCACGCGGCGATGGTAGCGACGCGGAGCTCGAGCTTGAACGGTGCGCTTTCGGCGCGAAGCGCGCGTCGGCGCCCGCGCGTGCGCGAGACTCGCGTTCGCTAGCAGTCCGTTGAAGAAGTGCTCCGTGTGCGATTCCGACCCGGGCGCGTCGGATCAAGGAGGTCGGACCACAGTTGAATCGCGATTCAACGAGGATCCGCCGACGCCGAGCCGACGTGCTCCGGGCGCGGAAGCGCGCCGGATGACTTTTTCAACGGGCTGCTACGATGCTCGCGTGCCCGAGACCCAGCGCCGGATGCTCAAGGACAGCCTGCACCGCAGCGTGCGGCTGGAGGTCGACGCCGACGGCCGGCGCACGGTGGTCAAGCGCTTTTCGAGCCGCACGCTCGCGGCGTCGACGCTCGACCGTGCGCGCGCGGCGCGCGAGCACCGCTTGCTCGGCGAGCTCGTCGCACGCGGCATCCCGGCGCCGCGGCCGCTGGCGCTCGAGCGCGTCGAAGGCGGCTGGGAAGTTCGCATGGAGTGGATCGCCGACGCGCAGCCGCTCGCGGAGCTGCTGAGCGGCGCGGGCGCCTGGCCGACGACGCCCGAGCGCGCAGTGCGGAAGTTCGCGGAGCTGCTCGCGCAGTTGCACGCCGCCGGCGTCGACCATCCGGACCTGCATCCGGGCAACGTGCTGCTCGACGCGCGCGGCGGCGCGTGGGCCATCGACTTCCACAAGGCCCGGCGCGTCGAGCGCTTGAACGCCAAGGCGGCGTGGCGCGACCTCACGAGCCTCGCCGCAGGCGTGCGCGAGCGAACGTCGCACCGCTTTCGCGCGCGCTTCCTCGTCGCCTGGCTGCGCAAAGCCCCGCGGGAGCTCGTGAAGGCGCTGCTCGAACTCGACGGCGGCTCGCGCACCGAACTCGCGCGAAGGCTCGAGGCGCGCGCGAGAGAGCGCCGCTTCGCCGCCGTGCGCAAGCGCCGCGACCGATGGTTGCGCGCGAGCTCGTCGTGCGCGCCGGTGAGCGCGCCCTTCGAGGGATTTCGGCGCGTTCGAAGCGACAACGGGTCGGACGACGAGCCGAACCCCGATCCGCGCGCGAGCTTGCACGCCGAGCGCCGCGCGTTCGTGATCGAAGACCTCGGCCCACGCGATGCGAGCTCGATCTGGTGCTGCGCCGCGCGCCTCGAAGAGCACGGCCTCGCGACGCTTCGGCCGAGCGCGATGTGCTCGCGTCCAAGGGCCTGGGTGTGCCTCGAGGCGCCGCGCCCCGGCCGCGTGTGCGAGTCCCCCGCCGACGTCCGCGGCGCCCGCGCGTTGCACTCGCTCGGCCGGCTGTGCGCGCAGCTCGCGGATCGGCGCCTTCAAATCCGCAGCGGGCCGTGGCCGACGTTGTGGCGCGCGGAGAACGGCGAGCTGCTGCTCGCGGCGGCGCGCGACCTCGACGAGGATCCGCGCGGCGGCGACGGGCTGGATCTCGTGCGCGTGCTCGCGCTCGCGGGGCTGACCCTCGAGCAGCTCAGCGAACGCGAACGCGCCGCCTACGCCGCGGGCATCGTCGCGGGCTCGAATTTCGGCGCGAGGGAGACGGCGCGGCTGCGCGCCCGACTGCGCCATGGCTGAACCGCTGCGCCGACGCCTGCGGGCGCGCGCGCTCGAGGCGCTCACGTCCGCCGCGGGCTCGCCCTTCGATCCGCTGCTGCGCGCGGGGCTCGCGGCGGCGACGCACGCGCTGCGCTGGACCCGGCACTCCGAGCGCATCCACGCGAACCTCGTGCTCGCCTACGGCGACCAGCTCGAGCCCTCGGAGCGCGCGCGCATCGCGAAGGCCGTGCGACGCCACACCGTGCGCCTGGTCCACGAGTGGCTGTGGATGGCGCGCGCCGCGCGTTCGGCGGAAGACCGCGAGCGCGTCGAGCGCTGGATCGAGCGCAGCGTCGAGTTCGATTCGAGCGTCGACCGTCTGCTGGCGCGAGCGAACGAAGGCCGCGGCGTGCTCATCGTGAGCGCGCACCTCGGCAACTGGGAGCTGCTCGCGGCGGCGCTGCGGCGCCTGGGGCTCGACGGAGCGGTCGTCGGGCTGCGCAAGCGCAACGATTCGAGCGCCGATTGGCTCGTAACGCTGCGCGCGGGCCTGGGCGTCAAGAGCCTCGCCCAGGACGCCTCGCCGCGCGACGTGCTGCGCGTGCTCGCGAGCGGCGCGACGCTCGGACTCGTGTGCGACCTGCACGCACGGAGGCTCGACAGTGTGGACGCGCCCTTCTTCGGCCGGCCCGCGCCGACCATGACCGCGCCCGCCGCACTCGCTCGAGCGAGCGGACTTCCGCTGACCCCTGTGCGCTGCGTGCGCGTCGGCGAACGCTACGTCCTCTCGGTCGAGAGCGAGCTCGAGCTCGACCCGCGGCTCGAACGCCGCGCGGCGACGCTCGACCTGCTCACGCGCATGAACGCGGTGTTCGAGGGCTGGATCCGCCAACACCCCGAGCAATGGGCCTGGCACCAGCGCCGCTGGCCGGCGGATCCGCGCGCTTCGCTCTAGCAGTCCGTTGAAGAAGTGCTCCGTGTGCGATTCCGACCCGGGCGCGTCGGATCAAGGAGGTCGGACCACAGTTGAATCGCGATTCAACGAGGATCCGCCGACGCAGAGCCGGCGTGTCCGGGCGCGGAAGCGCGCCGGATGACTTCTTCAACGGGCTGCTAGGCCTCGTCGCGCCCAGTCTGTCGCGCCCAGCCCGTCGCGACCTGTTTGGCGAGCGCTACTTGTCCAGCGGGTTCTCGCGCAGCCACGCCGCGATGGTCTTGTTCGCCGCGATCTCGGGCCACCAGTCGGGCCGCGACTTTCGGTAGCCGCGGAAGCGCTCCTCGATCTCGGGGATCTGGAGCAGGCGCGCGGCGGCCGCGTTCTCCATCTCTTCGTCGCCGGTGTACGTCGAGAGCACGAGCAGCCAGTTGACCGCCAGGCCAATCTGGTTGCGGTCATACTCGAACTTCGCCTGTTGCGTGCGGTCCTCGTACCACGCCTTGCGCTCGGCGAGGGTCGTGTCGATCAATGCGAGCGCCTTGGAGCGTTCATCGGGCGCCGCGCCGTCGGCGAAGCGTTGCAGCAGGGCCAGCGCCTGCTTGTAGTCCTTGGGGTTCGCCCAGGTCAGCGCCTTGACCTCGAACTCGATGTCGGCGTAGGTCGGCGGCTGCTTCATGTCGACGAGCACGCCGTAGCTGTCCTTCATACGCTGGCACCACTCGATCTGCGGGTGCCGCGGCCAACGCGCCTCGAACTCCGCGATGCGCTTCAAGAACACGCGCACCGCCGGCTTGTCGATCTTGCCCTGCAGGCGCTTCTCTTCGAAGCTCTTGAGCTGCGTCTCGAAGTACTTCGAGCCGGCCTCGTTCTCCGAGGTGAGCTTCGCGACGCGCTGACTCTCCTCGATCTGCGCTCGCAGCGCGTCGATCTGCGTCTGAATCTCGGGGGGCACGACCGCGTTCGACGGGATGCGGTCGAGCTCCGTCTGCGCGCTGTCGGGCATGCCCGACTTGAAGAAGTCCTGCGCGCGGAAGAGGTAGGTCTGGCCCGCGAACACATCCGGCGGCGACTGCTCGGCCATCTTCTTGAACACGAAGAAGCCGATGAGCCCCAGGGGGATCAGCAGCATGAGCATGTGCGCCGGCTTGAGCCCGCCGGACTTGTAGAGCTCGCGGTTCGAGCGCTGCCACTCTTCCTTCTTGGGCGCTTTCGCCGCGGCCGCCATCGCTTTCTCGGCGGGCGTCGCCGCGCCTTCGGGCGCCTCGACGGTCAAGGTGGCTTCGCCGATCTTCACCGACGCACCCGGCTTGAGTTCGGTCTCGGCCGTCAGCGAGCGCGGGCCCATCTTGGGCGGCATCACGCCGGGCTTGGGCTTGAGCGTCACGCGCCCGCCTTGGATCACGAGCTCGGCGTGAAGCTCCGCGACTCCGGCGCTCGCGAGCTTGAGCGCCGCGTGCGCGCCGCTGCCGATCGAGATCACCCCGTCGCCCACCTTGAACGCGCGGCGCTTGCCGCCTTCTTCGAGGATCAGTCGCGTCATCGAGTCACAACCTGTTGGTCGAGTCCGTTCGTGCAGCGAGCCATCAGCGGTCGAGTTCGCGCTCGAAGGCTCGATCGGCGCCGAAGTTCTGGGTCCAGTAGTTCGAGGCCAGTCCGCTGGCCATCTCGCGGTGCGAAGCCATCAGCAGGTTGCGGTGGTGGCCGCTCGACTGCGTCCAGCCGATGTGGGCCGCCTCCGGATCGCCGCCGACCATGGCGCAGTTCTCGCTGACGCCGCTGTTGTACCCTTCCTTGCGCGCGCGATCACTGGGCGTCCGGCGTTCGGGGTCCTGCTCGAAGTGCCCGAAGTCCCCGGTGTTCGCCATGTAGTTGCTGTGCCACTGCGCGGCGGCCTGGATCTGCGGGTTCCACGCCACGGAGCGCCGGCCGAACATCGCGCGGTAGCGGTTGGTGATGCGCACCTGCTCGCGCTCGGCGATGTCGGGGACCTGTTCGGGCACGGCGTCCTTCTGGCGCTCGAACTGCGCCCACAGGCGCTCGTTGCGCGCCTCGACGGCGCGCGCGCGCGCGAGGTCCTTGGCTTCCTCGAGGTTCCACGCGAACTGCGGTACGTCGATGACCTCCAGCTCGCGCGGGATCGCCGGCAGCCACGCGGGCAGGCTCTCGGGCACGACGAACGCGAGTTGGAGCCGTTCGTGCGTGGTGCGGCACCATTCGAACTCGTCGAAGGCCGCGAGGAAGTCCTTGGGCAGCTTGACCGACTTCGACTTCGTCCACGCTTCCCGGAGCTTGCCGACGGCCTCGTTGACGCGCCGCTGCGCCTTCGCGTAGTCGGCGGCCGAGCGCGGCGGCTCCGGCGGGTTGTACGGGTAGAAGTAGGTCTCTTCGTCGAAGATCAGCTCGAGCGCTTCCTTGCGCGCGGCGTCGACGGCTTCGCGCAAGGTCGCCACGGCGCGCAGTTGATCGACGGTCTTCGAGCGCGCGAGCTTGGCGACCGCCGCCACCGCGCGCGCCGCGAGCGCCCTGCGCACGGTCTCGAGCGACGCTCCATCCACCAGCGCCTCGAAGGCGCGCTCGCGTTCGGTGGCGTTCGCGCGGAGGAAGCGCCGCTCGAGGTCGGCGTCGATCGCGGCCGCCTCGCTTTGCGCGACGGCTTCGGGCGCGGCCCAGCCGCCGTTCGACAGCACGTAGCGCTGCGCGGCGCCGATTCCCCCGCGGGCGCGGGAGATCATGCCCGAGGCCGTCTCCGCGTCGAGCGTGCCGCGTTCGACGAGCCGCGCGAGCTCGACGGCGGCCGCTTCGCGCTGCCGCGCGTCCCCCGCGAGGGCTTCCGCGATCACTCCGCGGCGCGCGAGCTGCGAGAGCTCGAAGTTCGAGGCGACTTGCTGCAGCAGATCGAAGCCCACCGCGCTCCACGGCCGGCCCTCGCCGTGGATGGTCCACAGCGTGGAGTCGATCGCCGTCACGCCGGCGCTCGCGAACTTCGCCGGGTCGCGCTCGAGCGCGCTGCGGAGTTCCTGACGCAGCTCGATCCGCGCGCGCAGGTCCTGGGCGACTCCGACGCAGTCGTCGCGCTGATCGCCCGCGAACAGCTTGCCGCTGGCCGCGAGCATGCAGCGCCGGGCGAAGGCGAGTTCGCCCTCCGCGGCGCGGGCGTGCGCCAGCTCGATCAGCGCCTGGGCGTCGAGGTCCGGAGGCTCCTCGGCCGCTCCGCCCGCCAGCGCGACCGCGCTCTCGTCGGCGAGCGCCTTCGCACCGGCATCGCCGCCCTCATCGGACAGCTCGAACAGCGTGAACGGCTCGTCGGACGGCGCGACGTAGTTGCGCGCGCGTTCGTCGAGGTCGTCGATCAAGGTGCTGAGCCGCTCGAAGTCGCGCGACGGCGGAAAGCGCTCGGAGTGTTTGCGCAGCCACGCGTGGGCCTCGCGCGCCGAGACGTCCTTCTCGATCTGGTGCGCTTGGGCGATCAGGCGCTGCGCCTCCTCGAGCGCTCCGTCGCGCACCGCGCGGCGCAGCTCGCCGAGGTCGCCCACCTTCTCTCGCGGCTGATCGCTGAGCATCACGAGCAACGAATCGGCGCGCTGCCACTGCTTCTCCGCGAGCGCCTCGCGCACCTCCGCGCGCAACTGCGGACCCAGCTCCGGATTCGCGGCGCCGCTCGGAACCTGGGGCGCCGACTTGCGCTTGCCGTTCTCCGCCGCGCTCTTCGCGTAGCGCTCGGTCGCTTCGCTCAGCGCGATCTCGAGCATCTCGCGCGCCCCGCGGTCCTTCGTGCGCTCGCGCCAGCCCTTGAGCTGGTCGCGCACCTCGTTCGGCGAGAGCTCGCCGCTGCGGGCGAACAGCGCGTCGATGTCCTGCGTCAGCTTCGCGCGCTTCTCGCGCAAGCGGCCGATTTCGGCCGTCAAATCGCGAGCGCGGCTCGATTCCAGCGGCGCAAGCAGGCGCTCGGCGCGGTCGAGGTCCCCAGCGGAAATCGAGGCTTGGGCCTGGTCGAGCGCGTCGCGCTCCGAGCTGCACGATCCCGTCAGGACCAGCGCCACCATCAACAACGAACACAAACGCCAGAAGGGCATGGAGTAGAGGCTTGAGTGGGGCCGCGACGTGCTGAACGGGTTGGAGCTGGACGAATTCGAGCTGGCAGGCCTGGCCGTTGGGGATCGGTCGCCGGCGCAGGGCCGTTTGGACCGCCCGCTCGCGTTCGCCGGGCGGCGCCCTCGCGACCGAGGCGGGGCCGAAAGCCCGCTCCGACGCGCGGCCGCCGAGCGAAGCGCCGAACAAGGTACCCCAGGCGCCTTGTGCGGTCACGGGCGGACGCCCGCAGAGCGCGAGAGACTCGATTCGCTCCGGCGCCGCGACCGAACTACGCTCTGCTCGCCGCCTCGCGCCGACCGCGAGCTCCCCCACCCATCCGCCGGACTCTTCCGCCGTGCACTCCGCCACACCCACGCACCCCCTGGACGAACTCGACGCGCACTACGCGCGGCTTCACACGCGCAAGGAAGACGCGTTCTGGGCGGCGAAGATGGGATTGGCGGCGGACTCGCGCGCAGCCCACGCGGAGCTCGAGGCGCGCGAGCTCGAGGTGCAGCGCTTCTTGCAGGATCCCGCGCGGCTGGCCCAGGCGCGGGAGCTCGCGGCCAACGCGCGCTCCGAGAACGACCGTGTGCGCGCGAACGGCTGGGTCGCGACGTTCGAGTCGCACGTCATCGACAGCGCCGCGGCGAGGCAGCTCGCGGAGGAGATCACGGCGGCCGAGAGCCGGCTCGAGCACGCGCGCGGCGAAATGGAGCTCGGCTATCGCTCGCCGCAGGGTGGTTTCGTGCGTGCGACGAGCGTGAGGTTGTCGAGCATGCTCCGCTCCGAGCCCGACGAGGAGCTGCGGCGCGCGGCGTGGAACGGACTGCGCACGATCGAGCCGTTCGTGATCGACGCGGGCTTCCTCGAGCTCGTGCGCAAGCGCAACCAGCTCGGACGCAGCCTCGGCGCCGAGGACTACTACGACTGGAAGACGCGCCGCGTCGAGGGCCTGAGCAAGCGAGAGGTCTTCGCGCTGCTGGACGAACTCGAAGTGCTCACGCGCGAAGCGGGCCGGCGCGCGGTCGACCAGGCGCGCGAGCGCTTCGGAGCGGCGAGCTTCACGCCCTGGAACGTCAACTTCCTCGTGGCCGGCGACGCGACGCGGGAGCTCGACCCGTACTTTCCGTTCCGCGCGGCGCTCGAGCGCTGGGGACGGTCGTTCGCGGCGATGGGAGTGCGCTACCAAGACGCCGAGCTCGTGCTCGACCTCGTCGATCGCCGCGGCAAGTACGAGAACGGCTTCATGCACGGACCCGTGGTCGCGTGGCGGCGCGGCGGCGAACGCATCGCGGCGCGCATCCACTTCACCGCGAACGCGATTCCGGGCATGGTCGGCTCCGGCCAGCGCGCGATGCAGACCCTGTTCCACGAGGGCGGTCACGCGGCGCACTTCGCGAACATCGACATGCCGAGTCCGTGCTTCGGACAGGAGTTCGCGCCGACTTCGGTCGCCTTCAGCGAGACGCAGAGCATGTTCTTCGATTCGCTGCTCGACGACGCCGACTGGCAGGCGCGCTACGCGCTCGACGTGAACGGCCACGCGCTGCCCCTCGCGGTCGCCGAGCGCGCCATCGACGCGCACCAACCCTTCGCGGCCTGGAACGCGCGCTCGATGCTCGCGGTGTGCTACGGTGAGAAGGCGCTGTACGAGCTGCCGGACAGCGAACTCACGCCGGAGAACGCGCTGCGCACGCTGCGCGAGGTCGAGCGCAAGCTGCTGTTCCTGGACGAAGGCGCGCCGCGGCCGATCCTGGCCGTCCCGCACTTGCTCGCCGGCGATTCGAGCGCCTACTACCACGGCTACGTGCTCGCGGAGATGGCCGTGCACCAGACGCGCCAGCACTTCCTCGCGCGCGACGGCCACCTGGTCGACAATCCGCGCATCGGACCCGAGCTCGCGAAGTCCTGGTGGCAGCCGGGCAACAGCGTGCGTTTCGCGGAGTTCATCCGGCGCCTCACCGGCGCCCATTTGAGCGCCGCTCACATGGCGAAGGCGCTGGCGCGCAGCCCCGAGGAGGCGAAGCGCGAGGCGCGCGCGAGCGTCGCGAAGCTCGCGAGCGTGCCGCGTTTCGACGGGCCGGTGCGGCTCGACGCGCGCATCAAGGTGGTCCACGGCCGCGAGACGGTGGCCGAGCTCGAAGGCGACTTCGGGGGCGACTTCGAGGCTTTCAGCGGCAAGTTCGCCCGGTGGATCGATGAGCGACTCGCCGCAGCCCAAGCCTGAGGAACTCGGCGCCGAGCCGCGCGCGGAGTTCGAGAGGCCCGGGGCTGCTTCCGCGAGATCCGGGCGGAGACTCTGGCCGCTGGGCGCGCTGCTCGCGGCCTACTGGATCGCCGGCCGCTACGCCGCGCGCGGCTTCATGCCGCTCGACCAGTCGATCTGCTTCGACGGCGGCTGGCGCATCCTGAGCGGCGAGCTCCCGCTGCGCGACTACCTCGCTCCGAACGGCTTCACGGTCCACGCGCTGCAGGCGCTGTTCTTCGCGGTGCTGGGCGTCGACTGGGGCGCGTATGTCGCGCACGCCGCCGCGATGAACGCGCTCGCCGCGTGGCTCGTGTTCCGCTTGTTGTCGCGCTTCGGCGCCGCCCCCTGGACCGCGAGTTGGTTCGCGCTCGCCTCGTCGGTCGTGTTCTACCCGCCGTTCGGCGTGCCCTACATGGACACGCACGCCTTCGCCTTCTCGCTGTTCGCTCTCGTCGCCGCGCTCGACGCGGCGCTCGACCCTCGAGTGCGCGTTCGCGTTCGCAACGCCTACTGCGTCGGGCCGCTGCTCGCGCTCGCGTACCTCTCCAAGCAGATTCCGTCGGTGTTCTTCCTGGTGCCGTGCCTCGCGGTCAGCGCCGTCGCGGCGGACCGCGCGCTCGCAACCCTGCGGCGGATGCTCGTGTCGCTCGCGCTCACGGCGCTCGTGCTCGCGCTCGCCGCGTGGTCGCTCGGCGTCGATTTCGCGCTCGTCGACCTCTACGTGCGCCAGTTGCCGACGGAGGAAGGCGTGCGGCGTCTGGGCTACGTCCCGGGCGTCGCGAGCGTGCTCGGGCGCTTCGAGGAAACCCGCGTGCAGCTCGACCTGTGGTCGATCGCGGCCGTCCACGCCGTGGGCTTGCCCTCAGCGATCGCGAGCCTGTTCTTCGCGCGCCGTGCGCTTCGCGAGAACTCCTGGATCTGGCGCAAACCGCTCGGCGCCGCGCTGCTCGCGGAGTTCCTGCTGCTCGCGTGCCTGGGCTTCGTCGCGCTCACGAGCAACGACAAGGAGCTCGGTGTTCCGCTCGTGTTCGCCGCCGCGGGCCTGACGTGCGTCGCGATCGTGAGCGGCGCCGCGGCGCTGCGCGCCAAATGGATCGGCCGCGCGTTGGCGCTCGCCCTCGCGCTGGTCGTCGCGCGCGATGCGTGGAGCTTCAACGAGCGCGTGAACGAAACGCGCAAGGTGAGCGACCTCGTCTTCGAGACGCGCGAGCCGAGCGCGGAACTGCCCGACGGGTTGCGCCCGCTGGAATGGGCCGTGCCCAAGCTCGTGACCTACACGCCCGCCGATCTCGTGGCGCTGACCGGCTACCTCGAGCAACGCGATGGAGGGTTCTTCCTCGTCGGCGACGCGTCGGTGCTCTACGGCCTGACCGGCAAACCTTCGGTGTTCCCCGCGCTCTGGTTCCATCCCGGATTGACGTTCCCGCTCCCGTACGATCCGCGCTTCGAGGACTTCGAGACGCGTTTGCTCGAACGCATCGAGGGCTTCGGCGTGCGCACGATCGTGATCGAGCCGCGCGTCTGGATCGGCTACCGCGCCCCCGAGGGCGAGCTGCCCAAGGCGCGCTACGTGACGCTCGAGAGCTTCCCGCGCGTCGCGCAGCTCGTCAGCGAGCGTCGCGCGAACGAGCGCTCGTTCGGGGCGTTCCGCGTGATCGAGTTGCGCTGACCGGCGCCGGGCTCGCGGCGCTCTCGCGCTGAGCGAAGATGCCGTAGGAGTGCGAGAGGCTCGGGCGCGAGCCGAGCGCGAACACCGCGTGCCAGCACACGTCGTCGGGGCCGTGCGAGGGCAGCAGGAGCGAGTCGCCGGCGCGCAGCACGCGCAGGGCGCCGTCGACGGCGAGGCGCCGCGTGAACGAAGGCGTCGCGTTGAGCAGCTTGCCCAGGTGCGGATCCGCGGTGTCGTCGAGCGCGCGCAGGGCGCGAGCCGGCGTGCCCGCGAGGAGCTTCAGCGCCTTCGAGCGCGCGGCGGCCGCCACGTGGCGCGCCAAACGGCGCTTGGGCAACGCGAACCACGCCGTCGAGCCTTCGAGCTGCGTGTAGACGACGCCGAGCTGCCGCGGTTCGTCGTCGTGGTGGAAGGTCGCGCCGCCGCCGGGAGCGTTGTTGTAGACGATGCGCTCGCCCAGGCGCACCTTGCGCGCGACCATCCGCTCGATCAAACCGGTGAGCGCCGCGTTCGAGGCGATCGCCTCGCACTCGGGGAACAGCACCTGCGCGAAGCGCTCCGACCAGCGTGCGCGGCGCGTCTCCTTCTGCCAGTCGAGCAGCGCTTCGGCGCCGAAGGAGAAGCGGATGCGCAAGCTCGTGTCGCGTTCGTCGAAGGCGATCCACGACAGCTTCGCGTAGAGGTCGCGCGCGACCGCGCGCCCGTTCGAGAGCCCGTCGACGAAGACCTTCTCGATCTCGCGCGTGTCGCCGAGGTCGATCGTGACCCCGGCCGGACGGAAGTCGTCGCGCCGCGCGATCCGGCGCGCGACGAACCGCTCGAAGCTCTCGCCGCGCCGCAGTCCCGCGAAACTTGCGAGCGCGCGTTCGATGTCGCGCCGCCAGCGCCGCAGGTCGGAGGCGACCGCGCCGCGCACGACGATCGGCTCGTCGGCGGCCCACGCTTCGCTCGCGCGCGCGAGGAACTCCGCGGAGAGCGGCTCGTCGGCCGGCGCCGAACGTGGCGCCGAGAAGCGGCCGTGGTCCACGCCGCGCCGCCGGAGAGAGAAAGTGTGCGACGCGCTGCGGCCGGAGGTCATGGGCCGAGCAAGATAGCGCGCCGCTCGGCTATCCTGCCTCGATGAGCTTCGTCGACACCCGCTCCGCGCCGCGCTTCGCCGCGGAGAAACTGCAGAAGGTCGCTCTGTTCGAGACCGCGAACCTGTTCTGCGATCTGTACTGCCTCGAGCCCGGCCAGGCGCAGAAGCCGCACGCGCACGCGGGCGCGACAAAGTTCTACTACGTCGTCGAGGGCCGCGCGGCGATCACACTCGGCGACGAGCGGCGCGAGCTCGGCCCCGGCGAACTCGCGTGGGCGGCGCCCGGCGAGAACCACGGCGTGGAGAACCTCTCGGGCGCGCGCTGCGTGCTCCTGGTCGCCATGGGGCCGAATCCGAACGTGAAGTGAGCGGCGCGAGCGGCGCAGACCCGCTCGGCCGAAACCGTCGCGGCGCGCCGCTCTCCACCTGGAGAGCGGCGCGCCGCGTTCTTCGAACTCAGCTCGGAGCCGCGATCAGGGCTCCGTGACCCACTCCAGACCGTTGGAGAGGTTCGTGGTGCCCGGCGCCGCGGGATCGCGGAACCAGCACTGCGCGTTCACGGTCGCGCCGCTCGCGAAGGGCTGGCCGAGCGCACCGGGGTGCGTCGAGAGCCACGCGAGCCAATCCTGGCCGAGCGAGCCGTTGCACTGGCCCGCCGTGCCGCCCGAGTTGAACGAGTTCATGCGCTGGGCCGGCGACTTCACGCACAGCGTGCTCGTGTTGCCCGGCGCCCACGGCGCAGCCGTGCGTCCGTTGATGCCGTAGAAGGTCAGGCCCGCGCGCTGGCCTTCGACGTTCGAGGTGGTGATGGTGAAGCCCGACGACGCGCTGATGCTCGGCGTACCGACACCGGCGATCGACGGGTTGCAGCCGCTGCTCGTCGTGCTCGACGTGCAGTACGCGATCGGGCCCACGCCCGTCGCGTCGAAGCTCTTCGTCACCGACACGCCGACGTTGCCGTTGCGGTCCGTGGCGCGCACGCGGTACTCGATCGTGCCCGCGAGCGTTCCAGGGATCTCACCGCGCCAGATCTGGCCCTGGCTCGCGTGCATCGCCACCGAGCTGAAGGCGTTCGGCACCAGGCGGTACTCGAGCTGGACGTTGTGGTACCAGGTCACGTAGTAGGCCGCGTTGTCGTACACCTGCACGCGCACCACGGTCGGCGCCGGCCCCGCGGCGCGGTTCGGCGCCTGCTCGAGGTTCGCCGCGCGCGGAGCGTGCGGATCGGCGTTGTTGGTGTTGTTCGTGAGGTAGTACTGCGCCGCGTTGTTGTCGTTCGACACGATGATGTCGGTGTCGCCGTCGTTGTCGAGGTCCGAGCAGTCCGCGTCGAGCGCGATGCGGTTCAGCGTCGGCAACTGCGTCGAGGTCACGTTGGTGTGGGAGAAGTTCCCCGCGCCGGTGAAGTTGTTGCGGTAGAGCTTGTCCTGGCCCGAGAAGTTGGCGACGAAGATGTCGAGGTCCCCGTCGTTGTCGTAGTCGAGGAAGTCGCCTTCGTTGTCGTCCGCGCTCGAGCCTGAGAGCACCTGGATGTTCGAGTACGCGCCGACTCCGTCGTTGCGCATCGTGATGTCGTTGAACCCGGCGCCGGCCTGCCAGTTGAGGCCGTAGATGTCGAGGTCGTTGTCGTTGTCGCAGTCGCCCATCTCCTGCTCGTAGTGGCCGTCGCCCGTCGACCAGCCGGCCGGGAAGGCCGCCGTCGTGATGTCCGTGAAGCTCGTCAGGACACCTCCGTTCTGAACCAGTCGATTGCGGAACATGCGCGGCAGCTCCTGGCGCGCGCCGTGCAGGATGTCGAGGTCGAGGTCGCCGTCGATGTCCATCACGTCGATGTCGAGCGCCGAGCTCGCGACGTCGGACTGCGTGCCGGTGTTGTTCACCGTGTTCGCCTGCTGCGTGCCCTGCGACCACAGCGCCGGATTGCCGTTGGCGATGTTCTGACCCGACAGGCGGAAGCCCGAGGGATTGAACTCCCCGAACACGCCCGTGCCATCGTTCAGGAACAGGCGCGTCGGCACGTTCCCGTTGAAGGTGCCGCCGTAGGACGAGTGCACCAGGTCGACGTCGCCGTCGTTGTCGAGGTCGCCGAAGTCGCAGTCGCACGACCAGTCGATGAAGCCGTTGCCGAGGAGCAGCGACGCCGCGATCGACGTCGGCGCGGTGTTGAGGCCCGTCCACCGCGTCGAGGTCTGGTCGGTGTAGAAGCCGATCGTGCCGCCCTGCAGCCCGCCCATGTTGATCCACCAGCGGTTCGACTGGTTGGAGAGCGCCGACGTGTTCGACACGTACACATCGAAGTCGCCGTCGTTGTCGACGTCCGTGAACTCGATGTCGCGGCTCTGGTCGAGCACGGCGGGGAACTGAGTCGAGGTGCGGTCGACGAAGAACCCGATCGTGCCGCCGGCTTCGAAGCCGCGGTTGATCCAGATCTTGTTCTGGTCGTCGATGGCGTCGCCGCCCTCGGCGAGGATCGCGTCGAAGTCGCCGTCGCCGTCGAGGTCGGCGAAGTCCACGTTCTCCGTCCACCCCCCTGTCCCGGGGATCTTGGTCGGTGTGTTCGCGAACGCCTGGGCGGCGGCGGTCTCGGTGAGGCAGGCGAAACTCGCCAGTCCGGCGAGGACGCCGAGGGTCGATCTTCTTGCCATGTTGCTGCGCTTGGGTTGGGGTCCGGGGCGGCGTTTCGCGGCGACGCGACGGTCGCTGCGAACGAATGCACCCGCCACCCAAACCCAAAGGGGCTCGAGGCCGGTGAGTCCGCCGCTTCGAGAGAATGCGTTGGGAGTATACCCCTGTCCCGCGAGTGCTACCCGCGGCCCGAGCGCGGAACTTCGTTCGGCGGCGAATGGCACGGGTGCGTTCGCACTCGAGGTGCGCGGACTTTCACCGCGGATTCGCCGGGCGCGCGGAACATTGTTCTGTGTCGCGCCGTCGACGCGCCCGCTCCAAATCGCCGTCGGTGCGCTCGTCAGATTCGAAACGCCGTTCAGCGCGTGCGGGCCGCGAGCGCGCCGAGCAGCGCACCCTGGAGCGCCGGATCGGCCGCGCCGACACGCCCCGCCAGCCGGTCGACTTCCGCCGAACCGCCCCACTCGCCCAGCGCAAAACCCACGCGTCGAAGGTCGCGCTCCGACACGCCCGGGGGCGGGCGCTGCAATTCGGAACGCAACGCTTCGATGCCGCCGTGCGAGATGAGCAGCGCGCCCGCGAGCACGCTGCGGTTCCACGGCTCGCTCCAGAGCGCCGCGCGCAGGATCGAAAGCACGGACGCGTCTCGCGCGCGGATCAGCTCCAAGGCGAGCTCGACGTCCACGTCCGGGTCGTCGCCGAGCGGGAACAACTCGCGCAGCAGCTCGAGGTCCGCGAGCCCCGCGCCGCGTCCGAGCGCTTCCACCGCGCGCGCGCCCGTCACGCCCGTCGGACGGTGCGTTTGCAGGGCCTCCCTCAGCGACGCGCGAGCGCGGGCGTCGCCGTGGAACGACAACTCGCTGTCGACGCGCAGCTTCATGCCGTCGGGCAGGCGCGCGCGCGCGACCGCGAGCAGGTCGCGGACGCGGCGGTCGGCGCACGCGGGCCACAGCGCTTCCACGAGCTCGAGCGCCGGACGCGGCAGCGGAGTCAACCGCGCCGCGGCTTTTGCCGCCTGGTCCTGGCGTTGCGCGCGAGCCGCACTGGGGTCTTGCTGGCCGCCCTCGCCGCGCTTCGGCGCCTCCGACTTGCCTCCGCGCGCACCGCCTCCACCGCGTGCGCCGCGACCGGCGGCCTCCCCGCGCGCGGGCGCGGTCGATTCGCGAAGCTGCGCGAGGATCTGCAGCGTCTCCTCGATCTGCAGCGTCTCGCGCACCGCGTTCGACGCCGTCTCGCTCCCCAGCCTGAACTGGGCGACGAGCACCGCCGCGCGCACGCTCGGCTCGCTGTCGCGCTCCGCCGTCGCGAGCAGCGCGAGTGCTTGTTCCCGCGGCACGTAGGCCAGCGCCTGCGCCGCCGCGGCCCGCACCTCGGCCGCTCCGGAACGCAGCGCGAGCTCGACCAGTTCGGCCGCGCCCTCGGCCCTGGCGCGCGCGAGCAGCGACATCGCCGGAACGCGCGCCGCGGGATCGGTCCACGCGCGCCGAAGCAGCGGGATGCAAACCACCTCGAGGTTGCGGCGGTCGATCTCCTCGAGCAGCGCCAGCCACTCGCGAGCGTCCGTGGGTCGGAACAGATCCTCTTCGAGGAGCCGCGCGAGCTCGGTCGGCATCGAGCGCACGACCCCGCGCAAACGCTCGGGCGCGCCGCCCGCGAGCGCGACCTCGATGAAGTGGTCCTTCACGCCCGGCCGCGTTAGCTCCGAAGCCGCGCGGTAGATCACGCGCGAGAGGAACTTCTGGTTGCGCGACAGGTCGTCGACCAGCAGCGTGGTCCAGGCCTGTTCGTCGACGAGCCCGAAGCGCCGGCCGGCCTCGAAACGCAAGTCGTAGTAGCGGCGCGCGACTGGCGAATCGACGGGCGGCTCGAGGCCGAAGCCGAGCGCGTCGCGCGCGGCGCCGTTCAGGGGGTGCGCGGCCTGGTCGGCGATCTGCTGCACCGCGTCGCGCGCGGCCGGCGAGCCGTTGCGCGCGAGCGCGAAGAGCGCGTACTCGGCGAGGGCGGCGCGCTTGCCCGACAGCTCGAGCAGCAGGCTCAGATCGCTCGCTTTCAGCTCGCCCAAGGCGAGGATCGCGGCCTGGCGGAGCTCGGTCGGGCCCTCGCGCGCAAAGGACTCGAGGCGGACGCGCTCGGTGGCGATGCGCGCGCAGCCGAGCGCCATGAGGGCCGCCGCCTTGCCCGAATCGCTCGCCACGAGACGTTCGAACTCGCGCAAGGACGCGATGTGCGTGCGCGCGCCGAAGGAGACGCGTTCGTTGCGGGCGACGAGCTCGGGGAACTCCGTGACGAACTGCAGCGACGCGTACGTGAACTCAGGCTCCTCGGGCCCACCTTCCGCCGCCGCACCCGACTCCGCTTCGGCCGCGCCCTCCGACGCCGCGCGGCGCTCCGCGAGGCGCGCGGCGCGACGCTCGGCCAAGGTTCGCTCGGGCGTTTGCGTCGGCGGTGTCGACGTCGGCGCGGGATCCTGCGCCGCGGCGGGCAGCGCGATCAACAACAGAAGCAGCGTGGACGTGCCGTGCATGGGAGATCGTCGTTTGCCGGTGCGTATCTCGGCCTTCGCGCCGCGAATCCGAAGTCCTCGAGCCGCTTGCGCAAGGCCGAAGAGGCCGCGCGCGGCAACGCACAGGCCACCGGGGCGAATCGCGCTCGTCACCGGCGTGCGTCCTCGGCGGGCTTCGAGGGCGCGCCGTCGGGATCGATTCGCTCGAAGAGGAACTCCTCGGAGTCGGCTTTCTCCGGAGCGCCTTCGTCCGGCTTCGATTCGTCCTGATCCATCTCGTCAGGCGGCCCGGCGTTCGGCTCCGCGTCCTCTTCCACGCCGACGTAGCCGAGTTCCTTCATCGCTCGCAACTCGTCCTTCGTGAGCGGCGGCAGCGGCGCGGTCGCGCGGCGCGCGGACTTCGCCAGCACGCGCTCGATCTGCGCCATGAGCGTCTTCGCCTCCGCGGGCCGCTCCGCGAACAAGTTCTGGCGCTCGGTGGGATCCAGCGCCAGGTCGTACAGCTCGTGCTTGCCATCGCTCGAGCGGATCAGCTTGTAGTTCTCGGCGTACAACACGTCGCGCTCGCGGTCGAAACGCCGCCGCCAAGGCGCGGACAGGTCCTTCGAGCGCGCGTACCGCGCCTGCGCGAGGTGCCCGGGCGCATCCGAGGCGCCCTTGAACTTGTCGTCGTGGCGCTCGGCGACTTGCGGCGCCGCTTCGCGCAGGAGCAGCCCGGCGACGTCCGCGAGCGAGATCGGCGCCTCGACCACGCGCCCGGCGGCTTGCCCCGGTCGCTTGACGATCAGCGGGATGCGCAGCGCTTCCTCGTACACGTCCTTCGAGTGCTCGACGAGGTCGTGCTCGCCGAAGTACTCGCCGTGGTCCGAGGTGACGATCACGAGCGCGTCGTCGAGCAACCCGCGCACGCGCAGGTCGGCGAACAGCGCACCGAGCCCGAGGTCGAGGTTGGCGAGCGCCAGGTCGTAGCAGTCGACCACGCGCTGCACCATCTCCGGCGGCGGCGGCTCCCTGCGCAGCAGGACGTGGTTGCACAACGCGTCGAGCGCCGCGACGGCGTTCGGCTCGCCCTCCTTCGGCGGCGGCGGCAACTGCGCAGCGCGCTCGCCCGGCAGCGCGTTCGTGTTGTAGGGCCGGTGCGCGTCCATGTAGTTGACGAACACAAACCACGGCCGCTCCTTCGGCTGCGCCGCGACCCACTGCGCCGCGCGCCGGCTCATTTCGAGGGCGTCGTAGCGCTCGTTCATGAACTCCCCGAAGCCCTGCGCGAGCCCCATGCGCGGGTTCACGTAGCCCTTGTTCGCCACGAAGGCCCCCGTCGAGTAGCCCGCCTCCGCCAGCGCCTCCGCGAGCGTGAATTCGTCGGCCGAGAGCGCCGCTGCGTCGGCCACGGCGCCCGAGGGCAGCTTGAACGCATCCGCCCCGTGGAGCTGCGGAACCTTGCCGGTGAAGAGCGACGCGTGGCTCGGAAGCGTCCACGGCGCCGTCGAACGGGCGACCGCATAGCGGTCGGCGCCGGCCGCGAACGCGTCGAGGTGCGGCGTCGTCGGCCGCGAGTAGCCGTAGCACGAGAGGTGGTCGGCTCGGACGGTGTCGAGCACGATCAACACCACGTTCGCGGGCGGCCGGGTGCGCGCTCCGCAGGAACTGAAGCTCGCGGCGAGCAGCGCGCCAAGGGCGGCCGCCAGAAGCTCCAGTCCGAGCGCGCGCCCGGGCGCCGGGACTCGACCGCGCGGAGGGAGGGCCGATGCGGACCCGCCGCTGCCGGAAGGAGTTGCGCGAGAGCTCACTGCGGGGAGCCTAGCACGGCGCGCGCGGCCGGCGAGCGCGTGCTGCCCCCTGCGCTCGACGCCGCAAGCTCCCCCTGCAAGCGCCCCATCGAGCGGGGTACGATCCCCCACCCCCGACGCGCTCCAGCCCTTGCCCTGAGGCGTCCGACAACTCACCTCCGCGCAGCCTCCGCCCGTCCGTCTGCGCCGTCCCATGCCCCAGTCCGCCCGCCCCCCGAGCCGCACCGTCGCCCAACTCAAGCCCGGGGACCGGGTGCTCGTCATCGGCGGAGGCCCGGCGGGCCTGACCGCGGCGTACATGCTCCAGCAGCAGGGCGCGCGCGTCACGGTCTTCGAGGGCACGAAGATGCTCGGCGGCATCTCGCAGACCGCGCAGTACAAGGGCTACCGCTTCGACAT
>CALFYL010000308.1 GCA_937952135.1 uncultured Planctomycetia bacterium
CGCCGAACACGGGCATGCGCGTCGCGACGTACGGACGCACGCCACGCCCCGTGCGCAGCAACGTGTCGAGCGCCTCGCGCCGCAACTTGCCGCCGACGCCGTCGAGGTGCGGTGGCAACCGGCCTTCGTCGCCCAAGTCCACTTCGCGCGTGGGCCGAAAGTACTCGCGGCGCAGTTCGTCGGGGCCGCCTCGGCCGCCGCGCGCATGGCACGCGTAGCACGAGAGCCGCTCGAGCGTGGCGTGAAGTTCGTCGCGCGGCTCGCGCGGCGCGCCGAGCGCGTCGAACTCGAGCAGCAGCGTGCGCAGCGCCATGCGTTCGCGGTCGTCGAAGTCGAAATGCGGAGCTCCGTGGCGCGGCGTCGCGCTCAAGCAGCCTTGATCGAGCGCGCCGCGGAGCCGCGCGAGCGTCGGCGGCCGCAGCGGCGCGGTGCGTGCTTCGCGGCCTTCGATCGCGTGGCACGCGCCGCAACCCAGGCGCGCGAACTCGACGCGGCCGCGCTCGACCTTGCGCTCGTCGAGCTCGAACGAGCTGGGCGCCGGCTCGAAGCGCAGACCCGCGTGGACGACGGCCTCGGGCGGCAGCGGCGCGAACTCCGCGCCGGGCAACTTCCACTTCAGCGCGAGCTCCTCGCCGCCCTGGTTCTCGAAGTAGTGCAGCTCGAACGCGTGCCGGCCGCTCTCGAGCCACAGCGAGGCCGTGAACTCCGCCGGCGCCTGGTCGTGCCACTCGTCGATCAGAAGCTGGTCGTCGACCGTGAGCCGCACGCCGTCGTCCGAGCGCGTCTTCAACTCGACCTGCCCGCTGACGGGAACGTCCACGAAGGCGCGGAAGCGGTAGCCGAAGCGATCGGCGCGATGGCCCTCGGGGAGCTCGTCGAGCGCCGCGTGGGTCTCGGTGCGCAGCGGCTCGAGCGCGGCGAACACCGGCGGGGCGGCGTCGAACTCGAAGTAGTGCGCCTCCCAACCGGGAACCCAGGCCATCTGTTTCGAATCGCACTGCCCGCGGAGCAAGTAGGTCGCGATGGCGGTCGCCTCGCGCTCGCTCAGATTCATCGACGGCATGCGGCCCGAAGGCCGCGCCGCGAGCGGATCGACGAGAAAACTCGCGAGCGCGCCGACGCTCGTGTCGAAGGCGGGCGCGCCGAGATCGGCGGCGACGCTCGGCGCGAGCGCGTGCTCGGGATCGAAGTCCCAGGTCGGCGCCGCGAGGTCCTCGAGCGACTCCTGCGGCTCGTGGCAGGCGACACAACCCACCGAATGGAACAGCTTGCGGCCGCTCTCGAGGGTGCGCAGATCGACGGCGCCCGGCTCGGGACGCAACGGGCCGCCCTGCGCCGCGAGGTAGTGCACGAGCACGTCGAGCGTGCTCTCGCGCTCGCGCTCGGGCAGCGCCGCGAGCAGATCCGGCATCGCCGTGCCCGGTTTCGCGGCGTGCGGATCGCTCAGCCACTTGCGCAAGCCCTCGGGCGTCTTGCGCGCGCCGACGTTGTCGAGCCGCGGAGCTTCCTCCGGCGCGATGCGCTGCGCCGACTCCGCCGCGTGGCACGCCGTGCAGCGCGCACGCGAGGCGTTCAGCTCCGCTTCGAGCCGCGTCGCTTCGTCGAAGCCCGACAGCACGATCGGGTCGCCCTCGACACTCACGATCGAACAGGCGCCGATCGAACCCGCGCCGAGCGCCGCGCTCACCACGAGCCAAGTTGCGAGCTGTTCGCGCCGCCACAGTCGCCCACGAGCTGCTGCGAAGCTCGAGCGCGTCAAGCGAGTCCCTCGCTTCGGCAACTTCGCAACACGGGGACGCCACGGCGGTTCGCGAGTTTCATGACCGCCCATTAGACGCGCTCGACGCCGCGCGCCAAGGGTGCGAGGCGGCGCGGCGCAGCGAGAAAAAGTCCTCGTGGTCGCGCGGCGCCGAAGAAAGTCCCGCGTGCGAGTGCGGGCGGTACTATCGCGGCATGAGGCGGGCGGTGATCGTGGCGGTGCTCGTCGGTGTCGCAGCGCTGCTTTGGATCCTGTTCGGGGAGCGGCCTGCGACGAACGAGAGCGCCGCGCGGCCCGAAGCGGCGCGCGAGGTCGAAGCGGACCGAGTCGCGCCGGAGCTGGAGCTCGAAGAGGAGGCGGCGACGCGCGAGCCGTCCGTCGAGCGCGAGGAAGCGAAGAGTTCGCCGCGGGCGAACAGCGCTTCGCCGCGTGCTCCTGCGCACTACGTCGGCAAGCTCGTGAACGGCGCCGGCGGCGACCCGCCGCGAAAAGGCGTCGAAGTGCGCTTCGAACTCGGCGAACGCCGCGAACGGGCCGAATTCGACGCCGAAACCGCGAGTTTCCGCGCCAACGCGCTCGTCCCGGGACAGTGGAAGCTCGAGATCCGCGCCGAGGGCTTCCACGAGCTCCGCACGAGCGTTCGCATCGACGCCGAGCCGAGCGAGGACACATTCAAGCTGTGGCCGACGACGTGGATCGTCGTGCGCGCGAAGACGCTCGATGGCGCGCCGTACGGCGCACTCGCGACCGCCCTGGGACTCGAGCCGGCCGACGTTTTCGAGGAGGGCTTTCGCGTGTGGCGCTCGAGCGCGCCGCCGGAGAACGAGGAAACGTGGCCTGCGACGCCGCCGCTCGCGCCGGATGCGAGCTTTTCGCGCGCGAGCTCGCACTACGAGCGCCATCGCATGGACGCGCGCGATGTGGCGCGCGTGCGGCGCGAGGCCGGCGCGACGACCTGGATCGCGCTCGCGTTCCATTCGCGCTTTTGCGGCTGGGCGGAAGTGCCGGGAAACGTGAACGCGGTCGAGTTCGAGCTCGCCGCCGCGGACGTGACCGACCAGCTCGGCTCGCTCGAGTTCTGCGCCGTCGACGCCCACAGCGAGGCGCCGCTTCCCGACGCGCGCGGCTGGCTCAACGCGGAAGTCTCGGGGCTGCGCCGGCCGGACACGGACAAGCTCCGCGCGGACGAACTCGGCTGCTTCAGCGTGAAGCCGCTGCTGCCGGGCGAGTACGACTTCGCCGTGACCGCCCCGGGCCGCGCCGAGCACCTCCAGCGCATTCTGATCGCGCCCGGTCAACGCGTCGACCTCGGCGAGATCCCGCTCGAGCTCGCGCAGCCGCTCGAGATCCACGTCGTCGACGAGAACGGCGCGCCGGCGCAGGTGATGGTCCAGCTCGGCGCGTGGCGCGCGGGGGCGTGGGTCGAGGACTGCGTCACACCGCATGCGTTCACGACCGACGGCAAGGGCCTCGTGCGCGTCTCGATGCCCGCCGTGAAAACCGTCGTCTCGGCTCAACCGCTCGCACCTCCTCCCGCTGGCCGCGGGCGCCCCGACCCGCGGGGTCGCGCGACCGTCACGGTCTTCGATCCAAGCTCGCGCGCGACGCGCCTCGACATCGCGCTCGAGAAGCTGCACGCCGTGGAGCTCGTGCTGCCGAACGCGATCGAATCCGCGGTCACGGTGCGCGTGCTCGACGAGTTCGAGATCGCGATCGCGCGCCAAAAGTCGTCCAAGGGCAGCTACTCGTTCCTGCTCGCCGAGGGCGAATGGCGCGCACAGTTCGTGGACGCCTTCGACGCCGAACTCGCGCGCTACTCCTTCCGCGTGCCTCCCGGCGGCCCCCAGCGCCCGATCGTATTGGAGTAGCCCGCGGCGCTTGTCCGATACCTCGCCCGGGACGAAGATCCCCCTCACGAACTCACCGGGGAGAATCAACGCATGGGACTCACGCTTTCGAACAAGCTCGCGCTTCTCGCGGGACTCGCCGCACCCGGCGGCTTCTGGATGGCCGCCGCAGCCTGTTGAGGCGACCCCAAGCGGATGCTCGGTCTGGGCATCGGAATGGTCGGAACGGTCGCCGTGGCGAACTTCGCGAACGAAGCGCGCGCCGCCGGCATCGGCCTGTGGGCGTGGGTCGCGACCGGCCTCGCCGCTCTGGACGCGCTCGGCGCCTTCGCGGTGTTGTTCGGGGTGTTCCCGGCCTGAGCAAGCGGCCCGGGAGCTGATGCGCCAGCTCCATCTCGCGACCTGGAGAATCGGAGCCCGACCTTCAGGTCCGACTACAGCCCCGCGAATGCGCGCAGTTCCGCTTCGTGCGCGATGAGCGCGTCCTGCAGTGCGGCGATGACCTTCGGCGTCAGCCGGTTCGCGACCAGCGCGCGCTTGAAGTCCTCGTGCGCGGCGCGCACGGGTGCGCACTCGCCGTCGACGAGGAACGCAACGAGCAGGCCCGCTTCGTTCAGGAGCTTGCGGCTCGCGTCGCGGCGGTCGGCGTCGAGCTGGAAGGCGAAGATGTCGGCGAGGCTGTCGAGCTCGCCCAAGCGTTTCACGTTTTCGAGCGACCACTTGCGCGCCCACCACTCGTCGCCGCCTTCGCCGACCGTCGTGTCGCGGAAGTAGCGCTCGGCGTAGACCGCGCCGCCGTAGCGCAACCACGCGGGCAACTGCTTCTCGGCCTGGTACGCCGCGTAGTAGTCGGCCTTCGGTCCGCTCGCGAGCGCGGCCTTCACCGCCTTCGGGCTCGGGTCGAGCGCTTCGACGTACGACAGTCCGCAGGCGAGCCGCGCCGAGTGCACTCCGTAGAGATTGCCGTTCGGCACGTTCGCGTCCCAGTAGCCGACGCCGAGACCGCTCTCGGCGCGCCGGCCGTCGCGCGGCGGGAACCAGCTCTCCGCGACGTAACCGTAGTGGATCGTGTAGAGCCGCCCGCCGTGCGTCGCGCGGCGCCGGCCGTCGACGTCGCCGAAAGCGAAGCGGTCGTACTGCTCCTCTTCGTCGAGCAGCGCCACGCTCAAGGGCAGCAGCGGCTCGACGCCGAACACGCGCCGCAGGTCGTCGAGCGCGCGGCCCATGTGTTCGATCGCGCCGAGCGCGACCGAGCGCTCGCAGGTGGTGTGCAACACGATTTCGTGCGTCGGAATGCGCCACATCGAGCCGAGCGCGGCGCGGCGCTGTTCGGCCGTCGCGAGGTCGACCCACTCGCCGTCGACGCGCCACAGGCCGAGGTCGAGCGATTCGACTTCGCTCGGCGCGATCCACTCGAAGTCCTGGCGCGCCCAACCCTTCGCGAGCTTCGCTCGGTCTTCGCCGCTCAGCCACTCGCCGGTCGTCGAGTCCTTCGAAAGCCCCTTCGCGAGCAACGCCACTTCCTCGGGATGCACCCAGCCCGTCTTGCGCTTCACGAAGCCGCGCGTCGGCGCAACCGCGGGATCCTGGCTCTTCGCGTAGCGCTCGAGCACGGCGCGCGACGAGAACCAACGCTCACCGACGCGTTCGTGGCCGAGCGCCTCGCGCGCCTGGAGATGGTCGGGCTCGATGCGCAGGAGCTTCGCGAGCGCGCGCTCGGCGGCGAACTCGCGTTGACTCGCTTTCGCCACCAGGTGCAACTCCCACAGCTTCGCCGGGTCGACGCCGGCCGCCGCGAGGTCCGCGCGCGTCTTCGCGAACTCCTCCGGCGTCGGCGCCGGGCGAGCGCTCACGGGGCGCGGGACGATGTCGACGTCGATGCGCGCGGTGTAGACGCAGCGCGTGTCGCTTAGACCTTCGCGCAGCCACTCGAGCGCCGGGCCGAGACTGCGTTGCGCGTTGTAGGTGCGCTCGACGTCGTTGCACACGACTTTGATCGGCTTGTCGAGGTCGAGCAGCTCGTCGTTCAGATACAGATTGACGCGCCACACGCCGCTGGCGGTGATGCGCACCGAATTCGCCGCGCGGTCGAGCTCCGCCGTCGCCGTCGAATCGAAGTTGAAAGACGCCGAGCGCATCCAGTACACGCGCGACGGGAACGGCTCGCCGGGGACCATGTTCACCTTCACCGGCGCACGGCGGCGCGGGTTCTTCTTGGCCCACTCCCAGAGCTCGTCCTCGCCGCCCGTGGGGAGCGCGGTGCAGTGCTCGAAGCCGAGTTGCTTCGCCTGCTCTTCGAAAGCCTGCGCCTGCGCGCCGCCGCTGATGAGCAGCACGGGCAAGTTCGAGAAGTTCCTCGCACCGAGCTCGCCGGGTTCGCCCGAACGCGTCACGACGCCCGCGAAGCGCTGCGGGCTGATGTTCGCCGCTGCGATCGCCGCTGGCGCGCCGCGGCCGCGGCCGACGACGTAGACGCGGTCGAGATCGACGCTGAAGCGCGCGCTCGCGACCCGCACGACGGTCAGCACGTGCGTCACGCCGCCGGGCCGGCCGGTCACGGCGACGCTCGTCCAATCGGCGAGTTCGCGCGGCATCGCCGGTGCGACCACGAGCGCCCCCTCGCGCACCGCCGCGCTCGTCCAGTGCGTGCGCAGGTGGTCGGCGGGCTTCTCGTCGTGGTCGGGGATCGAAACGATCAGCGGGTAGCGCTTGGACGCGTCGTAGTCCTTCGGAAGTCGCAGCGCATACTCGAGCCCGCCGTGCGAGAACGCGCCCTCGTGCAAGGTTTCGACGCGCACGTTGCCGTCGCGCAGCTTCTCGGCGCGCGCTTGCGCGGCGAGTTCGAGCGCGAGGCCGAGGTCGGCGCTCGACTTCAGCGGCGACCAACCCGGCGTCTTCGCCTGCGCGGCGGCGAGCGCGGTTTGCACGGCGGCGCGCGCTTCGTCGACGGCCGTGTGCTCCGCACGCGCCTTGAAATAGCCTTCGATCGCCTGCCCGATCGCGACCAACGAGTCGGGGGAGGGCCGCGGCGCCGCGGTGTTCTGTGGCGCGGCCTGTCGAACGGGCGGCGGAGCGGTGAACGGCGCCGTGAAGGCGAGCAAGACAGTCGAAAGCGCGAGCAACATCCCTCGGGGCACTCCTGGTCTGGGGAGCGGCGCTAGCGCGCGACGCCGCGCGAAGTCACGTTCTCGTGCCGTGCTCGCGCGCGGCTGGGCGCCCCGCAGGGCGGGCGCTCAGTGGTGCGCGCCGTGGCCGTGGTCGGCTCGGCCGTGCGTGCCGTGGCCGTGATCGCCGTGGGCCGCCTTGCGCTTGAAGAACAGCTCGTTCATCAGGAACGTCGCGAAGACAGCGGCGAACAGGCCGACGGAGATCACCGCCACGCCGATCACCATCCACGGACCGTACTGCACCAAGATCTGCCGAATCGTTTCGCCGATCGCCATCGTCTGTCCTGTTCCTTGCCTGTTCCGTTCCGTGCGCCGCTTTCGGCGGGGCGGAGATTGTGCGGCGAGCCGTACGCGGCGTCCAGCCTGCCTTGGGTCTCGGCGGGGGCACGAGCGGGCGCGCGCCAGGCGCCCAGCAGAAGTTCAGAGCTTGCGCACCCAGATGTTGCGGAAACGGACCGGGTTTCCGTGGTCCTGGAGGCCGATCGGGCCCTCGGGAGCGTGCGCCGAATAGGTCGCGACGTCGCGGTGGCGCGTGGCGCCGATGAATTCGCGCGCGTTCTGCACGACGACGCCGTTGTGGACGACCGTCACGACGGCGGGCGACACCAGGCGCTCACCCTCGAAGCGCGGCGCACGGAAGACGATGTCGTAGCTCTGCCACTCGCCCGGCGCGCGCGTGACGTTCGCCAGCGGCGGAAACTGACCGTAGAGCGAGGCCGCGCTGCCGTCGGCGTAGGTCGGGTTCTGGAAGGAGTCGAGGATCTGGATCTCGTAGCGCCCGATGAGGAACACGCCCGAATTGCCGCGGCCCTGCGAGCTCGACTCGACCTTCGCGGGCGAAGCCCACTCGAGGTGCAACTGCAGGTCTCCGAAGTGCTCGCGCGTCTCGATCGAGCCGCCGCCGTTCACCTCCATGTAGCCGCCCTCGATCTTCCACGGGCACGGCTTGCCGCCCGAGGTCCAAGCGCTGGCGTCCTTGCCGTCGAAGAGCACGATCGCGTCCGCGGGCGGCTTCGCACCGAGGTTCGCGCCGTCGGCGGGCGCTAGCACCGGCGGCTGCGGACGCGCGCTGTCGTGCACCTTCCATTCCTGGCCGGGAAGCTGCGGCGTGTCGGAGTAGCCGACCGGCGGTTGACTCGGACTCTGCATGGTGCGGACGAACAGCGGCAGGAGCGCCGCGGCGGAGAGGATCGCGAGGTGCTTCATTGGAAGCCGCAGTGTACGCAGCGGCGGGGGTGACCTCGGTAGGCGCCGCGACAAACCGCGCCCTCCCGGGTGGGGAGGGCGCGCGTCGGAGCCGCTAGGGGTTGATGAAGAACGCCACCGCGTCGCTGAGATTGGTCGTGCTCGCGTCGGCGGGGTCGCGCGACCAGAACTGCGCGAAGACTTGCGCGCCGGCGATGAGCTGCGAGTCGACGCCGCTCTGGATGCGGTCATTGAAGTCGAGCGTGAACGTCCCCGAGCAGTCCGCCGCCGCGTTGCCGCCCGAGCCCTGCGCCGCGGTGCGCAGCGTCGGCGGCTTGATGCACGAGAAGCCGCCCTGGAAGGCGGATTGCT
>CALFYL010000309.1 GCA_937952135.1 uncultured Planctomycetia bacterium
GGGGGGACAACACCTTCTACTACGGACAAGCGGACTTCCTGGTGCGCATCAGCCGCATGCACACGGTGTGGCTCGACACGCTCGCGACGGGCACGATCTTCGCCGAGCCGGTGCTCGAGCCCGGCCCGGAGGCGCTGCCCACCGGCACGCAGTTGATCGTCGGCGTGCGTGGTGCGAGCGCCATCGTTCCCGGCAGCAATCCGCCGCACCCCTACGCCAGCGCGGCGAACATGGACTCCTACGGGAACCTCTACACGAACGCGCAGTTGACGGCGCTGGGCATCACCGGCGTCACCCCGGTGACCCCGACGTTCATCGGGAACACGGATGTCTGGCGCACGACGATGTCGGCGATCAACGGAGCGCGCTACTTCCAGATCCGCGTCACGTTCCTCTGCAACCCGTTGAGCGGTCTGTCGCCCGAACTGACCACGCTCGGCTTCGCGTACCGCCGCTGATCTCCCGCCGATCTACGCACCCGCGCCGCGCCGCGGTCAGCACCGCTGGCCGCGACGACCGGCGGAGAACCCCACAATGCACCTGCTTCCGCTGAACTGGACACGGATTCGACGCCCGGTTCTGTCCCCGACTTCGCCGACGGCCGTCGGCAGCCCCTCGCCCAACCGCTCCTCCTCTCGGATCTCAACCCAACAGTCACCCATGCACAGCGGTTTCCGTCGCAACACATCGTGCGCAGGCATCGTCGCCCTCGTGGCGGCCGCGCTCGCCTCCTGCAGTGGCAGCAGCGGCAGTGGCGAATTCCAGATCACGAACGTCAATCTGGCCGACGGCCAGGTGTGGCAGATCAACCGGCCCATCAAGGTCACGTTCAGCCAAGCGGTCGATCCGCTGAGCGTGAACCTCAACACGTTCAACGTGCGCCAGGTCGGCGGCGGTCCGGCGGCGGGTGAGTTCTACTTCGAGAACTCCGGTCGCACGATCGTGTTCCAGCCGCTGTGCCCGACGCTCGACGACCTGTCCGACGCCGGACTGCACGCGGGCATCAACCCCGCGAACAACGACCTGCCCTTCGTCTACGAGTTGAACGTCATCGGCGCCGACGAGAACTCGCAGCTCCCGATCCGTTCGACGGGCGGCGACGCGCTCACGCTCAGCCAGGCGCGGCGCTTCACCACGCCGGTCTCCCTCAATCCGCTCAACCTCTACCTGGATGCGCAGGTCGGCCCGCCGACCCCGCTGATCCTCGGCGAGACGCTGCCGCAACGCGTGCAGGGCATCCTCAACAACGACCCGACGATCCCGCAGGAGCAGATCTACTCGTTCATCGAGGTCGGCGGCCAGGGCGGCACGAAGCACTACTTCAACCGCGACACCAACGGCAACATCGAGCTGCTGCCGCCGATCGACCTGCCGCTCAACAAGCTCTCGGACCTCGCCTCGCGCGTCGAGCTCGTTCTGAACTTCGACCAACCTGTGAACCCGGCCGCGGCGAACATCTCGTCGAACCGCCTGCGCTGGGAGTTCGCGAACAACTCGGGTGCGACGACGACCTGGGTTCCGCTCGCCACGAACGTCGTGCTCGAACGCAACTGCAGCCAGATCGGCGCACGCGTTCGCATCAGCCCGCGCGGCGCGCTTCCGCCCTCGACCACCTTGCGCGCGGTCGTGACGGCGGAATTCACCGACATCGTCGGAGAGAACAATCCCAATCCGCGCGACGACTTCGCGATCGCGGCGACCGAGCCCTTCCCGGTCAACCCGCCGCTGCTGGCCGACCACGTGCTCGAGTCCTTCGACTCGGCCGTGAACGAAGACGCGGTCTCGTCCTTCGCCGAGCCGCGCGCCGAGTGGGGCGCCAACGGCGAGCTCCGCGCGCGCTTCTCGTTCACCGGAACGGGCGGCCCCGGCGGCGTGTTCGACTGGTACATCGGCCCGGGTCAGAACGTCATCTTCAACACCACCAACACCACCATCAACGGCGGCACGTTGTCGGTGAACTTCAACCCGGCCTTCCCGAACGATCCGACCTGGAACGGGAATCAGGGACCGACGGCTTCCTTCCAGCCGACCGGCAACCTCACCATCGTGGGCGGGGTCGTGGACGTCCGGAACTTCTACATCGAGCAAGGCGGCTCGCTGAAGATCGAAGGCCCCAACCCGTTCGTGCTGCTCGCCTCCGGCGACGTGTGGATCCGAGGTCAGATCATCGCGTCGGGCAACAGCAACCTCGGTGTGAACACGCTCAACACCACGAACATCCCCGAACCGGGCGCGCCCGGTCACGCGGGCGGCGGTCGCGGCGGTACGGGCAGCGCGCTGACCACGGCTTCGACGCCGCGCGGCGGCAACGGCTTCGGCGCGTTCAACGTCGCCGACAAGGGCGGCCAGGGCGGCGAGACCGGCTGGAGCACGAGCGCGGCCGTCGAACAACGTCGCGGCGCGGGCGGTGGCGGCGGGCGTCTCGGCGCGGACGTCCTGCGCTTTGGCGGCGGTACCGGCACCTTCGAGCAGCGTCGCATCGGCTACGACGCCGAGCGGGGCTTCGACAACCAGCAGGGTTCGAACGGCGCGCAAACCGGCCCGCTGGGCCCGCTCGGCGGCGCGATCGGACCGGAGCCGTTCAGCGACCCCGACCCGAACAACAACTACTTCGGCGTCCAGTTCAACGTCACCAGCGGGGCGGTCACGATCGGGGAGCTCACGACTCCGTGGGCCGGCGCGGGCGGCGGTGCGGGCGGCGACGCCGCGATCGTCCCCGGCGGGACCTTCCCCGGACCCTGGAGCCCGGCGGGCGACGAAAAGGGCGCCGGCGGTGCGGGGGGCGGTGGCTCGGTCCACGTCCTCGCGCTCGGCAGCGTTCTGTTCGGCGGCGACGGTCGCATGATCGTTCGCGGCGGTGTCGGCGGCGGCGGTGAGAACAATTCGTTCCTCAACCGCGTCGGCGGCGGCTCGGGCGGCGGCTCGGGCGGTCACGTCGTGCTTCAGTGCGCGGGCAAGATCGACTTCCGTGCGAAGACGGCTGTCAACGTGGACGACACGGCGACCTCCGCGCCCAACGCACCGGCGAACAACTGGGCGATCAACGTGCTCGGCGGCCAAGGTGGTGCGGGCGCCGGGGACCTCGGCGGCGGCATCCAGAGCCCGACCGGCCAGCGCGAAACGCTCCCGACGAACGACGCGTGCCCTCCGGGCTACCCGACGACCGGTGTGAACGGCTGTCGCGGTCAAGTCAACGGCGCCGGCGGCGACGGCGGACCGGGGATCGTTCAACTGCACACCTCGAACGGCGCGGTCGGCACCTCGTCCGCGACGAACGACGTGCTCATTCCGACGGGAGCGACGCTCGACCGTATCTGTGCGCCGGCGCCGCTCTGTCCGGCGGGCGCGAACGGCTCGGTCGGAAACGCGTGCTACATGTTGCCGACCTTCGGCCGCACCTCGCGCGCGCGTTCGAAGTGGATCGCGCTGGGCGACGGCGGCTTCAATGAAGCGACCGGCCTGTACCGCGACGTCGAGTTCGACTTCGGCGGCGTGAACCCGGCCACGGGCTCGGTCCTGACGACGGGCGGCGTGGTCGATGCGCAACCGGCGATCCTCTCGACGGCGACCATCAACATCGGTGGTTCGACGGTGCCCTACATCACCAACCCGGGCGGCCGCACGTTGGTCATGAACGCGGCGACCCTGCTGGGAACCGACAACGAAGCCCTGCTCGACAACCCGTCGTTGCTGACGAGCTATGCGATTCGGCTGAGCGCCGGCGCCAACTCGCAGCGCTTCGACATCGTCACGGCCTCGTACAACGCGGGCACCCAGGCTTTGACCCTCGTCGTGGATGGCGACGGCCCGTCGATGCTGGCTTTCCCGGGACTGACGACCAACACCGCCGTGTCGGTTCACCCCGCGTTCTTCCGCATCTTCAGCAGCGGCGCGGCCGACTCGCTGCCGGCGCCGGCCGACGTGCAGTTCCGCTTCCAAGCCACTCGCGCGGATGCGCTGACCGGCCTTCCCGATCCGGGACAGGCCAGTGCGTTCACGTCCGACGTCGCCACGCTCAACACGCTCGGCAACGGCGGCTGGCGCTTCGTGCGCTTCGAAGTGCTCTTCGACATCGGGCCGCTCACCTCGGGGCAGGCGAACAACCCCATCCCCGCGGTGCAATTCTTCCGACTGCCGTTCCTCTACCGCTAAGCTCCGGCCCGTTCGGAGCTTGCGCCTGAGGCCCAACTTTCGGGCGCGCTCGACCGCGGTCGAGTGCGCCTCGCCCGACCCCCTTCGGGCTCCCGTTCACAGGTCGCGGCGTCGCCCGGCCTCTCAGGTTCCCGCGCCGTCCTACCGCGTCTAGCCCATGCAGACTCCCATGCTTTCCCGACACCGTCCCGCGGCGCTCCTCCTCGCGCTGGGCGCCGCCTTCGGCGCTGGCGCTTGCGACAGTTCCAGCACCACCCAGGGTTCGCAGTTGCCCGTGGGCTCGATCCAGGACCAGCCGGGCGCGACCGGCCTGAAGTTCATCGTCGACGAGAACTCGGGCGGTGCGGCCGTCACCCTGCGCCTGCTGCGCACCGAGTGGGGGCGGCTGGTGGACGTGTTCGACTACGACCCGCTCACCCAGGAACGCACTCGGCTGTTCTCCGACTTCCTGGTCGGCCCCGACATTCAAACCGACGGGCTCGACTACATCCTCGAGCGGCTGCCGGGAACCGGTCGCGAGCTGCTCACGATCACGCATCCCTTCGGATCGCCGGAGTTTCAGTCGGCCTTCGACGCCCTCGACGACAGCCTCCAGTTCTTCCTCGTGAAGGGGCTCAGCCCGAACGAGCTTCCGCCGTTCACGGCGGTGCCGCGCAATGGCGCGGTGCGTCTGGTGTTCAACGACTTGCTCGATCCGACGACGATCAACAGCGGGGGCGTTGGCTTGCAGGTCGGCTACCCGCCGACGACCCTGCAGGGAGCGCGCGTGTTCGCCGACCCGAACTACGGCGATCTCCACAACTCGAACTACCGCTCGACGCGCGTGCTCGTCGACCTGACGGTGTCGCAGGACGAGGCGGCCGCCTTGGGCCTGGCGGTCAATTCGCTCGGCCTTCCCGAGGCGCTGACGCCGAACCAGGGCAACGCCGTCCTGCGCGTCCCGACGCGTCCGGTGCCCGGCCAGATCTCCGAGGTGCTCTCGAACCTGAACGGCACGACGTTGAGCTTCTCGGGCAACGGCGCGACGGATGCAGCCGCTCCCGGTCTCGACGTGGTGCGCGTTTTCCGGTCCGGCGGGCGCACGTCGGTCACCGGCGATCCGAACAACGGATTTCTGCCGGACAACATCGCGCCGCGGATCACGAGCTCGCAGCAGGTCACGCTTCGCAACGTGCAACTGCTCAGCCCCGACACGTACTTGCTCGACGTCGAATTCGGATCCGTCGCGTGCGCCATGCAGCCGCGCGTCGGCGACCTGATCGCGCTGTCGAACGGGGTCTACCTGCAAGTGGTGCTGGACGGCCAGCCTCCGTCGGGCAACACCGCGGCCTCGGTCATCGTCGACCTCGTCGACCGCGTGTTCGCGGGCGCCGCCGTGACCGAAGGCGCCGCGGCGCAGTACCGCCAGCCGTGGACCGCCACGAGCGATCAGACCTCGCGCCCCGCGTGTTGGGTGACCGTGCTCCCCTCGCCGGCGACGGCGCCCGCGACCGGTCTCTCCACGAACTCGACCTTCACGGTGCAGTTCAGCGAGCCGCTGAATCCCGCGTCGGTGAACTCGTTCGACAGCCTGCAACTCACCTACGGCTTCCAGGTCGATCCGCCGGCCGCGACGCCGGTGATCCAGAGCCGGGTCGTCGGACTCGTGGCGGCGTCGGCGGACTTGACGCGCTTCACGTTCCAACCGCGGATGCCGCTGCGCCACGCCACGGGCCAGTCCGAGACCTACCGCCTGCGCGTCGGCACGGGCGCGGACGGCGTGCTCGACCTCGCGGGCAACGAACTCGGCGCCTCGCTCGCGGACGGCCTCGGCGCGCTGCCGGCCTTCACCCTCTCCTCGACCCAGCCGCCGATCGAGAGCCGCAGCATCAGCTTGCGCTTCGCGAGCACCGACGAGGACGCGTTGCCCACGGATCCGCCGCTCGATCCCGAGTTCCGCGGCCAGTTGATCTACGACCTGTTGAACGCGCGCATCCGTCCGCGCTCGGTCGCCCGCATCAGCGGTGTGTTCGAGTCGCAGTCCACCTCCGCGCGCCTGATGGCCGGCGGCCTCGAGGTTGGCGCGCGCGCGCCGCTCCTCCAGCCGAACGGGTCGATCGTGGGTGTGGCGATGAACCCGCTCACGCGGCTCGGCGCGCGCACCATGACCGTGTGGCGCTACTTCGACATGGGGTTCAACGTCGCCACCGGCTGGACCGAGCCGACGCAGGCGTTCGACGACGCGACCTTCAATCTCGACGTCGAGGGCCTGTGGTGGTCGCCGACCAACGCTGGCGTGCTCGTCGACAACTACCCGGAGTTCGAGATGCGCCTGTCGCACTCGAAGTTCCTCCCCGACGAGTTGTTCGACCCGATGAACCAGGTGGCGGTGCACCCGAACTCGGGCCTCTCCGACACGTTCTCCGACAACCTGCTCGATCCGCTGAACGATCCGCAGGCGATCGTGCACCCGCGCGGCGAGGGCTACACCATCAACCCCGTCGAGTCGATCCAGTCGCTCAACGGCACCGTGCTCGCGCCCTGGCCGCTGAACCGCGGCCTGGCGGCCTCGGACTACCGCCTGTTCACCTGGCGCGACACCGCGGTCCTCACCCGCGGGCAGCCCACCACCGGGCAGCCCGGTGAAGGCGAAGGCGTCGAGCTCGGCAACGAGAAGCCCGTCACGGGCGCGACGGCCGCGGTGTACGGCCTGGGCAACGTGCCGACGATCGGCTTGCCGCTGCTGATGGACATCCGCTGCTATCCGAACACGACTTCGACGCAGTCGAACCGGCCGAACGGCCGGATCGCGATGCCCGTTCCGCTCGACCAGTACACGTTCGTGCCGCCGGCTTTCGCGCTCGAGGCGCCGCCGTGGTTCACGGTGTACTCGGGCGGCGCGGTCACGCTCGGCGGCGTGCTCGTCACGATCGACCCCGACACCGAGATCATCGCGAAGGGCACCAACCCTCCGGGCGGCTTCAACAGCCTGCCGCACAATCAGATCGTGCTGTACGGGCAGGGCGACTTCGTCATCCGCGTGAACCGAGCGCACTCGCGCTGGTTCCAGTGCGCGACGGCCGCCGGCGCTTCGTTCAGCTTCGCCGAGCCGATCGTCGAGCCGTCGCTCGCCGAGCAACCGCTCGGCACGCAGGTGCTCTTGCACTTCCGTGGCGCGACAGGACTGCAGGCGGGCGCGCCGCCCGCGACGCCGTGGCTGAACGCGAACAACCTCGATCCCTACGGCGATTCGAGCCCTCTCAACTCGCTTCCGGCGACCGCCTACACGGTCAACTTCCTCAACAACGATCCGACCTGGAAGGCCTCGATGGCCGAGATCGACGGCTCGTTCTTCTTCCAGGTCCGAGTCACGATGATCTCGAACCTCGAGAGCGCCACGTCGCCGTCGGTGTCGGCCCTCGGGTTCAGCTTCTTCCGCTGACAACGGCTGCGCGCGGCGTCCAGCTCAGGGCGCGGCGACATCGGAACGCGCTTCGATCGCCCAAGCGATCGGGCGCGTTCTGCATTTCGACGAGCCTTAGCCGCGACCGCCGGGTGGATTGCCGGAAGGGCCCAGGCGACGAGTCGGGCGACGAGTTGGGCGCGGACTTGCGCGTGGCGTGCTTGGGGGTGGCGCACCCGACTTGCTCAAATGGACCCGACGATGGCGGGCGCCGAGACGATGGCAGGGGCCGCAGGTGGCGTGGGGCGCGTGTCGAAACTGCGGCCGATCGCGCTGCTCGCGGCGCTCTCGTGCACGCGTCCGAGCGCCGCGCCCGCCCGCTGGCTGGAACTCACGCAAGTGCGCCCCATCGAGCGCGCCGAGGTGTTCCTGAACGAGCGCATCGTGTTGCACTTCTCGGAGCCGCTCGAGCCCTCCTCCGTGCACCCCAGCAGCGTTCGCATCCGCGACGGCGAGGGCCGCGAGGCTCGCGGCCGCTGGCACGTCGTCGCCGATCGGCTCGAATTCACTCCCGACCCGGTGCTCGCGGCCGACCTCTCGGACGGCGGTTTCCGCCCGGGCGGCGTGTACACGGTCCAACTCGTGGGCTTCCCGGCGCCGGACGGAGTCCGCGGCCGCAGCGGCGCTCCGCTCGCCGCCAACCGCAGCCTCGACTTGCGCGTCGCGTCGCTCGAGACGCGCGGCGAACGGCCGCTGTTCGAGGACTCCAGCCCGACGCGCGGGTTGCCGCTCGTGCTCACCTCGCCGGTCGTCGGCGAGGGCGAACCGATCTTGTTGCTCGGTGAGGAACCCGTGGATCCGTCGAGCCTGGCCGGAGAGGACTTCGAGCTCGTCAAACGCTCGAGCAGCGGCTCGCTGCCGCGCTCCGCCGTGGTGCCCTTGTCGGCGCACCTCGTGCAGAACTACGACAAGCGCGCCACGTTCGCCGAGGGCGGCGCGGTGGTCGAGCTCCGACCACGCGACACACCGCTCGAACCCGGCGCCTATGTGCTGCGCATGGCGCGCGAGGGGCGCGTCAACGATCTCGGCGGGCACGCGATGATCCTGGTGAGCCCGACCGCGACGCGCGCGCTCGACCTGCGCGTCGAAGCGGGCCGGCGCGCGGGTCGCGACGGGCTCGCCGCGCACCTCGAGAGTTTCTCGAACCCGCTCACGCGCTCCGGCGAAGTGTGGGAGGACGCCGACGGCGCCGCGTGGTGGCGCGACAGCGGGCGCGTCGAGGTGCGTTTGCCGCGGCTCGTGGGGGAGGGCCGCGACGGAGAGCTTCAACTCCGGGGCGAGCTCGAGTTCGACGACGCGCACGCTACACGCGTGAGGATCGATGCCGGCGACAGCGCGAACCTGACGCGCGCGGGCGGTCTCGTCATGCTGCGCGCCCAGGCTTCCATCCGCATCGCGGGCCAGCTCTCGCGCGCGCGGCCGCAGGCGGCGGACGGGAGCGCCGACTCGGCGGGCGCTTGCGACGTCGAGTGGCTCGCCGCGCTCCAGGGCGAAACGCTCGACGCCGAGCAGGTGCTCGCGCGTCTGGTCGAGCAAGGCGTCACCGCGACGGTGATCGTGGCCGGCGGCGACCTGGTCATCGACGGACGGCTCGAGTTCCCAACGCCTTTGATCCTGATCGCCGGCGGCCGCATACGGATCGCTCGCCAGGCGCACGTCGAGGCCCGGCGGCTCTGGTTCCTCGACCTCTCCACCGAGAGCATCGCCCACTACGTCAGCGGCGCGCGAATCGGCGCCGGGCAGCGGCTCGCCTGGTCGCTCGCGCCGCTCGAGCGCAACGTCCTGCGGACGCCGCTCCGACTGGCGGTGCTCTCGAGTTCCCTGCCGCCCCGCGGCGCGCGCCGCTTCGAGTACGGGCCGCGCATCACCGCCCGGCACGGCGCAGGACGGGCCCGCGTTCGGTACCTCGGCGACCGGCCGGTGGGCAGCCCCTCCAGGTCCCCCGCGCCCCTGGTCGACGATCCGGCCCTCCTGATGTGCTCGACGCTGCGCCTGCTGATCGAACTCGAGGTCTTCCCCGCCGAGGGGGGCGCGGAACAGGCCTGGGATCCGCCGTGGGTCGACGACGTGTTGATCGAGTACGAGCCGGCGGCGGGTTCGATCCGATGACGGCGATGTGTTCCGGCGCGTTCCCCATCGCGGCGGCGGGCGCGCAGATCGGCGAGATCGCGCCGGCGCTGCAACTGGTGTGGTGGACCGTGATCGGGCTCTTCGTGGGCTCGTTCCTCAACGCGGCGATCTACCGCTTGCCGCGCGAGGGGCTGACGGTCACGCGCCCCGTGCGCTCGATCTGCCCGAGCTGCAAGAAGTCGCTCGCCTGGCACGAGAACATCCCGCTCGTGTCCTGGCTCGTGCAGCGCGGCCGCTGCCGCGGATGCCGTGCGCCCATTTCATGGCGCTACCCGCTCGTGGAGTCGCTCACGGCCGCGGCGTGGCTGTGGATCGCCTACGAGACCGGGGTCGAGCACTGGGACCTGATCGCGGTCCGCGTGCTGGTGCTGAGCGGCCTGATCGTCGCGACCTTCGTCGACTTCGAGTTCTTCGAGATCCCCGACGAGGTCTCGATCGGCGGCATGCTGCTCGCGCCGGTCGCGTCGTTCCTCGTGCCAGCGCTCCACGAGCACTCCTGGCTGGCGCTGGAACTCTCCCAAGGCGCCGAGCTCGACCGGACCGGAGCGCTTCTGGCGTCGCTGATCGGCGTCGCGACGGGCTACGGCGGGCTGTGGACGGTCGCATTCCTCGCCGAGCGCGCCTACGGCAAGGAAGCGATGGGGCTCGGCGACGTGAAGCTGCTCGGCGCCGCCGGCGGCTTCGTCGGGCCGCTGGGGGCGCTGGTGGTGCTCGTCATCGCCTCGTTCGTCGGCGCGCTCGTCGGCGTGGCGAACATCGGCCGCCTGCTGTGCTTCCTCCGCCGTCGCGCCGCGTCTCGGCGCAGCGCCCGAGGCTGGAGCGATTCGCTTCGCGCCGCGCGTTGCGCCGGACAGATGTTGCCCTTCGGTCCGTACTTGGCCCTTGGAACTGCGCTCGCGCTCGTGTATTGGAATCACTTGCGCGAGTGGTTCTGAGAGCGTCTGCGCGCTTCGTTCCACCGCTGGTCGCGCACGGCGTCCGGCCTCTCCGGAGCCCTCGAATCCACGGGGGAAAGTCCACGGGAAGGGCGCAGTTCGCTGCGAGCGTTCCTCGCCCACCGTCTCCAGTCCTCTCTCTCTCTCGTCTCCTCTCACGGCTCAGTCGACCGCGCACGGCGGCCGCGCCTCAGCTTCGAATCCTCCCAGGGGTAACCATGAAGTCACTTCGTTTGCATCAGGTGTTGCTGGCGTGCCTCGCGCTCGCGCCGCTGTTCACGAGCTGCGCCGCGCAGCAGTACAAGGCGGTCGCCGATGAGCGCGATCAAGAGAACCGCGCGCTGCGCGAGGAGCGCTCGAAGATCAAGAGCGAGATCCGCGACCTGCAGGCGCAGAAGGACTCGCTCGAGACAGCGCTCGCCGAAGCGAACGCGCGCCTGCTCGAGCAGCCTCAACGCGACCCGGGTCAGAACTACGCCGAGCTCGATCAGCTCGGCATCGGCTACGGCATGCGCGACGGACGCATGGTGATCTCGATCCCCACCGAGATCACCTTCGCCTCGGGACGCGCCGATCTGTCCGCGGACGGCAAGCGCGCGCTCAAGTCGGTCGCGAAGACGCTCAAGCAGGACTATCCCGCCGGCGAGCATGAGTACTGGATCGAAGGCCACACGGACTCGGACCCGATCCAGAAGTCGAAGTTCGCCTCGAACCGCGACCTGTCGCTCGCGCGCGCGATGGCTGTGCTGCGCAGCCTGGTCGACGACGCGGGCATGCCCGATCAAGCCTGCGCGGTGACCGGCTGGGGCCCGCACCGTCCCGTGGCGGCGAACGACTCGCGCGCGAACAAGGCGAAGAACCGGCGCGTGGAGATCGTCGTCGAGAAGGCCGCCGGCACGCCCATCCAGCAGTGACGCCGGCAGCTAAGCTCGGCGCGCACTGAACGCGCGCTCGACATCGCTCGCTTCGCTCTCGAGCCCCTCGCTCGCCGCCGCATCCCGGCGCGCGCGAGGGGCTGTCTTTTGCGGCCGCGTTCTACGCTTTCCTCCGAAGTCGTTGCGGTTCGCCGGAAGTGGGGCGCCAGCGTAGTATGCCCCGCGACGTACGTAGTTCTCCCGGCGTCGCTGCCGCCCGCGAGCGGCGCCGAGTGCGCCCTCGCGCGGGCCCGACGATCCGGCTTCATCCAACATGACTTCTGCCGTCCAGAGCGTCCGCAACCTGGCCTTCGTTGGCCATCCGTCCGCTGGAAAGACGACCCTCGTCGACGCGTTCGCCTTCGCGCTCGGCGCTTCTCCGCGCAAGGGTTCGGTGACGGACAAGACGTCCATTTGCGATACGGAGCCCGAGGAGCAGGAGAAGGGCCACACGCTGCAGCTCTCCGTGGTTCAGGCGCAGACCAAGACGCGCACCTGGACCTTGATCGACACGCCGGGCTACCAGGATTTCATCGGCGACTGCAACGGCGCGATGGTCGCTTCCGATGTCGTGGTGGGGGTGGTGAGCGCGGCGGGACGCGTCTCGCAGAACCTGCGCCACAAGCTCGAGCACGCCCTCAAGCTCGGCAAGGGCCGCGTGATCGTCGTCACGCATCTCGACGCGGAGAACCACGACTACGACGCACTGGTGGCCGAGCTGGACGAAGTGATCGGCGAGATGTGCGTGCCGTACCTCGTGCCCGATGCGCTGGGCCAGAAGTTCTCGCGCGTCGAATCGATCGTCGAAGCCGACCGCAACGGCTGGAAGCGCAACCTCATGGACCGCGTGATGGATGCGTGCTCCGACGACGAGATGATGAACCACTATCTCGAGACGGGCGAGCTCAGCGACGAGGAGCTGCACCTCGAGTTGCCGCTCGCGATCGCGCGCGGTTCGCTGGTCCCGGTCCTGTGCTGCAATCCGCTCACGGGCGAGGGCGTCGACAAGGTGCTCGCGTTCCTCGAGGAGTTCGCGCCCGATCCGAGCTTCTTCGAGATGAAGAACGCCGCCGGCGACGTCGTGCCGCTCGATCCCGAGGCGAACCTCGTCGCGCAGGTGTTCAACGTGCGCTCGGACCCGCACGTCGGCAAGGTCTGCACCGCGCGCATTCATGCCGGACAGATGACCTCGCACGACACGCTCGTCGGACCGCACTCGGGCGGCAAGGGCGAGAAGATGGGAGGCCTGTTCCGTCAGGTCGGCAAACGCAAACGCGACCCCATCGAATCCGCGAAGGCCGGCGAGATCGTCGCCTTCACCAAGGTCGAGCACGTCGCGATCGGCGACAGCGTCACGCAGGCCGGCAAGGAGCCCCTCGCGCTCCCGCCGATCGAACTCCCCGAGCCGATGGTGGCGCTCGCGGTGCAGCCCAAGAGCCGCGCCGACGAGCAGAAGATCGGCGAGACGCTCAAGAAGGTCGAAGCCGAGGACCCCACCGTGCGCGTGAAGCACGACCCCGAGACGCACGAGCTCGTGCTCTACGGGATGAGCGACCTGCACTTGCAGGTCGTCGAGTCGCGGCTCAAGCGGCGCTTCGGCGTCGAGGTCACGACGCATCTGCCGCGCATCGCATACCGCGAGACGGTCACGCGCGCGGCCGAGGGCCACCACCGCCACAAGAAGCAATCGGGCGGCCGCGGCCAGTTCGGCGAGTGCTTCGTGCGCGTGCGGCCGCTGCCCAAGGGCAGCGGCGTGAACTTCACCGACGCCGTCGTCGGCGGCTCGATTCCGCGCAACCTGATCCCGGCGGTCGAGAAGGGGATGCGCGAGATCGTCGGCAAGGGCGTGCTCACGCACAGCCAGGTCGTCGACCTCGATTTCGAGGTCTACGACGGCAAGTACCACGACGTCGACTCGGACGAGGCGAGCTTCAAGACCGCCGGCGCGCGCGCTTTCATGGACGCGTTCAACAAGGCGCACCCCGTGCTGCTCGAGCCGGTGATGGAGATGGCGATCTCGATCCCCACCGAATGCGCGGGCGCGATCTTCTCCGACCTCACCAGCCACCGGCGCGCGCACGTGCTCGACCAGTGGACCGAGGCCGACGGCCGCACCACGGTGATCAAGGCGCACGCGCCGCTGTCGGCCATCCAGACCTACCAGCGCGACCTCAAGTCGCAGACCGCCGGCGAGGGGATGTACTCGCTCACGCTCGCCGACTACCAGCCGGTGCCGGCGCAGGAGCAGCAAAAACTTCTGGCCCAGATCGGAAAGAAGCACGATCTGGAGGATTGAGCGCCCAGAGGCGCGCAGCGCACGACGCATCCGCCGCGGCGGCTTCGGGGCGAACCCGGGGCCGCCGCCGTGCTTTCCCGGGATCGGTGCGAACTTCGCGCGCGTTCGGCGGTTTGGCGCGCGCCGCTCCGAGCCGGCTCCAGTCGCGGCGCCGATGCGACCGATGAGTGCCCGCCGTCATTGACGCCAACCCCATGGGACGGTCTCCCCACGGGCGTCCGCAGCGTCGTCGGCGAGGCGCCAAGCATGATCACCATGGAAGAACTCCTGACGCTCCTCGTGCGTCAGGGTGGCTCGGACCTGCACATCTCGGTCAACAGCCCGCCGCGCATCCGCGTGGACGGGATGCTCCTGCCCGTGGATTGCCCACCGCTGAGCCCCGAGGACACGCGGCGCCTGGCGACCAGCGTGCTCACCAGCGACCAGATCGCGAAGCTCGACCGCGAGTTCGAGCTCGACTGCTCGTTCGGCCTCGCCGACCAGGGCCGCTTCCGCGCCAACGTGTTCTTCCAGCAGGGCTCGGTGGCCTCCGTGATGCGTCTGGTGCCGACCAAGATCGCCACCTTCGAACAACTGGGCCTGCCGAAGGCGGTGTGCGAGCGCATCTGCTCGCTGCGCTCGGGGCTCGTGCTCGTCACCGGCGCGACCGGCTCGGGCAAGTCGACCTCGCTCGCGTCGATGATCGATTTCATCAACCGCAACCGCCAGGGTCACATCGTCACGATCGAGGACCCCGTCGAGTTCGTGCACAACCACAAGCAGTGCCTCGTCACGCAGCGCGAAGTGGGCGGCGACACGCACGGCTTCGGGCGCGCGCTGCGCAGCGTGCTGCGCCAGGACC
>CALFYL010000310.1 GCA_937952135.1 uncultured Planctomycetia bacterium
CAACGCCAAGACAACCAACGACACGAAGGCGAGAAGGAACGCTCGTGTGCTGCGCCATTTCATTGCGCTGCTGAGAGGATAGCGAATCGCGTCACCTCACACGCTTGGCGCGCCAAGCGTCTGCGCAGCTCCGAGCCCGCCGGCCGTCGAAAGGAGTTGCGCGGACGCTGGAGCTCGACGCGCTTCTAGCGAGACACTCGCTCACCCGGCCGCGAAGCGGTGGCCGGCGTCGACGTTCGCGATGCTGGCGCCAGCAAGTCGCGAACGGCGCGCTTCGACAGTTCCCGCAGCTCATCCGCGAGCGCAGGGCTTAGAGCTACGGACGGCACTTCGCAGTCAGGGTGGCATGTACGACTTCGCCGTCGATGGCGGGCAGCAGCGCCTGCGAATCCGCCGCGCTGTCACAGCCTGGCAACTGCGTCAACTTCACCACGTAGTCACCGGGCGGGACTGCATCGATCACGTGCGACGCGCCCTCGAAGGAGATCTGCTGCCGCAGCCCCTCGACGAGCGGGCTCACACCGATGAGTTCGACTTCGGCCCAGTCGCGGTAGGGCGCCCCGGCATCGTCGACCAGTTCGAGCACGAAGGTGGCCACACGCTCGAGATCGACGTGAACCGGCGACGCTGCGGGGCCTGGCTCTACGACGACGAGCATCGGCGGTTCTTCGCGTGGCGGGTGCTCGAAGTGCGTGGAGTTCGAACGGAAGCGTGTGTGATACCGCCCGCACGGAACTCCAGGGAGGTTCTCGAAACCGTCCGGCGTCTGCCGAACCTGGAGGTTGTAGTTCGCGCCACGTTCATCACGCAGGTGCAGCGTCCCGAGGTTGCGGAATCGGCCGAGCAACTCGGCGGGCGCCTCAGCGGGCCGGTTCACGATCACTTGAAGCGTTCCCCAACAGGTCTCCACCGGCGTGGCCTCGAGCTCGACCAGGTCCGTATCGGCGCCCAGAGGTTCAGCGGTGAGTTCGGACGAGATCGGTTGGTAGCCCGGGACCGTGACGGTGTAGTGGATTCCGCCGACAGAGCCCTGCGGCGTCGGAGTCGAGAAGTACAGCCGACCTCCAATTGGCGTGGGCGCGTCGGGAGCTGGAATCGCGCTCTCGGCCCGTGCTTGCGCCCACGGAGGCAGCGCGAGCAACGAACTCGCGCGGGCCTGGGCTACGAGCGACCACGAAGGTCCCTCGCCGAACAACCGTGGGTTGGAACGGATCGCAGCGTTCCCTGCGGCGCGAACCACGATTTCTACCGAGTAGATCGCATGAAGTTCGACAAGCACGTCGTCGCGCAACTCGGCGAGGACCTCGACGGGCGCGAGCGACATCGCGCTCTCGCCGAGCGCGATCAGCGAGTAGTGGCTCGCGGACTCGATGTCCGCAAAGCGAAAGCGCCCATCTTCGTCCGTGACGGTCACCTTGCACGCGGCGCTGGAGCGACCGGCTCGCACCTCGCGCCACGTTGCGCTGGTTGGCGTCGAGCGCGTCGGCCACGCAACGACGGTCACCGCCTCTTGAACGTGCTCGCCACCCGCATACGCCACACGTCCCCGGAGTTCTCGCGCGGGCTCGAGCACGATCACGACCAGCGCGGATCCGCCGGGTTTCCAGTGTGTTCCAGAGGGCGCGTAGCCAGCGCGCTTCGCACGCCATTCGCCAGCTACGGTGGGAGGCGCGGCGATCTGCAACCTGCCATCGGTCGCCGAGGTTCCCATTGGCGCAGCGCTCTGCTCGATGGCAGCGCTTTTTGCGGCAAGCGGTGCGAAAATCACCTCGGCCTCGGCGAGCGGCTGCCCGAACGCGTCGCGCACTTCGACGACGAGCGTGCTCGCTGCAAGGCTCGGCTCGTCACTCTCATTCGCAGCGCGTTGCTCGCTGCGTTCGCCGATCGGGGGCGTCTGTGAACTCCCGTTCGCTGCAGGTTGTGGGACCTCGAGGCCAGCGCGTTCCGGTGCGCCAGCCGCCGAGCGGCCGCGTTGGGTGTCGTGTCGGGTCCACACCAGGACGAAGATGATCAGCAGCGCTGCGAGCAGGCCGAGGCCAACTGTTTTTCGCTGGAAGTTCATAGCTGCTGCGTGGGGCCCGACCTCGATCGCGCTCGCTGCGGCGGCCGTCTACTTGGGATTCGGATGGCAGCCGGGCTGGTTCGAACTGCCGCTCAGCGAGCATGTTCCGGCCAATGGACAAGGTGGGCGAGAGCCGTAGGTATTCGCCTTCGGGTTACCGAACCATCCGTTCGGGCGTATGACGACCGTGCAGCAAGCGTCGTAGTCTCCCGCTCCGCAGCCGCAGAAGGCGAAGGTTCCGACACTGTCGGATCCGGTCCGCTGCTCGCACGCGCCCGGCGCTGGGCAGCTTCCAGCGCAGGTCAATCTCAGCACGCCGGACACGACGTGAGTCCCCGAGCCTGTGCAGTCCAGGGCTGCACCCACGGGGGCCGGCAGTCCGAGGACCAGGAGTCCAGCGGCGGCTGCTAGAAGCAGGGAACGAGCGATGTCCATGAGTCACCTCTCGAGAACATTCTCGGCGCGGTAGGAAAGCAACCCGTCGAGGCGCCGATGGAGGCTCAGCAGGTTGCAGCAGTCCTCGAGCATCGAGAACTCCAACTACGGAGGACGAACGAGACGCTGTCTTTTTCAGGAGTTGCCCGAACGAGTGGGGTCCGAGCGGAGATCGTCGGCAGAACCGCTCGACTCGATCCCCAGCGCGCGCGACAGGCGCGCTCGCAGGCGGGCCTCGAGCCGCCAGGCCGTCGCGACGGACAGGCCCAGACTGGCCGCGACGATTCGGAGCGGTTGGCCGCGCGCTCGGAGTCTTGCCACAACGAGCTCGTTCCGTGGCGCTTCGCGAAGTAGACGCGAGACAGTCGCCTCCCGTTCGCGGCACTCAGCGGTCCGATCGGGGCGGAGTTCGTCGGGGGACGCCTGATCCTCCAGCGTCGAACGGAGCTCTTCGTCCTGCGGGACGCGCAGCAAATCTCGTCGAGCTGTGTCCGCGGCGAGGTTGCGTGCGGTGCGGACGAGCCAACTTCGGACGTCACGAGGCGCGTCAGCGGTGCAGGCGTGTTCGAGGAAGCGCACGACCACGTCCTGGGCGAGATCCTCGGCGTCGCTTGCACACGTGCGGCGCAGACCTCGACACAGCAGCCGCAGGAAGGCCTGGTGGGGAAGGAGTGCCGTCCCTGGGGCTCGCGGCGCCGCTCCGACGCGCTGAGCGCGAGTTACGTGGTCGCGGTGCGAGTGTTGCCGGGGTGCGATCCCATGAGTCGCTCCGGCGAGGAAAGACTCTGCCGGACAAACGTGGCATGACGCCTCGCGTTGGTGTCACTGGGGGCGACAAAGGTCTCGGCGATCCCGAGAACATGCGCGGCCGACCCCGGTTGTGCGGGCGCTCGAGTTCGAGCCGTTCCGCGCGAGACGAACACGCACCCGATGGCGCTGCGCGACTGAAGGTGCGACTCAACTCCGCCGCGGAGCAGCGCAGTTGTTCTCCAGCGTGTTGACGGTCTT
>CALFYL010000311.1 GCA_937952135.1 uncultured Planctomycetia bacterium
CGCGGCGCGTCATATCGTCTTGCTGAAGCGCGGGCCCTCGGGCTTCGACTTGCGCAGGTATTCGTCGAACACCATCGCGAGGTGGCGCAGGAACAGACGCCCCTTGGGGTGGACGGTCACGCCGCGCGGGTCGAGCGTGCAGAAGCCCTGGGCTTCGAGCGGTTTCAGCTCCTCGAGCTCGCGTGCGAAGTGGTGCGCGAGGTCGTTGCGTCCGAACTCGCGGCCGAGCTCGTCGAGATCGAGCCGCATGCGGCACATCAGCGCTTGGATCGCGCCCCGGCGCAGGTCGTCCTCCGCGCTGCGGACGATGCCTCGCATGGCCGCGAAGTCGCCGCTTCGAATGCGCTCTTCGTAGGAGCGCGTGTCGTGGTCGTTCTGGATGAACGCGCCGCCGACGTCGGCGATCGCGCTCATGCCGAAGGCGAGCATCTCATCGGCCGGGTGCGTCGTGTAGCCCATGAAGTTGCGGTGCAGCGAGCCGTCCTCGAGCGCCTTGAAGAGCGGATCGCTGCGCAGCGCGAAGTGGTCGATGCCGATCACTTCGTAGCCGAACCTCGAAAGTTGCTCGATCGCCACGAAGAACAGCCGCGCCCGCTCGGGCGGCGTCGGCATGCGGTACGGCTCGAGCGCCGTCTGGTGCTTCTTGAGCCACGGAACGTGCGCGTAGCCGTAAACCGCGAGCCGGTCGGGCTTGATGCGCGCGATGGTCTCGAGCGTCGCCGCGAACGTCGCTTCGGTTTGCTCGGGCAGGCCGTACATGAGGTCGAGGTTGACGCCGCCGCCCATGCCGCGCTTGCGGCAGTATTCGACGAGCGCCTCGGTTTCCTCGGTCGTTTGATCGCGCGCGATGACCTCTTGCACGTGCGGGTCGAGGTCCTGCACGCCCATCGAAATGCGGTTGAAGCCGCACTCGACGAGGGTGTCGATCTGCTCGAAGGTGGTCACGTGCGGATGCACTTCGATCGAGATCTCCGCTCCCGGCAGCACTTCGAAGCGCTTCGTGAGGATCGTGAACAGCCGCTTCAGCTCCGCGGGCGCGAGGTGCGTCGGCGTGCCGCCGCCCCAGTGGATCTGCATCACCTTGTTGCGCCCGCCGAGCGCGTCCGCCGTGCGCTCGACCTCGAGCTCCAGCGCGTTCAGGTAGCTCGTCACCTTGTCGGCCCGGCGCGTGATCTCGACCGTGCAGCCGCAGAACAAGCACATGCGCGCGCAGAACGGCAGGTGCACGTAGATCGAGAGCGGCGTGTCGCGTTTGGCCGACGCTCGCCCGAGCGCGGCGCGCGCGTCGTCGCTCGTGAACGGCTGCCACTCCGGCGCCGTCGGATACGACGTGTAGCGCGGACCGGCGCCCGACATGCGCAGCAGCAGCGCTTCGTCGACTTGCAGCTCCGCGAGCGTCACGACGCGCGCTCCTTCGCGGCTTGCACGAAGGCGCCGACGCATTCGGGGTCGGTGTCTTTGAACACGCCGTGGCCGAGGTTGAGGATGTGGCCGGGCCGCCCGCCGACTTCGTCGAGCAGGGCGCGCGTGCGGCGCAGCACTTCGTCGGGCGACGCGAACAGCACCGCCGGGTCGAGGTTGCCCTGCAGCGCGCAGCGGCCGCGCGCGCGCTCGAACGCCTTGCCGAGCGACGTGCGGTGGTCGAGCGCGACCGCTTCCGCGCCGAACTCGAACACGTCCTCGAGGTAGTGGTCCGAATCGCCCGCGAAGACGATGCGCGGCGCGACGTCCTGCACGTCTCGCAGCACGCGGCGCGTCCAGGGCGCGGCGTAGCGCAAGTAGTCGACGCGCGTGAGCGTGCCGGCCCAGGTGTCGAACAGCACGACCGCGTCGGCGCCGCAGGCGACCTGGTAGCGCAAGTGCGCGGCCACCTGGCTCGCGAGCTTGTCCATCAGCGCCGTGAAGCTCTCGAAGTCGCGGTACATCATCTTGCGCACGTGGCTGAACTGCTTCGTGCCGCCGCCTTCGACCGCGTAGGCCGCGAGCGTGAACGGCGCGCCGCAGAAGCCGAGCAGCGCGGTTTCGTCGGGCAAGCCCTCGCGCGTCAGCCGCAGCGCTTCGCCGACGAAGCCCATGCTCTCGCCGGGGTCGACGAGCTTGAGCGCGTCGATGCCCGCGCGGTCGCGGACGGGAACCGGAAGCGACGGGCCGTGCTCGTCGAACTCGAGCGGCATGCCCATCGCCTCGAGCGGCACGAGGATGTCGCTGAACAGAATCGCCGCGTCCATGCCGAAGCGCCGGATCGGCTGCAGGGTCACTTCGGCCGCGTACTTCGGCTCGCGGATCATCGCCATGAAGCCGCCGGCCTCCTGGCGCGTCGCGCGGTACTCGGGCAGGTAGCGGCCCGCCTGGCGCATCAACCAGACCGGAGGCCGTTCGACCATCTCGCGCCGCAGCGCGCGCATCAACAAGCGATTCGAGGGATTCATGCTGGGATGTTCTCCGTTCGCGGACGGCTCGGGTCGTTTCTCAGGCCGCTTCTCAGGCCGTTTCAGGGCGTCAGTCGATAGCCCGTGCCGCGCACGGTGTGGATGTAGCGAGGCGCCTGCGGGTCGGGCTCGAGCAGGCGCCGCAGGCGCACGATGAAGTTGTCGATCGTGCGCTCGGTCGGGAACGCGTTGTAGCCCCACACGCGGTCGAGGATCTCCGTGCGCGAGACGACCTCGCCCGTTTTCTCGGCGAGGCAGCGCAGGATCAGAGTTTCCTTCTGCGAGAGCTGCACTTCGCGGCCCTCGAGCAGCGCGACGTAGCGCTTGAAGTCGACGCGCGCCGGGCCGAGCACGAGCAGCTCGCCCGCGCTCGAAGGCGTCTGGGACCAGCTCGCGCGCTTCAGGATCGCGCGCACGCGCAGCATGAGCTCGCGCAGGTCGAAGGGCTTGCCGAGGAAGTCGTCGCCGCCGAGCTCCAGGCCGTGCACGCGGTCGTCCTGGCTCGAGCGCGCGGTGAGGAACAGGATCGGCACGTCGCGGCCCTCGCGGCGCAACGTGTCGCAGATCGTGAAGCCGTCCATGCCCGGCAGCATCACGTCGAGCAGCACGAGCGCCGGCGGCGCCTCGCGGATGCGTTCGAGCGCCTTCACGCCGTCGACGACGACCTCGACCGTGTAGCCCTCGAGCTCGAGGTTGTCGGCGATCACTTCGGCGAGGTGCTCCTCGTCCTCGACGACCATCAATCGTTCCGCGCTCATTTGCCTGATCCGTCCTGTGCGTGACTCGCTCGCCGTTCGCGCGCCAGGGGCAGGGTGAACTCGACCGCGAAGCCGCCGCCCTCGACGCTGCCGATGGCGCGCGCCGTCCCGCGTTGCGCGCGGGCGAGCTCCGACACCATGTACAGGCCCAGGCCGACGCCCTTGCGGGTGCGCACGAGTTCGTCGCCGCCGCGCACGAAGGGCTCGAAGATGCGGCGCGTGTCGAGCGCTTTCAATCCGGGACCGAAATCCCGCACGCGCACGAGCGCCTGCGCGCCCTCGGACTGAAGGCTGACTTCGACGCGCGGCGACGGACCGGCGTACTTGATCGCGTTGGTGAGCAGGTTGCGCAGCATCGTGCGCAGCGCCGCTGGATCGGCCTCGACGTCGAGCGCGGGCCCGGGCGCGAGCGAAACCTCAACCGTGTCCGTCGCCGGATCCTTGCCGAGCTCGTCGACGATGCGCGCGAGCTCGCCCTGCAGGTCCAGGCGCTCGACGTGCACCGGCGGGCCGGTGGACGACATGCGCGCGCTCTCGAGCAACTGCTCGACCATCTCCTGCAGGCGCTCGAGGTCGGCGTGCGCGTTGCGCAGGTAGCGCTCGCGCTTCTCGCCCTCTGCGCGGCCGAGCGACAAGCTCTCGAGGTACAGCTTGGCCGACGCGAGCGGGCTCTTGAGCTCGTGCGTCACGGCCGAGAGGAAGTTCTTCTGCTGGCGGTGCACCGCGACTTCGCGTTGCAGCGACCGCACCACGAGGAACATGCTCGCGAGCAGCATCAGCCCGAGGAAAGCGCCCTCGAACACGAACATGCGCATGCTCTCGTCGGTGGCCTGGCGCAGCGCCTCCTCGGCCTCGCGCGGCAGCGTCACGTCGCGGCGCGCGATGCGCGCGAGCAAGAAGTCGCTCTGGTGCACGAAGAAGAACACCCACCAGCCGAACACGAGCACGTACACCGCGACGACGGCGATGTACGAGTAGAGCTTTCGACGGGCGGGGTCCACGGAGTCGAAGGAGCGGTCTTGGAGCCTGTCGTCGCGCGCTCAGGCCCGGTCGCGGAGCGTCGCGAGCGCGTTCTCGAACGCCATCGTCGCGGCCTGCAAGTGGTCGTCGTCGTGCGCGAGCGACACGAAGGCGACCTCGAAGGCCGACGGCGCCATCCACAAGCCGTTCTGCAGCGCGCTGCGGTGAATCTGCGCGTAGAGCTTGGCGCCGTCCTGGTTGACGGCGCCCCACGAACGCGGCGGCGCGCCGGGTTGCAGGCTGAGCCACAGGATCGAGCCGATGCGCGCGATGGAGGCCGGCACTTCGTAGCGCTCGAGCGCGCGCTCGAAACCGCGGCTGAGCATCGCCGAGCTCGCTTCGAGGCGCTCGTACACGCCGGGCTTCGCGAGTTCGGTCAACGTCGCCAGCCCCGCCGCCATCGCCACCGGATTTCCCGACAGCGTGCCGGCCTGGTACACGGGCCCGAGCGGCGCCACGTGGTGCATGAGCTCGTCCTTCGCGAGGTACGCGCCGACCGGCATGCCGCCGCCGACGATCTTGCCGAGCGTGACGATGTCGGGCTCGATGGCCGTGCGCTGCGTCATGCCGCCGGGCGCGACGCGCAGGCCGCTGATGACCTCGTCGAAGATGAGCACGGCGCCGTGCGCCTTCGTGAGTTCGCGGAGTTTCTTGAGGAACGCGCTGCGCTGAACGAGCAGGCCCGAATTCGCCGGCAGCGGTTCGATGATCACGGCCGCGATCTCGGCGCCCTTGCGCGAGAAGAGCTCCTCCGCCGCCGCTTCGTTGTCGAGCGGCAGCACCTCGGTGAGCTCGGCGTACTCACGCGGAACTCCGGCCGACGCGGGCGTGCCGAGCGTCGCGAGCCCCGAGCCGCCGCTGACGAGCAAGCCGTCGACGTGGCCGTGGTAGCAGCCGTCGAACTTGACGATCCGCGAGCGCCCGGTGGCGCCGCGCGCGAGGCGCACCGCGCTCATCACCGCTTCGGTGCCCGTCGAAACGAAACGGACCTTGTCGGCCCACGGAAAGCGCGCGAGCACGGCCTCCGCGAGCAGCACTTCGCGCTCGCACGTCGCGCCGAACGAGAGCCCGTCGCGCGCGGCCTTGGTCACCGCTTCGATCACCGCCGGGTGCGCGTGGCCGAGGATCAGCGGACCCCACGAACCGACGAGGTCGACGTAGGCGCGCCCGTTCGAGTCGAAGATCTGCGCGCCCTGCGCGCGCGCGATCATCGGCGGTTCGCCGCCCACGGCGAGGAACGCTCGCACCGGGCTCGATACCCCGCCCGGCATGACCTTCTTCGCCCGTTCGAGCCACGTCTTCACTTGAGCCAACCTTTCTCGAGCGCCTCGCGGGCGTGGTAGGTGATCACCAGGTCCGCGCCGGCGCGCACGATGCTGTGGAGGATCTCGCGCACGACCGAGCGCTCGTCGATCCAACCGTTCGCCGCCGCGGCTTTGACCATGCTGTATTCGCCCGAGACGTTGTACGCCGCGAGCGGCACGGCGGCGCGCTCGGAGATCGAGCGGATCACATCGAGGTACGACAGCGCGGGCTTGACCATCAGCATGTCCGCGCCCTCGGCTTCGTCGAGCAAGCTCTCGCGCAGCGCCTCGCGGCCGTTGCGCATGTCCATCTGGTAGCTCTTGCGGTCGCCCGACTTCGGCGCGCTGTCCGCGGCCTCGCGGAACGGACCGTAGAACGCGGAGGCGAACTTCGTCGAATACGAGAGGATCGCGATGTCGGCGAGGTTGTTGGCGTCGAGCTTCTCGCGGATCGCGGCGACGCGGCCGTCCATCATGTCGCTCGGCGCGACCACATCGGCGCCCGCGCGCGCGTGGGAGAGGGCGACGTTCGCGAGCAGGAGCAGCGACTCGTCGTTGACGACCTTGCCGTCGCGCAGCACGCCGCAGTGGCCGTGCTCCATCGAGCCGCACAGGCACACGTCGGTCATGATCGTGAGCCGGTCGGCGAAACGCTCGCGAAGGGCGTGGACGGCGCGTGGAACGAGCCCGTTCGGATCGACGGCGCTCGAGCCGCGCGCATCCTTGTGCTCGCTGAGGCCGAAGAGCAGCACGCTGGTCACGCCGAGCTCGAGGTCGCGGCCGACGCGCTCGACGAGTTTCTCGACGCCCGTGCGCTCGACGCCCGGCATCGACGGGATGGCCTGGACTTCGCGCGGGCTCTCGATCACGAAGTGCGGCTGGATGAGCTGCGCGGCGTGCACGCGCGTTTCGGCGACGGCTTCGCGCAGCGCGGCCGTCGTGCGCAGGCGGCGCGGACGGATCTTCATCGGGCGGTCTCCATCGAGCGGACGTGGCGCCACAGCGCGGCGACCAGGGCTTCGGTGATCGGGCCGGCGTCGCAGGACGGTGCGGTCGCGGCGAGTCGAGCGTCCTCGAGCGCGCGCGCGGTCGCGTGACCGAGCGCGAAGCGGCGCGTCGTGTTGGTCGGGTGCGCGCGCTCCCACTCGAGCGCGGCTTCGACGGCGGACGGGCTCATGTAGACGCGCACGTCGACGCCGGCGGCGAGCTGCGGCGCCTTCACGCGCGTCGTGCGGTAGATCGCGAGCTTGCGCAGCTCGAGCTTGCGGGCCTCGAGGGCCGCGGCGAACTCGGGCAGCGCCTCTTCCGCGCAGGGCCAGAACACGCGGGCGTTCGCGGGCGGCGCAAGGCGTGCGGCGAGCGCCTCTCCGCCGCCGTCGCCGACGATGCTGGCGACGAGGCCGATCTCGGCGAGCGCGCGCGCGCAGGCCCGGCCGACCGCGGCGATCTCGACGCCGTGGGGGACCTGGTGGCCGGCGAGCAGGCGTGCGGCTTGGCGGCTGGTCACCGCCAGCACGTCGCCCGGGCGGAGCGCGGCGAGCGGGGTCGCGAGGTCGACGCCGGCGATGGGCGCGAGCTCGATCAAGCGCTCGAGCGTGACCGTCGCGCCGAGCGATTCGAGGCGTTCGCCGAGCACGGAACCGTCGGCGGCGGCGCCGGCGAGCGCGATGGAAAGGCCGCCGAAGGGCCCGAAGCCGGTCGCGGCGCCGGTGTCGAGCTTCGCGCGCGCGGCGGCGATCGCGGCGGCGGGCGTGGCGCCGTAGCCGACCGACCAACGGGCAAACCGCGCGGCGGGTTGGAGCGAGGCCGGATGGCCCGCGCCGAGGAAGGAGTGGGCGACGAAGGTCGCGGTGGCGGGTGCGGTCGTCGGAGCGGTCGCGGTCGCCGTCGCGGCGACTTCACCGGGCTCTTGCGTGGAAAGCGCGCCACTTTCGCGGCCCTGCCTCGGTCCCCCTGCTTGGGGTGGGGGGCTCTGGGGGCGCCTGCGGTCCGCCCCCACTCGCCCGGCTCCCGCCGTCTCGGCGCCCGTCGCCGCGCGCACGGCGGCCGCGAGCGGAAGGCTGCAACCGCCGCCGCTGGTCACGAGCAGCGAGCGCTCGGCGGCGATGGCCTGCGCCGTGGCGCTGTCGTGCAAGCGTTCGCGGCACAACCTCAAGAGCTCGGTGTCGCCCGCGCGAACCTGCAGCGCGAGCGCGCCCTGCGCCGGCGCCGGCGTCAGCAGATCCTCGGGCAGATCGAAAGCCACCAGGTCGCCGACATCGAGCTTCAGGCGCTCCAGCCCCGCACAGGCGAGCACGATGGCGTCGTAGCGGCCTTCCTGCAGCCGTTTCACGCGCGTCGGCACGTTGCCGCGCAGGTCGAGCACCTCGAGGTCCGGGCGCAGCGTCTTGAGCTGTTCGTTGCGCCGCGGGGCGCTCGTTCCGACGCGCGCACCACGTTTGAGCGGCAGGAACGGCGCGTCGGGATCGTGCGCGCCGCGCGCGACGAGCAGGCGCTCGCCCTGGGGGCCGCGGGCGGGCACGGCGCCGATCGCCAGGCCGGGCGTGTCCTCGGTCGGCAGGTCCTTGTGACTGTGCACTGCAAGGTCGACCTCGTTTGCGAGCAGCGCGCGCTCGATCTCGGCCGTGAAGAAGGCCTTGCCCTCGAGCTGCTGGAGCGGCACGTCGTCGATGAGGTCGCCGCGCGTCTTCAACACGACGATTTCGGCGCTCGCGCCGCACTGCGCGAGCAACGCGGTCACGTGGCGGGCTTGCCACAACGCGAGGTCGCTCCCGCGCGTTCCAATGCGGACTTTCACGGGCGGTTCTCCGTCTCGGCGGCGCTTGCGCCGTTGGGTTCGGTGAACAGGATGCGGTCTTGCACCATGCGCTTGATCGCGTGGAGGGGGACGTGCGTGACGCGGCCGAACGCGACGCGCGCCCAGCGTTCGATGGCGCCGCGCTCGTCCGGGCCCAGGTGCGCGAGTTTGCCGCTGAAAAGCTGCGAAAGCTCGCGTTCGAACACACTTTCCGACTCGCCGCGGACCTCGGCCAGCGCTGTCGAGAGCGCCTGCTGCGCGGCGCGGTCGACGAAGGACTCGAGCTTGCGCTCGACGATCGCTTCGGCCTGCGAGGCAGCCTTCGAACGCAGCGCGCGGTTGCGGGCGGCGGACTCGCGCAGCGTTTCGAGGTCGACCACGAGCGCGGCGGGGTCGTCGCAAGGTTCGATGTCGCGCGGAAGGGCGAGGTCGACGGCGACCAACGGCTTGCCGGTCGGAGTGCGGCGCGCGAACTCGAGCAGGTGCGCGCGGTCGACGACGTAACCGGGCGCGCTCGTCGCGGCGACGAGGCCGTCGAAGCGCTCGTCGAGCGTCCACAGCTCCTCGAGCGTCACGGCGCGCGCCGAACACAGCGCCGCGAGATCCCGGGCGCGCTCCACCGAGCGGTTCGCGACGACGGCGACTTCGACGCCGTGCTCGCGCGCGCCGCGCACGACCAGCTCGGCCATCGCGCCCGCGCCGATCAGGGCGACGCGCGCGGCCGCGGTCCTCGCCGGACCGCCGACGTGGCGTGCGATCTCGGCGAGACCGAGGCTCACGACCGACACCGGAATGCGCGAGAGCTCCGTGTCGGTGCGAACCTGCTTACCGACTTGAAAGGCGTGCTCGAACAGGCTGCCCAGCAGCCGGCCGGTGAGTCCGTTGCGCTCGCTCGTTTGGTACGCGGCGCGCACTTGAGCGAGGATCTGGTCCTCGCCCACGACGACCGAGTCGAGCGACGACGCCACGCGGAAGATGTGCCGCACGGCGTCGCGGCCGGTGTGGAAGTGCATGCGCTGGCGCAGCTCGTCGTGCGCGGGCAGCGAGAGCGCGGTCGCGATCGCTTCGCGGTCCTGCGCGCTGGGGAGATGGCCGGCTTCACGCGCGAAGACGACTTCGATGCGGTTGCAGGTGGCGAGCAGTACGAGTTCGCTGGCGCCGAGTTCGTCGGCCAGGTCGCGCGCGAACACCTCGGCCCGTTCGGGGCTGGGGCGCGCGAGGCGTTCGAGCCCGAGGACATCGGTCTCCTGCAGCGACAATCCCACGACGGCGACGCGTTCCATGACGAAGGCCAGAGCTTGGCGTCTATCGGAGATCGCGTGTCATGGCCGTGTCATCGCGATGTACCGAGCCAGAGCAAATTCTCCCCGCTAACCGCGTGAGGCCGGTCAACACCTGGCGTCCCTCGGTTAGCGGGGAGAATTTGCTCTGGCTCGGTACATCGCCGACGTCCAGGATCAGCGCCATGGTCCACGACTCCCCGATCGGGGTGCTGCTCGTCAACGTCGGTTCGCCCCAGGCGCCGACCGCGCCCGCCGTTCGCCGCTACCTGCGCGAGTTCCTCGGCGACCCGGACGTCGTGAAGCTCAACCGCGCGCTGTGGTGGCTCCTGCTCAACGGCGTGATCCTGCCGCTCCGCGCCCCCAAGAGCGCCGCGCTGTACCGCAGCGTCTGGACCGAGAACGGCTCGCCGCTCATCCACAACTCGCGCCTGCAGGCGAGCGCGTTGCAGAACGCCCTCGGCGAGCGCTACTCGGTCGCGCTCGCGATGCGCTACGGCGAGCCGACGCTGGAGCACGCGCTCGACGCGCTCGAACGGCGCGGTTGCCGCGAGCTCCTGCTCGTGCCGATGTTCCCGCAGTACAGCGGCACGACAACGGGAACGGTCGAAAAGGCCGTCAAAGCCGCGCTCGCCCGACGCGAGCACGCGTGGACCTCGAGCGTGCTGCCCGCCTTCCCCGAGGACGCCGGCTACATCGACTCGGTCGCGCAACGCGTGCGCGAGAGCACCGCGGGCGTGCGCGTGGACCACCACGTGTTCAGCTTCCACGGCTTGCCCGAGCGCTACGTGCGCGACGACGGCGACCCGTACCGCGACCACTGCGTCGCCACGGCGAACGCGCTCGCGCTCGCGTTGGGGCTCGCCGCGGATCAGTGGTCGCTGGTCTTCCAGTCGCGCTTCGGCCGCGAGCCCTGGCTGCAGCCCTACGCCGCCGAAGCGGTGCCCGAGCTCGCGCGCAAGCACCCCTCGATCGCCGTCGCCTGCCCCGGTTTCACCGCGGATTGCCTGGAGACGCTCGAGGAGATCCACGAGAGCCTCGGCCGCGACTTTCGCGCGGCGGGCGGCGAGATTTGGACGGTTGCGCCGTGCTTGAACGACCACCCGCGCTGGATTGCGGCCCTTGCGGACCTGGTGCGCCGCGCCGCGCCCACGGCGCCCCCCGAAACGGCCGCGCGCGCTTAAGCTGCAGGGCGAACCGCGCCGTCGCTGCGCGAGCTCTCGCCTCCCATGAACCTCACCCGCCTTTCGAGTCCGTTCGCCGTCGTCTTCGCCGCTTGGTTCGCCGTCGCCGCGCTCGACTCGAGCGCGCGCCCGCTCGGCGGAACGGGCTGCAACGCCGCTGCCTCGACCTCGCCCGTCGGCGTCGGCGCCGGCGGCGCGTTCGGAGTGCCGGCCCTCGACGCCCTCGGCCAACCGGACATCGACGGCAACAGCGGTTTCGCGTTCCGCATCACGGGCGGTGTCCCGGGCGCCCCTGGGCTGCTCCTGCTCTCGCGCAACGAGCAGCCGACGTTCTCGTCCACCTACCAGACCACGCTCTACGCCGGACCGACGCCGGTGTTCCTTCCGTTCCAGTTCGACGCGCAAGGCGCGGCCACCGTCGACTCGCGCATGACGTCGGCGCCGATCGCGGAGCTTTGCGGCCGGCCGCTGATCGCGCAGGCGACGGTGTTCGATTTCACGGCGACCGGCGGCGCGGGCTGGAGCAACGGCTTGCGCTTCACCTTCGGGGTCGTGGCGCCGGTGAGGTAGCGGCGGCGCATCCTTGGCCGCCGGAGATTCGCACTTCGCGGCGCTGGAGATTCGGGCCCAGACGGCTGATGAAAGGACTGCGATGGCGGCGAGCGCACGAAGCGGATCGAAGTGGAAACGTCTGGCGTTGCTCGGCGCGGCGCTCAGCTCGCTGCTCACGGGCTGTTCGACGTACTACGACGCGCGCTTCGAGCCGTCGCCGCTCGAGATGCGCATCGAAGACGATCGGGCGCCGGGCGTGCTCGCGCGCGGACTGGCGACGGTGCGCGGAGTGCGGCGGCCGGACGACGGCAAGCCGGCGCAGTTCGACGTGTTGCTGCGTGTCGAAAACGTCGGACCGAAGGCCTTCGAGGTCGATCTCGAGAGCTTCCAGCTCGTGACGGCGGATCTCGAGTCCCTGGGGCCGGGTCTCGTGAAGTCTTCCGCGGGCGCGGCCGAATCGCTGGCGGCGGGCGACGTGCGCCAGTTCGAAGTCGCCTTTCCGCTACCCGCGGGCCGCAGCTACCGGGATCTGGATCTCACGGGCCTCGCGCTGCGTTGGGCGTTGCGTGCGGAGGGCGTGCGCGTCATCGCGAGCGGCAGCTTCCGGCGCCGCATCTTCCAGAACTCCCCGTACTTCTACGGCAACGTGTTCTGGGTCGGCCCCGGGTTCGGGCGCTACTCGTCGCGCGTCGGAACGTTCTGCGCGTACTGACCGACCAGGGGCCGACTAGGGGCCGACTACCGACTAGGGGCTGACTAGGGTCCGAACCGTCGTCGGTCAGGACCGCCAGCCCGACGCGGTCACTGGCTGACCAGGAACAGCACCGCCGCGAGCGCGGTCCACAGCACCCAACCGAGGGCGCGTTCGGCGCGCAGCGCTTGCTGCCAACGGCCCGCGAGCACACGCGAGCCGGCGAAACTCGAAACGTCCAACCCGAACGGGCCAGGCAAGGAACCCACGCTCTGGGATCCTGTGCGCCGCGACGCGGATTCAGGTTGTCGGTGGTTTTGCATTGCGTTTCGCGGATCCTTCACGCGGGCTAGACGCCCTGGACTCCGTAGTAACGTCGTCCTCGGTGGCGCCGGTCCCAGCTTTTTCCCGTTCTTTTCGCGTTCTCGCTCGTTGTTGGGACTGTTCCGCTGCGCGGTGCGAGCGCATGATCGCCCGCGTCCCAACGCCTCGCCCGACGAATGGGCGCCCTGGGATCTATGCAGCGAACGCCGCCTCGAATGGACACCAAACAGCTAGAAATCGCCTGCCCCTGCTGTCGAAGCCGGCTCTCCGTGGACGTTCGTACGGGCGCGGTTGTGCGTGCGGTACGGCCCGAGAAAACCGACGAAACGGGCCGCCCCTTGGTCAGCGACGCGGACTGGTCGTCGGCCGCCCTCAAGGTGAAGCAGCGCACGGATGGCGCAGGCTCCAAGCTCGACGAGGCGTTGAAGAAGGAACGGGAGAAGGCCTCGCGGCTCGACGACCTCTTCCGCCAAGCGAGCGACAAGCTCAAACCCACGGACCCTCCTTCTGACGAACCCTGAGACGCGCGTGTTCGCTTCGTTCGCCAGCCTTTCGACGGTCGCGGGCCTGGTGCTCGCCAGCTGGGCCGTGCCTGCCCCCCAGACGGGATTCGAACCCTTGGATGTCGCGTCGGGCAGCGGTCTTTACCGAGCCGAAGTGCGCAAGGCGCCCGGCCAGGAGCGCGTCAACGACGCGCTCGCGCGCTGGCGCTTGAGCGTGTTCTCGAGCGCTCCCGAGGCGCCGTCGGCGCCGCTCTGGTCGTGCGTGTTCGCGCACCGCGCGGGTGCGCGCATCCACCGTCTGTCCGACGACGGCCAGTCGCTGCTCGTCGTCGAGCCGGGGTTCTCCGCGAGCCGCGCGCTGGTGCGCGTGTGGGGGCCGGAGTCGGAGCGTTTCGCGTTGACCGCGGCGCAACTCGACATCTCGCCGCGGCGCAGCGCGGAGGAGGCCCCGCCGTGGCTCGAGCCCGAAGGCGAAGGCGTGGCGTTCGAGTGGCATGAGACTCCGCGCGGGCCCGTGCAGTTCGCGCGGCTCGACACGCTCGCCGGCGCGCAGCGTTGGATCGATCTCGCGACCGGAGAGGTGCGCGCCAGCGCGCGCTTCGAGACCCCCGTAACGGTGGCGCCGGATGCGGCCCTGGCCGAAGTGAACGTGCTGGCGGCGCCGTTCGTGAGCTCGTTCGAGTGCGCGACGAAGCTGCACTGGGGCGAGGTGCTCGAGGTGCGGGTCTCCGGCTCGCACCCGACCCCGAACTGGCGCAACGTCGGCTTCCAGTTTCGCTGGGAGGGCGAGGACTCGCGCGAGCTCGTCGTGCTGCCGATGTCGTCGCCACCGCCCGCGAACAGCCCGCAGTTGCAGGTGCTGCAGGGCTACCACGCGACGGCGAACATCGTCGGCTTGTCGCCTGGCCGCTATACGTTGCGTGTCGAGGGCCGCGGCGAGGAGCAGCCGCCGCCGCGCGCGATCGAAGTGCTGCCGGCACGGCCCGCGCTGACGATGCGCACGACGGGCGGGATCATCGGCATGCAGCGCAGCGTGCGGCTCTACGTGGGCGGCGTGGCGATCGTGGAATCGTCGCGGCCGGCGCGCGACACGCGCATCGCGCTGCTCCCGCCGCTCCAGGTCGCGCGCATGGAGGACCTGCTGCGCATGGCCGAGCGCGAACCGGCGGCGGCAGGGGGGACGATCGTGAGCGACGCCGTCGAACACGAATTGCGTTGGCGTTCGGGCGATCGCGACATCGTGAGGCGCGTGTCGGAGCCCGGGGCGGTCGGCGCCGCCGGCGAACTCGCGCGCTTGTTGCACACGCTGCACGAGTAATTCGTAATCGCGCGCGCTCCGCGCTTCACTGCACGCATCCCATGACGACGACACTCGACTACAAGATCGAAGGCGACGACTTCCAGTACGTGCAGATCCGTTTGGCGGCTGGCGGCGCGGTTCGCGCGGAGCCCGGCGCGTTCATGTGGATGGAGCGCGGGGTGCAGATGGAGACCTCGACGGGCGGCGGCCTGCTCGCCGGCCTCAAGCGCGCCATCGGCGGCGAGAGCTTCTTCGTCACGACCTTCACCAACGAAGGCCAGCGCGATGCGACCGTCGGCTTCGCCGCGCCTTATCCGGGCAAGATCCTGCCCGTGGACCTCTCGCGCGGCGCGGTGACTTGCCAGCGCGACGCGTTCCTGTGTTCGACGACGGACGCGCAGGTCTCGCTCGCCTTCAGCAAGCGCTTCGGCGCGGGCCTGTTCGGCGGCGAGGGTTTCATCCTGCAGCGCGTGCAGGGCGAAGGCATGGCCTTCCTCCACGCGAGCGGCGGGATCATCCAGCGCGAGTTGGAGCGCGGCGAAGAGCTGCGCGTCGACACGGGCTGCATCGTCGCCTTCGAGGACGGCGTCGACTACGACATCCAGATGCTCCGCGGCGTGAAGAGCTGGCTCTTCGGCGGCGAGGGCCTGTTCTACGCCGTGCTTCGCGGACCCGGCCGCATCTGGCTGCAGACGCTGCCCTTCTCGCGCCTCGCGGGCCGTTTGATGGCCGCCGCGGGCGGCAGCGGAGAGCAACACCTCCGCGGCGGCAAGTTGCTGGGCGGCTTGCTGCAAGGCGAGTAGCGCCGC
>CALFYL010000312.1 GCA_937952135.1 uncultured Planctomycetia bacterium
GCCGCGAGCTCGAGAGCGGCAAGTACGGCGCGCTGTTCGTGTGGGCGCACAACCCCGCGGTGGTGTGCCCCGAGTCGGCGCGCGTGCGCGCGGCGATGCAGCGCGACGACGTGTTCGTCGTGGTCCACGAGCAGTTCCTGACCGAGTCCGCGCTTCTCGCGGACGTCGTGCTCCCGTCGACGATGTTCGTCGAGCATCCGGACGTCTACCGCAGCTACGGCCATCGGCGGCTGCAGCTCGCGCGCAAGGCCTGCGACGCGCCGCCGGGGCCGCGCTCGGTCGTCGAGACCTTCGGCGCGATCGCGAAAGCGCTGGAATTGCCGCGCGAAACCTGGGATGCGGACCAGGACAAGCTGTGCGACGAGCTCCTCGACGCCTCGCTGAAACTCAAGGACGGCGGCCAGCGCGCGGAACTGCTCGCCGGCAAGCCGATCAAGGTCGCGCCGAACCTGCGACCGGGCCAGGGCACTCCGAGCGGCAAGGTCGAGCTCTTCAGCGCCTCCGCCCAAGCGCTCGGTCAGCCTGCGATGGCGACCTACGTGCCCGACGACGCCTGCGGAACGCGCGGCGAGTTCTGGCTCGTGAGCGCCCCGAGCGTCCACACGCACAACTCGACGTTCTCGCACAGTGCACGCCATGTGCGGCGCGTCGGAGAACACCGCGTGAAGCTGAACCCCGCGGATGCGGCGCGCCTCGGGCTCGGCGAGAGCTCGCGAGCGACGCTCTCCAACGAACACGGATCGGTCACGTTTCCCGTCGAGCTCACCGCCGACATGCCGGCCGGGCTCGTGCGCATCGACGGACTCCCGCGCGCGGACGACACACCCGAGCGCGTCGGCGTGAACGCGCTGGTTTCCAGCGCCGTTTCCGACCTCGGCGACAGCAACACGCTGTACAGCACGCGCGTCGACATCCGACCCGCGAAGTAACCTTGGCGCGATGGAACTCGGACTCTCGGACAAGGTCGCGCTGATTACGGGCGCCTCGGGCGGCATCGGGCGCGCGTTGATGGAGGCTTTCGCGGCCGAAGGCGCGAAGCTCGTGCTCGTAGGCGGTTCGCGCACCGCGGAGCTCGAGGCCTACGTGGCCGGGCGTCCGTGGCGCGAGCGCGCGCTGTGCGTTCGAGCCGATGTGTCGAAGCTCGACGAGGTCGAGAGCGCCTTTGCGCGCGGCGCCGAGCGCTTCGGCCGCATCGACCTCGCCGTCGCCAACGCCGGCCAGTGGCCGCGGCCCGACGAGATGCTCCACCAAGCGAGCGAGGCGCGCATCCGCGGCGCGCTCGATGCGAACCTGTTCGGCTCGCTGTGGACCGCGCGCGCCTTCATGGCGGCGCTCGCGCGCACAGGACCGCGCACCGACGGGCACGGCGCCGCGCTCGTGTTCATCGGCTCGACCGCCGGCCGCTTCGGCGAGCGCGGGCACGCGGACTACGCGACGGCGAAGTCCGCGCTGCACGGACTGATGCTCTCGCTCAAGAACGAGGTCGTGCGTCTCGACCCCTTCGCGCGCGTCAACCTCGTCGAACCCGGTTGGACGATGACCCACATGGCGCGCGCCGACCTCGAAACCCCAGGCGTGATCGAGAACGTGGCGCGCACGATGGCCCTGCGCCAGATCGGCCGCGCCGCCGACATTGCGCGCACCGTGCTGTTCCTCTGCTCGCCGCTCGCCGCGCGCCACATCAGCGGCGAAACGCTCACCGTCGCGGGCGGCATGGAGGGCCGCACGCTGTGGAAGAGCGCCGAGATCGACGAAGCCGCGATCCGCGCACGGCTCGCGGCCGAGTAGCGAGCCTCCGCGGCCCACCGCGAATCGATCCGCGGCCGGCGGGAAGGCCGCGTCGAGCGAGCGCCCGTTCGAAGGACGCTACTCGCCGTAGACCGACTGCACGTAGTCGAGCGCGCGTTCGACGTGCGCGAGGTTGCTCTCGGACGCTTCGACCTGCCGCATCTCGATCGAAACGACGCGCACGCCGCCGGAGCTGCGGAGCGACTGCGCGTAGCGCTCGTGCGGAACGCTCGTGCCGGGGCCGACGGGCGCGAGCTGGGGCTGGCTGGCGTGGAAGTGCCGGATTCGACCGGCGCTGGCGACGATCTGGTCCACGTCCTCGCCCGTCATGTGCAGCGCGCCGGCGTCGAGGTGCAGTCCGAAGCCGGGGTGGGCGACCTGTTCGACGAACTCGCGCGCCTGCGAGGCGCGCTGGATCCAGTCGCAGCCGTACTCGGGCGGGTTGGGCTCGATGCACAGGCACGTTCCGGACTCGACCGCGACGTCTCCGATGCGGCGGAAGAAGGGGGCGGCGAGCTCGGCGGCTTGCTCGAGCGAGAGTTCGCCGCGCTTGCGGTTGCCCGGCGAGCCGAACACCAACGCACGCGCGCCGAGCGCGCCGCCGAGGCGCACGATCCGCGCGAGGTAGTCGAACAGCTCTTCACGCTGTTCGTCGCTGCCGAACAGCGCCAGGTCGCCGCGTCCGAACAGCAGCGCTTGCATGGCGACGATCTCGATGCCGCGCTCGGACCAGAACTCGCGGTAGCGCCGCAGCTCCTCGGCCTGCAGTTCAGCGGGTTTGGGGCCGATCTTGGACGGCGCCACTTCGACGGCGTCGACGCCGCGCGCGGCGAGCAACTCGCGCACGGCGCGCTCCTCGTCGGCGCGCCAGGCGATGTTGGAGATCGAAATCCTCACCGCGCGGCGCTCCGCTCGGCGTCGACGAAGCGCCGGATGGCGTCCAGCACGTCCTCGCGGCTCGCGAGGTAGTGTCCGCTTCGGCCCCACGCGGCCGCGTGCCGCGTCCAGAAGTCGTAGCGCGGCCCCGGCGTCGGCAGCGAGTTGTCGAAGTCGCGCCCGAAAGCCGCGCGCGCCACCTCGAGGGTCGTCACGGGCTCGGTCGCGAAATTGACGAGGCGCAGGCCTGCGTCGAGGCAGCGCTCGACGTCGGCTTGGATGCGAGCGAGGTCGTAGAACTGGAACTGGCCGTCCTGGTGCACGAGATCGAGCCGGTTGTCGTGCAAGAAGTCGTAGATCACGTTCTTCTTCAGGCCGGGTCCGAAGAGGCCCGGCAGGCGCACGATCGTGGCCTCGGGAAAGCGCGCGCGGACGAAGTGCTCGAGTTCGAGCCGGTGGCGCCCGTAAGGCTGCGCGCCTTCCAGCGCGGGAACCTCGCCCTCGTCGACTTCGATGGGACGCGGGTACACGTCGATGGTGGAGATCAAGACGAAGCGGTCGGCGCGAACCTTCTCCAGCGCGCGCATCAACGACTCGACGCTGGCGCGGTCGGCTTCCGGCTCCTTGTTGGCGATCCACTTGGCCGCGCGGCAGCCCGCGCTCACCACCAGCTCGAAGCTGCGCCCCGCGATGGAATCGATGTTCCTCGAATTGTAGAGCTCGGCGTAGCGGCCCTGCTGCAGCAGGTTTCCGCCGACGAATCCCGTGTGGCCGATCAGCGCGCGGGTCATGGGGTGCGGACTCATGTGGGTTGACGACTTCGATGCTTCTCGGCGGACCGCGGTCGAAGGCCGCCGCCGCGCGCGCTCCAGGTTCGGCGCCGGACCAGCTCTTCAGGCCGCGGGCGGATCATAGGCGCCGCTCACGGCGCGAAACAGCGTTCGAAGCACGGCGAGATTGCCTCGCAAGGGGCTGATCTTCGTCGGCGTGCGGCCCTTTGCGGGGTACTCGCGCGTCACGGCGACCTCGCACACCTTGAAGCCGAGGCGCGCGGCTCGAATCGCGAGGTAGTAGTGCAGTTCGTAGGCGGCGAACACGTCGCGGAACGGCTGCACGCGCGGATCGAGGAGCAGTCGGCGGCTGTAGCCGCGAAAGCCGTTCGTGGTGTCCGTATAGCGATGCCGCGCGGCGAGGGAGATGAGCGGTGCGTGCAGCAGGAGCACGCCGAGGTGCCGCGAGAGCGGAGTGTTCACGCCTTTGCCGCCGGGCGCGTAGCGCGAGCCCTGCACGTGATCCCAACCTTCCGCCAGCTTGCTCGCGAAGCGCGGGAGCGCCTCGGGATCGTCCTTGTTGTTGCCGTCGACGAAGATCAGGCCCTCGTAGCCCTGCTCCATGCCCCAGGCCATCGCCATGCGCATCTGCGCCGACAACCGGCCCGGCCCGGTCTTGGTGAGCAACGCGCGCACGATCGTGGTGCGCAAGTACTCCTCTCCCAGGGCGCCGTCCGTGCTGCCGCCGTCGGCGATGGCGACGTCCAGGTCCCGGGCGAACGGCCGCATGCGCTCCAACTGACGTTGGATGCGCTCGCCCTCGTTGATCACCGGGATGCACACGCACCAACGAGCCTTGCGCGGCGCGAGCTCGAGCGCGAAGAATTCAGGCGCCTGCCAATCCGCGCGCGCGAGTTCGTAGAGCTTGCCGGGCGCGCTCATGCCGATTCGTGGACGACGTTGCGCCGGGTGGCGTCGGCGACCAGCACCGAGCTGTTGCGCTCCTCGGCGACGAAGTAGAGCGGACGGTCGCGCGTCTCTTCGAGCAGCCGGCCGATGTACTCGCACAGGACCGAGAGGATCAGGAACAGGAACAGGAACATCCCCGAGATCGAGGCCGAAAGCGTGATCCAGCCTTCGGCCACGTGCGGCTTGAACAGCGCGATCGCGAACACGTACATCAGGTAGGCCAGGTTGAGCGTGCTCGCCGTGAGTCCGAGGAGCGTCACCAGGCGCAGCGGCTGCGTGCTGTTGGTGACGATCAGCGAGACTCCGAGCTCGAGCCCCTGTCGAACGGACTTGAGGCGCACCGGAGTGCGGCGCGGCACGGGCTCGTAGGAGACGATCTCGCGGGAGAAGCCGACCAGTGCGCCGAAGATGCGCAGGGCGCGCGACTTGTCCTTGAATTGGCCGATGGCGTTCAGAGCCTGGCGGGTGAACGCCATGTAGAGCGTGACGTTCTCGGGCAGATCGGGGTCGATCATGCGCCGGGAGAGCCGCGAGAAGCGCCGGCGCAGCGCGCGGTACAGCCAGCTCTGCTCGGAGGGCGTGGTGCGGACGCCGAACACGACTCCGCCGCTCTTGCGCGCCGCTTCCACGAAGCGCCCCAGGAGCTTGGGCGGGTCGGACTCGGGCTGCAGCACGACCGCGACGTCGCCGATCACCCCGTCGAGCCCGGCGACCATCGCCACTTCGGTTCCGAAGCGCTTGGACAGGCGCAGGTAGCGCAGGCACTCGTGGCGCTCCAGCAGCCGCGCGACCCGCTCGCGCGTTCCGTCGCTCGACGCGTCGTCGACCAGCACCACCTCGTAGTTCTGCCAGCCCTCGCGCAGCACGCCGAGCAGTTCGTCGACGAACGGTTCCAGGATGTCCGCATCGTCGGCGAGGGGCACGACGACGGACACGAAGTAACTGGCGACGGTCATGGCGCGGATTGCGGATCGCGAAGCGTACTCAGCTCGCGCTCGATGTCGTAGATGTTGTCCACCTTTCCGCCCAGGACCGAGATCAACCCGGGGAGCTCGGTGTGGCGGTGGAACAGGATCGGGCGGCTGTCGTCGTGCTCGCTCTGGGGCAGCACGGTCTTGAGCTCGATCAGCGAATCGCGCTGGCGGAAGCTCGCGATCGCCGGCATGTAGCGCGCGGAATCCCGGATCATTTGCTCGCAGTAGGACGGCTCGTTCAGGCCGCTGAAGAAGGCGTGGTTGTCGAATTCGGCCTCGCGATCGCGCCACGAGCGATGGGGCGTGTAGCGCACGTGCGACAGGGAGTGCAGCTTGCGAGGCGGGAAGGGCATGAACGAGAAGAACGGACCGCACATGACGGTCACGCCCACGCGTTCGAGCTCGGGCGGGGTCTCGACCAGGGCGATCTCGGTCACCTCCTGCTTGAGCGCCAGCTTGGGAACGCTCGAGCGCGACAGCAGCCCGTTGAGGTCCGAATAGGTCGCGTTGAAGACGTGGTCGGCGGCCAGCGAATAGGACGAACCGTCCGCGAGGCGCCGCACCTCGAGCTCGAGCCGCCGCGCGCCGGTCGTGGGCTTCAGGCGCAGCGCTTCGTGCTGGAAGTGCACGGGCACGTCGCGGGCGGCGAGGTCCTTGGCCATCCGCCCGGCCAGGGCGTCGGAGTCGAAGGCCCACTCCTCGGTGCGCCAGACGCGTTCGATCAACGCTTCGTTGAACCAGCGCTGCACGTGCGGCTCGGGCTTGGAGAGCGGAGCGCCGATCCGCGCGCAGAACTGCTCGAACTGGGCCGCCGTGACGTTCGAACGCGTGCGCGCCACGGCGTAGTACTTGGCGAAGGTCGTGTCGACGCACTCCGCGAACTCGCTCAGGAAGCGCCGGGAGTTCACCCGCGAGCGCAGGCCGGTCAGGATGCTGCGCGGATAGTGGTAGCCGTTGTGGACGCGCGCCTGGTTGTTGTACGAAGCGCGGCGCAGCAGGGCGCCCTCGCGCTCGAGCACGCACACCGAGAGCGAGTGCTCGCGCGCCAGTTGCAGGGCCAGGAAACAGCCGAAGACTCCGCCGCCGACGACGACGCAGTCTAGGTCCGCGCGACCGGGGGGCGAGTTCATGCCGTCGACTCCGAGCTTACCACGCTCCACGCGCCGCGGTCCGCGCCTCAATCGCCCTGCAGCAGCCTCGCCGCGAGCGCTTCGACGCCCGGCTGCGGAGACGTGAAGCGGAGCCAGTCGATGGGGGCGCGCGTCCAGTTGTAGTGGTTGTTCATTCGGAACAAGTACGAGTGGACTCCGGGCTTCAGCCGGAAGTCGATGCGATCGAACACCACGCCGTTGACTCCCCAGTGGAGCACTCCGCTCTGCTCGCCGCCGGTCTGGTGGTTGGCCAACTGGATGAGCAGGTAGCAGGGCGCCCGCGGATCGGGCAGCGGCTGGAAATTCCAGACCGCTTGCTCGCCATCCTTCTTGATGGCGGCGACGCGGCGCGGCGAGTTCGGCGGCCCGTCGGCGACCGGATCCAGGGGCGCGCCGCTGACGAAGACTCGATCGCCCTCCACGCGCGCGACGGAGCGGATGCCGCTCCCCGCGAACCGCAGTCGCGCGCCGACGGCCGGAGCTCGTCCGCTCGCAGCGCGATCGAGCAGGAACCCGGCCTCGCGCCGGTGGATTCCGTTCAAGTAGTCCTCCGTCGACGAGCCCGCGATGCGGAACTCGCCGCTCGCGCTCTCGCCCTCGTGCGGCCGCAGGAGCTCGACGAGCGTCGGCTGTTTGTGCGCTTCGCCCGCGTCGAGGTTGGCCCAGATCCACGGCAGCCAGCCCAAACGTCCGCCCTTGGGCTTGGTCGCTCGCGCAAAGATGTCGGCGTGGTCGGGGGCGAGCACGTCCATGAGCGAGACTTCGCCCAAGCTGAACTGCGGCGCCGCGCTGAAGTCGATCTCGACGCTCTCGATTCCTTGCGGCGTCCAAGCGGCCGGCAAGGTCCAGCAAAGCGGATTGTCGCCAGCCGGCAACCGGAGAGTTCGCTCGCGCACCCGCGGTTCGACCCCGGAGAGTGTGCAGCGCACGAGCACTTCGCCGGCCTGCTGCGCGCGCCCGTCGATGCGGACATACGCCACGCGTCCCGGCGCGGGCGTCAGGGCCTCGGCGCCGGCGAGTCGCGCGATCCGCGTGCCGTCCACGAACTCGCGCGTGGCGGCGTGCGGTCGTTCCTCTTTGCTCCCCGGCGGAGCGGGCGCGGCCCAGTTCAAGCGCCTCCAGATCTGCCAGCGTTGCACCACGCACCAAGGCTCGTACCCGGCGTTCAGCCACTCGTGCAAACGCCACTGACGGACGTGCACGCCGAGCTGGTCCATGGAGTTGTGCCGCGCGGAAACGACCTTGTCGATCTTTGCCAGGTCCTCCTCGGTCCAAACCACGACGAACGGCACATCGTGCTTCTCGATCTCCTCCAACTCGCGCGCTTGAAGGTATTCGTCGTAGGCCAGGTACAGGTGGTTGAGGTAGTGCGGCGATCTCCGATGCGTCGTCACGTAGAGCATCGGCGAGTTCTCGAGATCGAGGAACGTCTGCTCCGGCGCCAGCATGCGCGCGGCGAAGTCTCGGAAGGCCGCGTAGTGGTGTTGCTCGAAGAAAGGCTGCGTCTTCGTGCGCACGATCGGCTGCGGGTCGTACCGAACGTGCTGGGCCGTCGCTTGACGCGAGCGCAGCGCCGACCACGGCGCCTGGAACTTGTCCGCGCGCTGGGGGAGCGGTCCGAGCACTCCGAAGCAGCCTGCGAGCAACGTGGTCACGAGCAGGAAGGCCGCGGCTTCGAGTCGGCGAGTGCTCCACGGCAGCAGGCGCACGCTCGCGCCGAGCACGGCGAGCGCGAACGAGAGCACGTAGACATTTCCCGGCTCCATCCACGAGTGCCGCACGAGGCCGCGCGGGAAGTTCGCGAAGTAGTAGGCGCCTCCCCAGACGATGAAGAGGACGAGAAACGTCTCCGTCGGCGCCCTGCCGGCGCGTGTTCGCTCGCGCCACAGAACGACGGCCAGCACGCTCAGGAGCGCCAGCGGCAGCAGGCCGAGGTTCAGCAGCACGTTGGGGTTCAAACCCTGCGCGATCGTGGTGTGGCCGAAGCTCTGGTTCGACGAGAGCACGTGCGCGAGGTCTCGAAGTCGCGCGATCGGGTCCACGTCGCGCGCGTACGCGAGGAGGAAGAAGGCGCCGCCGAGAGTCGCCGCGCACAGGGCGCCGGCGAGCGCGATGTCGAGCACTCGCGGCCGGAAGTCGGCGCGCACCAGCCGCCACGCGACAAGGAACGCGGCGCTGGCCGCGGCGCTGGCGAAGCCCATGTCGAGGCGCCAGAGCAAGAGGGCCGCGCTGTAGAACGCGAACACGATCCACCGCCAGCGGACGGGCCTCTCGATCAACCAGCCGAGGACGAGCACCGTCGCGAGAGCCAAGTCGCAGTAACGCGGAAAGACCTCGGCCTTGAAGGGCCAAAGACCGGCGACGAAGAAGGCCACATAGCCGTTGGCCGTGAAGCGCCGCGTCGCGGTGTAGATCACGGCGACGCTCAATGCGCCGCCGACGAAGTCATAGAACTGCCAGCCCTCTTCGAAGTCGCCCTGCAGCGCCTTGTAGAGAAAGCCCCACAAGCTGTCCTTGAGCGCGTGCGCGTTGAACGTCTCGACGAAGGGGATCCGTCCGAAGTCCCGCCACTGCTGAACGAAAAGCCCCGGATTGGCGGGCTCGAACAGGTCCGCGCTGAGCGGCAGAAACGGTTGGTAGGTCGTGTAGCAAACGAGGCTGAACAGAAAGGCTGGAAAGCCGAAGCGCCACAGATCGCTTTCGAGCGAGGCCGAGGCGCCGCGGCGATGGTGGTTGAACACGCGCACGGCGCCCCACACGGCCAGTGCCGCCAGCAGCGCGACTTCGACGTAGTGCGGCCTCAGGCTCATCCAGCCGTGGCGATTGGCGGTGAGGTACAGCTCGTCGCGCAGCACCCAAACCAGCGGAAGCCAGCACAGCGGCAACGCCCCCGACATGAGGGCCGTGCTCGCGGCCCGGCGAGCGTCGGCGCTCCGTCGGAAGGTGAGCGCTCGCACCAAGATGTGGAGAACGAGCACCAGCGCAGCAGGGCCCCATTCGGACAACCACGGGCGCCGGTTCAGCGCTGTCGCGTCGATGTGAGTGACCGCGAGCGTCATCGCGCCGACGGAAATCAGGCCCAGGCTCGCAAAGTAGGCGGCGCGCTCGGGGTGCGTGCCCTCGCCCAAAACGCAGCGGTCGAGCCAACCGGTGACGAAAAGTGTCGCGAGCGCCGCGGCGACGAGGCCGATGAGCGGAACCACGGGCAGCGCGAAGGCGAACACCAACCACAGGCAGCACCCGGCGATCGACACCGCTTCGAGCAGTTCGTCGGTCCCGCGAGCGAGCCAGCGGGACGCGAGGCGCAAGGCGCCCAGCGACGCCGCGAAGGCGAGCGCGAAGAGCGCCACCGAAGTCGTGAACAAGCCCGTGCGCGCGGCGACGCTGAACGCCTCCGCGGTCGCGTTCGAGACGATCCGGCCCTCGAAGGAGGTCAACTCGAAGCTGGACCGGTCGATCCGGAAGGCCACGATCGTCAGGCTCGCAAAGAGCGCCGTCCAACCGTGCTTGGCCAGCAACTCGGGCAGGCGCCGGACGAGGGCGCCTCCGGGCGGCGTCGGGGGAGCTCCCAGGGGCGCTCCCAGCGGCGGGTTGTCGACAGACTCTTCGCGGCGCTGCGCCTTCAGGAACGGGCCGAACATGGGCCCGGCACGAT
>CALFYL010000313.1 GCA_937952135.1 uncultured Planctomycetia bacterium
CGGCGGTCGCGCGCGGCACCGGCGCGTTCCTCGAGCGCCTCGACGTGTTCGCGCGCGTGCTGTCGACCGACGAAGACGATTGAGAGCGCGCCGGGCGGCGGCCTCGCTCCGTCCGCTCTTCTCCCTCGCCCGGTTCTGTCTTCTCTTCTCCGTCGTCTCTGCGGCTCCTCCGCGCCCCTTTCTCCCGGTTTTTTGCCGGGTTGGCGCGCGCAGCGCGCGCCGCAGAAGCAGAAGGGGCGTGAAGGACACGGAGGAGGACTCGGAGAAGAGAACCGAGGACGCAGAGGAGGCGCAGAGAGAGCCGGAGACGGAAGACCGGACACGGAAGGCCGGAGACGGAAAGCCGGAACGAGGAGAGTGTCGCGCCCGCGAACTTCGTGCGAACGCGAGCCCCGACGTGAACGCACGGTCGTCGCCAGCGGCACGGCTCGCGCGCTACCCTGCCGGACACCGTGCGTCGCTCCACGTCGAGATCGCTGTTCGCTGTCGCGCTGATCGCGAGCAGTCTGCTCGCGCTGCGACCGAACGCGCGCGTCGACCGCGCCGTCGCGCTGCTGTTCTCGCCTTCGCGTCTGCTCGGCGAGTCGTGCGCACCGCTTCGCTGGCTCTCGTCGCGTTCCGCGCGCTCCGTGCAAGCGCAACTCGTCGAGCGCGAAGCGGATGAGCGAGCGGCGCGCATGCGGCTGCACGAACTCCAACGCGAGGCAACGCTTCCCGCGAGCGCGAACTTGCGCGCCGGCCGGCGCTTCGTGCACGCGGAGGTGATCGAGCGCTCGAGCGAACAGTTCGACGCCCTCGTGGCGCGCGTCGACGGCGCGGACGCGAGCGGCCTCGCGCCCGGCATGCCGGTGGTTCACGGCGATCACTACGTCGGTCGCGTGGCCGAGCTCGACGCGGAGCGTCCCGGGTTCGTGCGCATCGAGCTCGTGACCTCGCGCGATTTCGCGGTGGGAGCGCGGGCCGAGGTCGTTCCCGACGCGCTCGCGGCGCGCAACGCTGGTGCTGCGGCCGCTCCGGCGAAGGAGGGGGCGAGCGACCCGGCGGCGGAGGGCGGCGGCAAGGACGCCTCCGTTGCCGCGAACGAAGCGCTTCGGTTCGTCGTCGGCGGGCTCGCGGCGCACACGCGCGCGAGCGACGACCTGCACCTCGCGCTGTCGAGCCCGAGCCGCCGCGATCTGCCCGCCGCGTGGGCGCTGGTGGACGAGAGCTTGTCCGAGCTCGCGCCGTACTCGCTCGAGAGTTTCGGCTTCCGCCTCGGCCGCATCGAGGCGACACCGCGCGGCGAGTACGTGCTCGCGCCCGGCGTCGAACTTCGCTCCGGCTTGTTCCGCGTCGCGATCGTGCTGCCCATGTCGAGCTCGCGCCCCGAGGGGCTCGCGCCCGTCGAGCCGCTGTTCGACTCGAATTGGGCCGCCGCGCGCGTGCTCACCCGAAGCGTCGGCCGCCGCGAAGGCTTCACCATCGCGCTGGGAACGCTCGGCGGCGCGCGCGAGGGCGCGGCCCTGGTCGCCGGCGCGCGCTTGATCGGGCGCGTCGAGAAGTGCGGACCGCTCGCGAGCTCCGTGTCGACCCTCGGCGATCCCGGTTGGATCCTGCCCGCGGTCGCGCTCGCGCCGCAGTCGGATCGACCGATCGCACTGGGCGTGCTGTTCGGCGTCGGCCGAAGCCCGGCGCGCGCTGGACGCATCGCGGTTCGTTGGCGCTCGAGCGGACTCGAGGGCTTCGACGTCGACGAACTCGGCGTGAGCGTGTTCACGGGTTCGGGTCAGCCGGGAATCCCCAGCGGTCTGTGGCTCGGCGAGACGCGACTGCCGACGACGCCCGGGGTCCACGTGCTCGAGCTCGATCCCGGCGCGCGCTTGCCCGCGCTGCAACGCGGCTTCGTGCGCACACGCGAGTCCGCCGACGAGCTCACGCGGGAGCGCGCGCCGTGAGGTTGCGAGGAGCTTTCGTCTGGGTGTTGCTCGGACTGTGGGCCACGTGGCTCTTCGCGCTGTCCGCGGAACTCGCGCTCGCGCTCCCGGGCCGCTGGGCGCCGGATCTCGGCTGGGCCTTGCTCGCCTCCCTCGCCGCGCACGCCCGCACGCGCGTGCTGCCCATCGTCGCCGTCGTGTTCGCCCTCGCGCGCAGCGCCACGTCGATCGACGCGCCGCTCGCGAATCTGGCGGCGTGCCTGGCCTTCGTCGGCGCGTTCCGCATGCTCCGCGTCGTGCTCGACATCGCGCAACCTTCGCCGCTCGCCGTGCTCACGCTCGGCGCGACGCTCGCCTGCGAAGCGTGGTACGCGCTCGTTCGCCAGACGCAAGTCGAAGCGGCGCTCACGCGCGCCGCGCTCAACGCCTCGGCGAGCCAGCCCGTGTGGGAGTCGGTGCTCGCCGCGGGCGCGGGCGCGCTGTCGACGGCGGTCGTGGTTTGGCTCGCGGCGCCGGCGCTGCGGCGGCTGCCCGGACTCTCGGATCTGGAGCGCAAGAGGTCATGGCCAGCCGCCGCATCCTCCCGCTGATCGTGCTCATCGCCGTGGGCGCCGTGTTCCTCGTGGCGCGGCTGTACCAACTGCAGATCGTCGAGCACGGGACCTGGAGCGGCGAGGCCGCGAACCTCGTCCGTTCCGGTGCGATTCGGCCGTACACGCGGGGCGCGATCGTCGACGCGCGCGGCCGCGTCCTGCGCGAGGACCGCTCGACGTACCGCGTCGACTTCGTGTACCGCGATTTTCGCCGCGCCCACCCGCTCGGGCTCGTGGTGCACGCGCGCTCGACTCTGCTCGGCGCGACCGTCTCGCTGCGCGAAGGCTACGAGCGGCTCGTCCCGTGGGCCGAGGAGTTGACGGCGCTCTCGCCCGCGCAGCTCGAACAGTTCGTGTCGGGGGAAGCGCTCGCGTCGGGCACGTTGCAGGTTCCCGCGAGTCCGAACCACGAGCGCGAGCAGCGCCGGGCGCGCCGTTCCGACGCGCGCTTCTACATCACGGCGTTGTTCGAGCTGACGAAGGGCGAGCGGCGCGGCCTGACGAAGCTCGCCGTCGAACGCCCCGAGCTCTCGTGGCTCGAGCTCGTGGCCATCGTGCGGCGCGCGAAGGACGCCGCGAGCGAACGCGCGGCGTTGTTGCAGCGGCTCGAGACGAGTCGTTCGGACTTGACCGTGCTCGCCGCAGCGCTCGCGCAGGAGCAGCGCGCGAAGCTCGAGAACGGCGAGGCGAACGCTCCCGATCCGCGCGCCGAGCTCGAGGAGCTGCTCGCGTCGTTCGAGAGCCATCGCGAGCGAGTCGAGGACGACAGCGCGAGCGCGCTGTTCCGAGAGGCGGCCGGTTTCGCGGCGCACCGCGTCGACGGGGACACCTTGGCGGGTGCGCTCGAGCTCGACTTCGTGGCCGTGCGGCTCGGCTGGGACGCCGCGCGCGTGGCGGCCTGGCTCGGCCGCGCGCGAGAGAGTTTTCGGCGCACGCTGCTCGAGACGGCGCCCGAGCGCACGGCCGCGCAGCTCGAACTCCAGGCGCGCCGCGACGACGCGCCGGAGCGCGTGCTGTCGAGCTGGGCTTCGATGTTCGTGGCGAGCGCGGCGCTCGAACGCGGCGCGTCGTGGCGCGAGTGGGACGAACTCGTGGTGCTCGACGAGTTCGAGCGCGTGTTCGAACTCCCGGACGTCGACGCGCCGTCGCGAGAGCCGCGCGCGCCCGTGCTGCCCTTCGAAGTGCTGCGCGCGACGCAGGACGCCGAGGCGACGGCCGATCGGCCCTTGGATTGGAAGGCGCTCGCCGAAGCCGAGCTCGGCGCGAGCGCGACCGACGACGAGCTCGAACAGGCGGCGCAGCAGTGGCGCGAAGCCTTCGACGGCCGTTTCGACCGCGAGTTCGTGCGCGTGCGGACGGCGGCGGTGCTCGCGCGGTGGGATCAGGAGCACCAGGCCGCGGTGCGCGCCGAGTTCGAGCACCAGCTCGGCTTCGCCGGCGGCGCGCGCTTGCGCTTCGCGCCCGAGCGGCTCGACCGCGTGAGCGAGCGCGCGCGCTACGTGCTCAAGGACTACGGCAATCGGCCGCGAGTGGCGCTGCAGCGGCCGAGCTACGCGCTCACGCACGTTCTCACGCTGCACCGCGATCGCTTTCAAGGCTTCGTCGTGCAGGACACGCACGAGCGCATCGCGCAGCTCGGGCGCGACGGCCGTCCCGTAGCGGCGGCGCTGGTCGGCGGAGTCGGCACGCCGACCTTGCAGGAGGAGCTGCTCGCGAGCGATCTGCGCGACGAGTTCAAGGCGCTGGCGCGCAAGGGCGTGCGCGCGGAATCGGAGGCCGAGGAGCTCGTGTGGCTCGCGCAGGCGCTGACGCGGCCCGATGAACTGCGCGGCCGCGGCGGCATCGAGTCGTACTTCGACCACGAACTCTCGGGGCGCAACGGCTACCGCGAGGCGCGCGGGATGCAGGACTTGATCGATGGCACCTTCGACCTCGACGTGCAGCCGATCGACGGCCTCGACGTGCGGCTCACGCTCGATTTCGACCTGCAAGAGGCGGCGCAGGCCGTGCTCGCGGCGCCGGCGGGGGATCCGAGTCCGCAGCACTGCGACTATGCGTGGCTCTCGCGACCCACGGGCGCGATCGTGCTGATGCGGATCGACGGCGCGGTGCTCGCCGCGGCGTCGCATCCCGTGTCGCCGCGCGAGGACGAAGGGCGCGCGAGCATCGCCGACGCCGCTCTCGAGCGCACGCTGCGCAAGCCGGGCTTTCAGCCCCCGGGCTCGTGCTTCAAGCCGTTCGTCGCGGCCTGGGCGCTCGACCACGTTCACGCGGTGAATCCGCTGCACACCCTCGACTGCGCGATGCTGCCCGACGGCAACGGCGCCGGGTACGTCGACGTGCGCTGCAACGTTCGCTTCGGCCACGGCGCGATGGATCTGCGCGAGGCCATCAAGCGCTCGTGCAACAGCTACTTCGCGATGCTCGGCGAGCACTTCGAGATGGAGGACTGGCGCGCGGTGGCGCGCGAGTTCGGCTTCGGTCAGCCGACGGGCGTGCGCGCGCTCGGCCGCCGTCCGGGCCTGTGGGAAGACACGTTTCCGTCGCTGTTCGAGAAGGAACTCGTCGGACGTTCGCGGCGGCTCGCGGGCAACGGACTCGCGGTCGTGGAGGCGACGCCGATGCAGCTCGCGCGCGCGACGGCGGGGCTTGCGACGGGCTGGCTCCCACAGGCGCGGCTCGTCGAGCGCATCGGCACGGTCGAAATGCCGCGCGAAGGGCGGCCGCTGTCGCTCTCGCACGCGAGCCTCGAGTTCGTGCGCGAGGCGATGGTGGCGTGCGCGAACGAGGCCGGCGGCTCCGCGAACGCGGCGCTGAACGAGCAGGAGCTGGGCTGGCGCATGGCCGCGAAGACCGGCAGCGGCGACATCGGAGTGGAACGCATCGAGACCGCCGACGGCCAGACGCGGGTGCGCAAGCACACCTGGCTCATCGGCTACTTCCCGGCCGAGGCGCCGCGCTATGCGCTCGTGGTGTTCTGCCACGACACGCTCCAGACCGCGAGCCACACGTCGGTCTGGATCGCGCGCCAATTCCTGCAGCGCGAAGAGGTGCGCGGGTTCCTCGCGCAGGACGGAGCCGCGCGGTGAAGAGCAGCTCGACTCCTTTCGAACGCCGCGGGTGGCTCTCGAGCGTGCTGTCGTGGCGCATCGCGTGGTGGCGCGTCGATTGGCACATCCTCGCGCTGGCGCTGTTCCTGCTCGCGTTCGGCTTGTTCGTGGTGCGCGCGATCTCGATCTCCGACGACGAGTTCAGCCGACCCAATCCGGTGAACTTCGCGGGCCACTTGCAGAAGGTGTTCGTGGCGCTGCCGATGCTCGTCGTCGGCTTGACGCTGCGTCCGCGCTGGCTGCGGCGCAACGCGTGGACGATCTACGTCGCGACGATCGTGCTGCTGCTGCTCGTGCCCGCGATCGGCGAGGAGCGCAACAACGCGCGGCGCTGGATTCCGATCCCGGGCGTGGGCTTCGACCTGCAGCCGAGCGAACTCGCGAAGCTCGGGCTCATCGTCGTGCTCGCGCGCGTGCTGTACACGTCGCGGCTGACGCGCTGGCGCGATTGGCGGTTGCCGGTGTTCGTCGCGTTGCTGCCGATGGGGCTCGTGGTGCTGCAGCCCGACCTCGGCACCGCCATGGCGATGGCGCCGGTGAGCGTGGGCATGTTCTACGTCGCCGGCGCGCCCGCGCGGCGCATCGTCGGGATCGCGCTCGGCGTCGCGCTGGCCGCCGTGCTCGCGTACCAGATGGAGTGGTTCCGCGACTACCAGATGCAGCGCGTCGACACGTGGCTCGGCTCAGTCTCCGCGCAGCAGTTGATCGACGACCGCAACGGCGCCGGCTTCCACACCTACCACGCGCGCGTCGCGATCGGCAACGGCGGTTGGTGGGGACGGGGCCTCGGCAACGGCGTCGCGAACGAGGCCGGGCACCTCCCCGAGCGCGACTGCGACTCGATCTTCGCCGTGATCGCCGAAGAGGCCGGTTTCTTCGGCGCGAGCGGCCTGCTGCTGCTCTACGCGCTGTTCGTCGTGCTGCTGCTTTGGAGCGCGAGCCAGATCCGCGAGCGCTTCTCGCGCCTCGTCGTCGCCGGCATCGGCCTGCACTTCGGCGCCCACGCCTTCGTCAACATCGGCGTCAACCTCGGCCTCACCCCGATGACCGGCCTGCCGCTGCCGCTGTTCTCCACCGGCGGCTCGTCGATGCTCGCGACGTTCGCCGCGATCGGCCTGGCGCTCGGCCTGGCCGCGCAACGCGAAGCGACGCTCGACGAAGACGCCTTTCGCGACTGAGCGGCGCTCGAGAGGCGCTGGGGTGGCGCGCAGGCGTGCCGCGCGTCGACGGGCGACGCGGATCCGCCTCGGAGAGCGTCGGGAGGCGCCCGAGCGGAGGCTGACGCTCGATTGCGCGGCTTGTGGCGCGCTCCTACACTCGCGCGCCCGTCGTCGCGAGCGATCCACGAGCTGTTCCGGCCAGTCCGCGCAGGTGCGGACGGACGCAAGCCGCGCGCGAAGACGAGCCATCCCCGGGCCAGGAGCCCCGCAGAGTTATGGAGTACAACGCAATCGGCATGGTCGAGACCAAGGGCCTGATCGGCGCGATCGAGGCCGGCGACGCCATGGTCAAGTCCGCCGAAGTGGCCCTGTTCGGCAAGGTGAACATCACCGCCGGGTACAACACGATGTTCGTCAGCGGCGAAGTGGGCGCGGTCAAGGCCGCGACCGACGCCGGCGCCGCGGCCGCGCGCCGCGTGGGCGAGCTCGTCACCGTGCACGTGATCCCGCGTCCGCACGAGCAGCTCTGGAAGCTGTTGCCCGACCTCAAGCAGGTCAAGCGCGGCGGCTACAACGCCAACCCGGACTGAAACGCCCTCGGCCGGCGTTCTCCGCATGAGCTGAAGCTCGCGCGCGAGGACGGCCACCACCGGCCGCGCCGGCGTTCCCGCGGGGAGCCCACGTGCAACAGTTCGATCCCGACCTGCGCGCCCTCCAGGAGGTGCGCGACTTCGTCGCGCGCGCCCACGCGGCGTGCGAGGCGATCCACGGCTATTCGCAGGCCAAGATCGACGCGCTCTGCAAGGCGGCGAGCGACGCGGCGGCGCGTTCGGCTTACGACCTCGCGAAGCTCGCGGTCGAGGAGACCGGCATCGGCCGCGTCCACTACAAGATCCTCAAGAACCTCTTCGCGTCCGAGGGCACGTGGGCCTCGATCAAGGACGAGAAGACCGTCGGCGTGATCTCGCGCGACCCGCGCAAGGGCCTGGTCGAAGTCGCGACGGCGGTGGGCGTCGTGGCGGGCATCGTTCCGACCACGAACCCGACCTCGACGGCGATCTTCAAGTCGCTCATCGCGCTCAAGGGCAAGAACGCGATCGTGATCAGCCCGCACCCGCGCGCGCGGCGCTGCATCGGCGAGACCGTCGAGGTGATGCGGCGCGCGATCGAGCGCGCGGGCGGACCGCCGGATCTCCTGCTGTCGCTGACGAACCCGACGATCGAGTCGACGGGCGCGCTGATGAAGCACAAGAACGTCGCGGTGATTCTCGCGACCGGCGGCACGGGCCTCGTGCGCGCGGCGTACTCGTCGGGCAAGCCCGCGTACGGTGTCGGTCCCGGCAACGTGCCGTGCTACGTCGATCGCTCGGCCGACATCGCGCTCGCGGCGCGCACGATCGTGCAGAGCCAGAGCTTCGACAACGGCACGTTCTGCTGCTCCGAGCAAGCGCTCGTGCTCGACAAGCCGATCGAGGCGCAGTTCCTCGCCGAGATCCGGCGCGCGGGCGCGCACCTGTGCAGCGAAGAGGAGACGCGCAAGCTCGCGGCCCTGTGCAACCGGGGCGGGCACATGAACCCCGACGTGGTCGGGCAGGACCCGTGGAAGCTCGCCGAATGGGCCGGCTTCAAGGTGGCGCGCGAAACGACCCTGCTGCTCGCCTACCAGGGCGGCGTCGGGCCGAAGTTCCCGCTCTCGATCGAAATCCTCGCGCCGGTGCTCTCGGTGCACGTCGTCGACGGCTGGCGCGAGGGCTGCGCGGTGTCGATGGAGACGCTGCATTCCGACGGACTCGGACACACGTGCGCGGTGTGGGCGCGCGACGAGCAGGTGCTCGAGGCGTGGTTCCTCGAGAAGCCCGCGAACCGCATCGTCGTCAACGGGCCGTCGTCGCAGGGTGCGGTCGGCTACAGCACGAACCTCGTGCCCTCGGTGAGCCTCGGCTGCGGTCCGCAGGCCGGCAACATCACCTCCGACAACATCAGCGCGAAGCACCTGGTCAACATCAAGCGCGTCGCGTATCCGCGGGCCGACTGGGAGACGGTGCAGCTCCGCGACCACGAGCGCGCCGCGCGCATGGGCGGAGAAGCGGCGCCGCGCGGCTCGCTCCTGCCGGGAGACCCGGCGCTCGGCGGCGGCGGGTCGGGAGCGAGTTCGAGCGCCTTCGCGGCGCCTGCGGCCAGCAACTGGCAAGGCAACGCGTCGCTGATGCCGCCGCGCGCGAGTGCGAGCGCGACGGCGAGTCCGATTTCAGGCGCGGCCGCGAGCACGCCGGCGCCGACGTTCTCGACGCAGAAGGTGCAGGCCGCGGCGAAGTCGCCCGCCGGGCAGGCGGCGCCGCGCGCGGCGTCGATGCCGACGACGAGCGCGCCGACGATCGCGACGACGATCGCGACGACGACGGGCGCCGGCTCGGCGCCGCGCTCTGCGAGCTCCTCGAGCCCGCACTTCGCCGGCGGCGCGCTGAGCCCCGGCGAGATCCAGAGCATGATGAGCCACGCCGGCGCCGGCTGTCCGCTCGGCCCGTGCAAGGGCTGCCAACACCACAACGTCGCGACCGGCGCGTGCCACGCGTGACGCAGCGACCGTTTTCAACCACAGACAACCGGTTCCACAAGTAGTCGAGAGAAAACATGGCAAGTGAAAGTCTCACCGCGCTGGGCATGATCGAGACCAAAGGGCTCGTCGGCGCGATCGAAGCTGCGGACGCGATGTGCAAGGCCGCGAAGGTCACGCTGCTCGGCCGCTACGAGAAGTCGGGCGGCGCGCTCGTGACGGTGATGGTGCGCGGCGAGGTCGGCGCGGTGAAGGCCGCCGTCGAAGCGGGCGCGGCCGGCGCGCGGCGCGTCGGCGAACTCGTCGGTGTGCACGTGATCCCGCGCCCGGCCCTGGACCTCGAAGAGTTCCTCCCGCCGGCGCCGGACGAGTCGAAGAAGAAGTGACGCATCGTCGCTCGGGGCCGCGCGGCTCCGGGCGTTGAGCCCACGCTCCCATGCCGGCCCGGCACACCAGCGCCCTCGAGCTGCGCGGCGCGCTCGTCATCGACGCGATGCAGCCGCAGTTCGCCGCGACCATCGCGGCGAATTCGGACGGCTATTTCCCGGTCGTCGGCGAGAGCGCGTTCTGGCTCGAAGCGCGGCCGGGCATCGTGATCAACCGCCTGATGGACGTGGCGCTGAAGAAGTGCGCCGTCAAACCCGGCGAACTCGTCACCGAGCGCTCCTACGGCACGCTCGAGGTGCACGGCGCCGACCAAGCCCAAGTGCGCGAAGCGGGGCGGCTGATCCTCGCCGCGGCGGGCGTGCAGATGGACGACCAGCTCAAGCCGAACATCCTCACCGACGAGGTGATCCGGCAGGTCGACTCGCACCACGCGATGCTGATCAACCGCACGCGCGCCGG
>CALFYL010000314.1 GCA_937952135.1 uncultured Planctomycetia bacterium
CCGTGCCCCGGGAGCTGAGAGCGACGCGCGGAATGCGGTGAAGAGCCGCGCGCGAGGGCCTCGTCGCCGAACCCCACGCCGTTGTCCTCGACCTCGACGAAGGCCCAATCCCTGTGGTCCTGTTCACGGGTCCGGACACCGGCGCGGATCGTCAACCGCCCTCCATGCGGCATCGCGGCCTTGCTGTTGATCGCGAGGTTGAGCAACGCCATTTCCAACTCGGAAGCGTCGGCGTTCAGCAGGATCTTGGGCGGATCGACTTCGATCGTCAGTCGCACGCTCGATCCGAGCGCCGCACGCAGCAGCGGCTCGAGCGAGGCCGCGACCGCTCCGAACTCCGACTGCGCGCTGGCTGCGGGGGCGCTGCGCGCCAACCGAAGCAGGTGGCGAACCACGTCGTTCGCACGCTGGACAGCCGCTTGTATGCCCTCGACGTACTCCCTCCTCGCCGCCACCTCGCGTTCGCCCTGCAGCAGCGTGCAGTATCCGCTCACGGCGCTCAGCACGTTGGCGAAGTCGTGCGTCAGCTCCGTGGCGAGCCTGGCCGAACTCTCCACTCGTTCGAGTTCCCTCAGTCGCCGGTCGAGCCCAGCGGCGGATTGCTCGCTGCGCCGCAGTTCCAACAAGCGTGCTGTCAGCCCCGCCAATGCCACGGTCCGGCGCTCGTCTCGGTCGTCGAACGCTGCGCCGTCGAATCGATCGCAGAAGTACAGGCGACCGAACATCTGCGCGCGCCGACCGATCGGAACAATGAGCAGCGTGCGCATGGGAGGGTGCCCCGTCGGAAATCCTCGCGCGAGCGGATGCGAGCGGAGATCGTCCACACGGAGTGCCTCTCCGGTCTCGAGCACCAACCCCAGCAATCCACGACCTTCGGGGCTTCGGCCGATCTGCTCCTCGACCTCGGCGCCCACGCCTGACGTCACGAAGTGGACGAGGACGCCGTTGTGGACGATGCCAAGCGCTCCGTAGCGGCATTCGAGGAGTCCGCGCATCAGGTGCACCGCACCCTGCAGGAAGGTCTCCTCTCGCGGTTCGCCGATGAACAGTTCGAGTAGATGCTCGGCCCAGTCCTCCCGCTCGCCCTGTGAGTCGGGGTTGGATTCGCCCTCTTGGGGCGGCCACACGGACACTCCGCGGAACTCGCCTTGCTCGTCGAACTCGGCGCACAGAACGCCGCTGCGCCGCACGAGCACCTTCGACTCGTTGCCGCGGCAGGTGAGGTGGTGGGGGGGCAGGCCGTCCACGCACGCTGGGCACGCGAGGGCCTCCGCGATCTCTCTCAAGCCGACGAAGTTCGCGCGATCGCGCCGTGTTGCGCACGAGAACAGCGCGAGCACGTCGCCGTTCGCGGCGTGCGCGCCACGAAGGAAATCGCCCAATCCGGCGGCGTGGAGCGGGACGACACGCACATCAGACCTCAAATGGCTCAACGAAGTTCGTGCTGCGCGAGCGGGGACAACTGACGCGCGGGTTCGCAGGGCTCGGTCGGGCATGCCCGAACCTCTGCGTGGGCCTGACCCGTCTGAGAGGACGCCCACCCACATTCGGCCGTCCCGCGTTCCTGAGGTGCACAGTCGAGGGGCGGCAGGCCGGGTGGACGGCGGAAGACTCTAATCGACCTCGACGCAGTACCGATAACGAGAATTCCAGAGGCGTCAAGGTCCGCGAGGACGAATCGGCTTCGCCCGCGACCGCCGCGACCGCCGCGCCGAATGGGTCTCGAGGTGCCGTGTTCCGCGCGCACTGCGTACGTGGAACTACGTACCGCATGCCATCGCTGGAGACGCCTCGGTCTTTCACTGTTGAGCCATGGCGGGCTTGAGTCTTCGCGGCGGCGGCTTGTGCACCCAGCCGCGAGCCACGCGGGATATCGACGTCGTGCCGCGCGTCCCCAATGCGTGAAACCACTCGGCGCGAAGCGTGGATCCTCGCATCTCGGCGGCACGGCGGAGGGTCCGACGAAGGGCGAGCCAACGCTTGGGCGCCCCAGCCTCGAGCGCGCCCTCCCCACCGACCCCACCAAGCCGCGCCTTTCGACGTCCCCTTCGATGCCCTCACATCCGGATGCTCAACTCGCTCTCCAGGACCTGGCGAGCACCTGGCTCTCGGCGCGTGTCGACGTCGTCGCGCATCTAGGAGAACTCGCCTCTCGCTGCACCGAACTCGTCGAGCTCCGCAAGGGCTGGGCGGGCGAGAGCGACTTGGGCTTGGACGCCGTGCTCGAGGCGCTTCAAGTCCTCTTGCTTTCGCCCGGCGAGGCGAGCGCGCACGCACGGCTCTCGGAAGCGCTGGAGCGGGTCGCGCCGGATCTCGCGGCCGTCGCACGGCGCTCGGACGCCGACCAGCCGCCGCGCGATCTCCAGGCGGTTCGCGTGTTCGTCGAGGACCGACTCGACTCGCTCGACGAACTCGACGACCAAGCGCTCGAGTACGAACACTCCGGCAGCGCCGACGCGCTGGCTGGGATCAAGCGCTTGCTGCACTCGATCAAGGGCGACGCGAGTCTGCTCGGACTGAACGACGTCGCCGAGCACTGCCATCGAGCCGAGGACCGGCTCGCGAACGCCGACCCCGCCGCAACCGCGGAGCAGATCGCCGGCACGGTGCGCTTTCTCCGCACCCGGCTGACCGCGCTGCGGCACCCCGGCAGCGCGCAACCCTCGTCGACCTCGACGCCGACCGCGGCGAGCCTGCCCGCAGCGAACGTCGGCGCGCCGACCGCGGCCCGAGCGGCGCCCGTCGCGCAAGTCGTGGCGGCGCCGCCGCCCGACGACCTCTCTCAGGTCGACGCCGATCTGGGGCTCGAGTTCCTGGCCGAAGCGCGCGAGCACCTCGAGCAAGTCGATGCGCAACTCCTCAATCTCGAGAGCGGCGCCGACGGGTCGAAGGAAGAGTCGCTCAACGCGATCTTCCGGGCCTTCCACACGATCAAGGGAATGTCCGGCTTCCTCAACTTGCGCTTCGTCATGCGCGCCGCGCACGAAGCCGAGGCCCTGCTCGACAAGCTGCGCAGCAACGCCATAGCGCTCTCGCCGCCCGTGGTGGAGGCCGCCTTTCGTTCCGCCGACCTGCTGAAGGCTTGCCTGAACGGCTTCGAAGAGGCGTTGGCGACCAAGGGGATGCTCCATGCGCCGCCCCAGTACGTGGCCGTGCTGACAGCCGTACTCGACGCGCCGAATCGCGCCCTCGAGGGCGTGACGAGCCGCAGCGAATCGAAGGGCGCCGCCGAATCCGTGGAGGCCGGCGAGCACGAGGTTGCATCGTCCAGGGCGCCGACCGGCTCCACTTCCGTCAAGGTCGACTCGGCCCGCCTCGACTCGCTGATCGACTTGATCGGAGAGCTCGTCATTGCGCAGTCGATGGTCAGCCAGTCGCCGGAGCTCGAGCTGGCGGGCAAGACGCGCTTGCCGAGCATGCTCGGCCAGCTCGAGAAGATCACCCGAGAGCTGCAGCAGATCTCGATGTCGCTGCGCATGGTCCCGATCCGCGCGACGTTCCGCCGCATGGCGCGCCTGGCGCGCGACGTCTCGAAGAAGCTCGGCAAGAGCATCGACTTCGTGATGCGCGGCGAGGACACCGAACTCGACAAGTCGGTGGTCGACACGATCGGCGATCCGCTGATCCACATGATCCGCAACGCGATCGATCACGGGATCGAGAGCGACGCGACGCAGCGCGAGCGAGCGGGCAAGCCGCGCGCGGGGCGCGTGGAACTCAGCGCGTTCCATGAAGGCGGCTGCATCCACATCGTGCTCAGTGACGACGGTCGCGGGCTGGATCGCGACGCCATCCTGGCCAAGGCGCTGAGCCGCGGAATTCTCGAGGGCGACGGCTCGCACTTGAGCGACTCGGAGGTGTTCGACTTCATCTTCGCGCCAGGCTTCTCGACGGCGCAGGAGGTCACGGACGTCTCGGGCCGCGGCGTCGGACTGGACGTCGTGCGACGCAACGTGGAGGCGTTGCGGGGTCGCGTCGAGATCGAATCGCGCTGCGGTCAAGGCACGACGTTCAGGATCCGGCTGCCGCTCACGCTGGCGATCATCGACGGCATGGTCGTGCGCTCCGGCGAAGAGCGCTATGTCGTGCCGACCCTGTCGATCCTGCGGATGTTCCGCCCGCGCGCGGAAGACGTCGCCAGCGTGCTGGAACGCGGCCAGCTCCTGCGCGTCGGCAACTCGCACGTCCCGCTGCGGCGTCTCGCCGAGTTGCTCGGCCGCGCCGAGACGGCGACCCCGCTCGAGGAGACTTCGGCGGTCGTCGTCGAGAGCTCCGCCGGCAACTTCGCGATTCTGGTCGACGAGCTCATCGGTCAACAACAGATCGTCATCAAACCACTCGGAGCGACGGTGCGACAGGTCAAAGGTCTCTCCGGCGGCGCAGTGATGCCCGACGGAACCGTAGGCCTGATTCTAGATGTCGCCGGGCTAGCCGATCTCGCAACCCTACCCAATTGAACCCACTTCGACCGTTGATCCCATGCCCATGACCACTCTCGACACCACCGCCTCGACCGCTGGCGCCGAACTCGCTGGCAAATACCTCACGTTCCGTCTCGGCGCGGAGGAGTACGGCATTCAGATCCTGCGCGTTCGCGAGATCATCGGACTCATGGAGGTGACGCCGGTGCCGCGCGCCCCGGCCCACCTGTGCGGCGTGATCAACCTGCGAGGCCGCATCATCCCGATCGTCGATCTGCGCACCAAGTTCGGCATGGCGGCGTTCGAGCCCGGCGCCGAAAGCTGCATCATCGTCCTCGACGTCACGGTCGACGACTCCATCCATCACATGGGCATCCTCGTGGACGGCGTCTGCGAGGTGCTCGACATCAAGGGCAACGAGCTCTCCCCTCCTCCGCCGCTGGGCCGCGGGATCGACGCGCGCTACTTGCTCGCCATCGCCAAGTCCAAGGGCGGCGTCAAGTTGCTCCTCAATGTCGAGTTCGCACTCGACGTTTCCGACACCCGAGTTGCTTAGCCACTCGTCCCTTCACGCTTCCTTCCACACCGTCCGAAACTGCGCGCCCGACGCTCGCAGCACTTCCCGTCCCAAGCGAACTACCGCCTTTCGTTTCACCCATGTCCACTCCCACTAAAAAGAACACGTCCCCCGCCGCAAAGCGCGCTTCGCGAGTCGAATACTCCCAAGCGATTCTGTCTGCGCTCGACCGCGTTTCGGCGACCATCGAATTCGACCCCGATGGCACGATCCTCGCCGCCAATGACAACTTCCTGGCGGCGTTGGGGTACACGCGCGACGAGATCGTCGGCCGCCACCACAGCATGTTCGTGTCGGCGGAGCATCGCGCCAGCGCGGAGTACTCCGCGTTCTGGCGCAAGCTCGGCCGCGGCGAGTACGAAGCGGGTGAGTTCATGCGCCTCGGCAAGGGCGGCCGCGAGGTCTGGATCCACGCCTCCTACAACCCGATCCTCGACGCGTCCGGCAAGACCGTCCGGGTGATCAAGTTCGCTTCGGAGATCACGGCCCAGGTGGTCACTCGCAACGAGGCTGTGCGTCTGCGCTCCGTGGTCGACGAGGCGGAAGCGGCGATCATGATGATCGACCGCGACTTCACGGTGACGTACGTCAACCGCTCGACGCTGACGCTTCTCAAGCAGCACGAAGCGGCGTTCCGGTCCGTCTGGCCGAACTTCGACCCGAACAAGATCGTCGGCGCCAACGTCGACCAGTTCCACAAGGACCCGTCGCACCAGCGGCGCCTGCTGTCCGAGCCCGGCCGCTTGCCCTACAAGACCGACATCACCATCGCCGGGCTGACGTTCTCGCTGATCGTCAGCGCGCTGCGCGACGCGAACGGCCGGTACATCGGCAACACGCTGGAGTGGAAGGACGTCACGCAGCTCCGCGCCCAGGAGAATCTCAACGCCGATTTCCGCGGCCAGATCGCGGCGATCTCGAAGTCCCAGGCGATCATCGAGTTCGAGCTCGACGGCAGGATCCGCACGGCGAACCAGAACTTCCTCGACACGCTGGGCTACCGCCTCGACGAGATCCAGGGCAAGCACCACGCGATGTTCGTCGAGCAGAGCTACCGAGAAAGCGCGGAGTACCGCCGCTTCTGGGATGAGCTGGCCGCCGGAAAGTACCAGGCCGGCGAGTTCAAGCGGATCGGCAACGCAGGCCGGGAAGTCTGGATCCAGGCCACGTACAACCCGATCTCCGACGCCAGCGGCCGTCCGTTCAAGGTGGTCAAGTTCGCCTCCGACATCACGGCGCAGAAGAAGAAGGCGCTCGAGACGCAGAGCTTCGTATCCGAGATGGGCGCGACGCTCGAAGACGTCGCCCGCCAGGATCTCACGGTGCGGATGACCGGCGTGTACACGGGCGAGCAGGCCGCAACCATGGCGAACCTGAACTCCGCGCTCACGTCGCTCGAAACCGCGCTGTCGGCGGTCGCCAGCACCAGCACCCAGGTCGCGGGCTCGAGCCGCCAGATCGCCGAAGGCAGTCAGAGCGTCGCCCAGGGCGCCAGCACGCAGGCCGCGTCGATCGAGGAGATCTCGGCTTCGCTCGAGCAGCTCTCCGCCATGACCTCCCAGAACGCGGACAACGCCACGCAAGCGAATTCGGTGTCGTCCACGGCTGCCGACGCGGCGGAGCGCGGTCGCACGATCATGCAGGAGATGCAGAAGGCCATCGACGCGATCGCGGCGTCGAGCGCGGAGACCGCGAAGATCGTCAAGACGATCGACGAGATCTCCTTCCAGACCAACATGCTGGCGCTGAACGCAGCGGTGGAGGCTGCGCGCGCCGGAGACGCGGGCCGCGGGTTCGCCGTGGTCGCCGAGGAGGTGCGCGCCTTGGCGATGCGGAGCGCGGAAGCCGCGAAGACGACCTCGCGCCTCATCGAGGAGTCCAGCAAGAACGCCTCCAACGGGGTGAGCATCAACGGCAACGTCCGCGCGGCTCTCGACGAGATCAACGAGTCGACGACGAAGGTGCGCAGCCTCGTGGGCGAGATCGCGGCCGCATCCAAGGAGCAGGCTGACGGCATCGGCCAGATCACGACGGCCGTGGACCAGATGAACCGCGTGACCCAGGAGAACGCAGCCAACAGCGAAGAGTCTTCAGCGGCTGCCTCCGAGCTCGACACGCAGGTCGAGCGCCTCGCCACGCTGATCGGCCAGTTCAAGCTGCGGTCGACGGATGAGGAACGCGTCGCGGAAACGAGTCGTCCGGCCGCGCGCCGTCCCGCTTCGAGCGAGCCGAACCCGGCCTTGCCGCAAGCCAAGGCCAAGCCCGTCTCGGCGCCGCTGAGCGCCAAACCGGCGAGCTCCGCGCTGCGCAAGCCGGCGTCGGCAGCCCGCAAAGGGGCCGCGAAGGTGATCCCGCTGGACGCTTCGGAAGTTCAGGACTTCTGAGCCGCGGAGCGCAACCCCCGTTCGAGCGTTGGCTCGAGCGGGGGTTGCGCTCTTGCTTTTGCCCGCCCCCGACAAGCACGCCATCCGCGAACTCCGGCACCGATGAACGCAACGGTTTTCGAGCGCATCTGCAGCCTGGTCTACGACGAGGCCGGGATCCGCATCCGTGAAGGCAAGGAGTCCATGGTCGCCTCCCGCCTTGGGAAGCGGATTCGCGCGCTCGGGTTGGGCGACGAGACGGAGTATCTCGAGTTTCTCGAGCGTGAGCTGCGCAACGAGGTGGTTGCGCTGCTCGACGTGATCTCGACCAATGTCACCAGCTTCTTCCGGGAGGCGGAGCACTTTGGAGTGCTCGCGGGCATCCACCGCGCGGCCGTCAAGAGCGGGCGCAAGCGCATTCGCTACTGGTGCGCCGCGTCCTCGAGCGGCGAAGAGCCCTACACGATCGCGATGACGCTGCGCGAGGTCGAGCGCGAGCTCGGCGCGAGCGTCGACACGAAGCTGCTGGCGACGGACATCTCCACGCGTGTGCTCGAAGCTGCCCGCCAGGGCGTCTATTCAGCGAGCAAGGTCGACGGAATCCCGGATCCTTTGCTGCGACGCTATTTCGTGCGCGAAGCCGACAGCGGCGCCGTCGTGCATCGCGCCACGCCCGAGATCGCCGAACTCGTCGTGTTCTCTCGACTCAACCTGTCACAGCCGCCATTTCCGATGCACGGCCCGCTCGAGGCCATCTTCTGCCGCAACGTGATGTTCTATTTCGACGATCCCGTGCGCCACGGCGTCATCGACGAATGCCACCGTCTGCTCGCGCCGTCCGGGACGCTGTTCGTTGGCAAGTCCGAGAGCCTGCCGAGCGGGCGGACCGACTTCGCCCGGGTCGGTTCCTCGGTCTTCCGGAAGATCGGCTAGGCGCCACGGTGCACACTCAATCGAACGATCGCAGGATCTTGCGTGTAGTCTCGATCTCGTCCGTCGTGGTCAGCGCGGCCGCGGAGGACGTATTGATCACCTACTCGCTGGGTTCGTGTATCGGCGTCACCGCGTGGGACGCGCGGCTGCGTCACGGCGGTTTGATCCACTGTCTGCTGCCATCTGCCAAGCAGGGCCACAGCGGCGACGCCCACAGCGACGCCAAGTACGTCGACACCGGAGTCGCGGCGTTGCTGCAAGCGCTCGCCGATCGCGGGAGCGCGCTGGGGGATCTTCAGCTCCGCATCGCCGGCGGGGCCAATCCCCTCAAGAACGCGGCGGACTCCATGCGCATCGGAGAGCGCAACGTGGCCATGCTTCGAAAGCTCCTGTGGAAGAACGGATTGCTCATTGCGGCCGAGCGCATCGGCGGCGCCGAGCCACGAACCCTGTCTCTGGAGATCGGCTCCGGTCGAGTCTTCGTGAGAACGAACGACAACGAAGAGGAGATCTGAAGTGTCCCAGCGATTTTTGGTGGTCGACGATTCGCGGACCGTCCGGATCCAGATCCGGAGGACACTGCAGATGGCTGGCTACGACACCGACGGAGTCGTGGAAGCAGCCAATGGCATCGAAGCGCTCGCCGCACTCGGCGTCGGGCGATTCGACGCGCTGCTGACGGACATCCACATGCCGGCCATGGACGGAGTCGAACTGGTCCGGCGCGTGCGCGCGCATCCGCCGCTGGCGGGGCTGCCGATCCTGGTGATTTCCTCGGAAAGCACCGAAGAGCGCCGATCGCAGTTGCGTTCCTTGGGCGCCGATTCCGTCCTTGCCAAGCCCTTCACTCCCGAGAGCATCAAAGCGGTGCTCGCCGATCTCCTGGCCCCTCGCACCCCATGAGCGACATCCAAGAAACTCTCGAGCGTTTGACGATCGAAACCCTCGAACGCCACGCCTTCATGTTCGCCGAAAGCAGGCTGACGCCGCCCGAGGACGTGCTCTGGCGCGCCCAGTTGAAGTTCCAAGGCTGGAGCAAGGGCAGCATCACGATCCGGTGCACGCAGGGATTCTCGGACATGATGTGCGACGAGTTGCTCGGCTTCGACGGCGGCTCGGCGGACGGCGATCTCACCCGGGACGTGCTGCTCGAGTTCGTCAACGTGCTCGCCGGCCGGTTGCTCTCCGAGCTCTCGCCGGACGGCCGCTCGGTCATGCTCGAGTCGCCTCGCCTGCTCGACGCTGAGGTGGATACGCCCAACGTCGAGCGCCACAGCGTGGCGTTCGACGTCGACGGCCACGCCGGCGAGGTCGTGCTGGAGCTCCACAACGCGCCCTGATGAGCAGGCCCGGTCCCATTCGCGTTCTGATCGTCGATGACTCGGCGACGGTGCGACAGGTCTTCCGAAGTCATCTCGAGGCTGCGCCGGACATCGAGGTCGTCGGTTGCGCGCCCGACCCGTACGTGGCGCGCGACCTGATCGTGGAGCACGAGCCGGACGTGCTGACCCTGGATCTCGAGATGCCGCGCATGGACGGCATCTCGTTTCTGCAGAAGCTGATGGCGGCGCATCCAATGCCCGTGGTCATCGTGTCGTCGCTGACGCCCGCGAGTGGGCCGGTCGCGATCGACGCGCTTCGCGCCGGGGCCGTGGAAGTGCTGTTCAAAGGCCGGGAAGCGCACAGCGGCGGAAGCGTGGCCGAGGAGCTCGTCCGCGCCGTGCGCACGGCCGCGCGGGCGAAGGTCGCGCCGCGGGTCGAAGCGACCAAGCTCGACGCCCCGCCGCGCGCCGTGCTCGCGCGCACCACCAACAAGCTGGTCGCCCTGGGCAGCTCCACGGGCGGAACACAGGCTTTGGAGCGCGTCTTGTCCGCGCTCCCAGCCGAGTCGCCCGGCGTGGTCATCGTTCAGCACATGCCCGGACAGTTCACGCGCTCGTTCGCCGCGCGCCTGAACTCGATCTGCTCGATCGAGGTCAAAGAGGCGCAGGACGGCGACGCCGTGCTTCCCGGGAGAGCGCTGCTCGCCCCAGGCAATTTTCACATGCAGGTGCGCGCTTCCGGCGCGCGGCGCGTGGTCAGCATCGTCGATGGACCCAGGGTGGGCCGGCACAGGCCCTCGGTCGACGTGCTGTTCGACTCGGTCGCGTCGGTCGCCGGCGCCAACGCCATCGGCGTGTTGATGACGGGCATGGGAGCGGACGGCGCCAAGGGCCTGAAGGCGATGCGCGACGCCGGCGCGTGGACGATCGCGCAGGACGAGTCGAGCTGCGTCGTGTTCGGCATGCCGAGGGTGGCCATCGAGCTGGGCGCGGCCTGCGAGGTCGCGCCGTTGGATCGAATCGCCCAGCGATTGCTCGAGCGGGCCGCCATCGCCCGCGGCGCCGCGTAGCGACGCGGCCCCGCGCCGCAGCGCTCAGATCTCCAGCTGCGACGCGAGCTCGTGGACGAGCGCCGGCACGGCGGTCGCCGCGCGGCCCGGGCGAAAATGGTCGAAGGCGGACAAGTTGTCGGGCGCGTCGAGGCTCTGCACCCAGGTGGCGGCGCCGAGTTGGCGCGCGGCCTGCAAGTAACCGGCGGCGGGCCAGACCTGGCCGCTGGTGCCGAGGGCGAGGAAGTGCGTGCACTCGAGGAGCGACAGCTCGATCGCGTCGAGGTGGTAGGGGATTTCGCCGAACCAGACGATGTCGGGACGCAGCGCGGCGTGACCGCAGGCCTCGCAGGGCAGCAAGCGCTCGGGGTCGACGCGGACGAGATCGTGCAGCCGGTGCTCGCACTGTTCGCAGCGAAGGACGCGCAACTCGCCGTGCATGTGGATCGGCGACGAACCCGCGCGCTCGTGCAGGTCGTCGACGTTCTGTGTCACGAGCGTGAAACCCATCCCCGCGGCTTTCAGCCCGCGCTCGAGCTCGACGAGCGCAAAGTGCGCGGCATTGGGGGCGACGGTCGCCAGTTGCGCGCGCCGCTGCTGATAGAAACGCCACACCCGTGCGCGGTCGCGGCGCCAGGCTTCGGGCGTCGCCACGTCCTCGGGTCGGTGGCCCTCCCAGAGCCCGCCCGTGTCTCGAAAGGTCCGCACGCCGGAGTCGGCCGAGATGCCCGCGCCGGTCAGCACCATCACGTGGACCTTCGCCGCGGCGCCTCGAGGTGTTCGTTTGTCCATCGTGTCGCCGTCGCCGCGCGCGTCGGGCCGTATGCTAGTGCCACGCTCCGCGCGCGTCGCCCCACGCGCCCAGACCCGCTGGGCGCGCCGCTTACCCCGAGACCTTCACCATGGCCCGAGTCGCGTTCGTCCTGACCACCTGCCACGAGTTCGAGGGCGTCAAGGTGCTCTCCAGCCTGCTGAAGAAGCACGGCCACGTGTGCGACGCCTTCATCACGAGCGAGGAGAAGGACTACTACCGCGCGGTCCTGGACTTCAAACCGGACGTGATCGGCATCTACGCCACGACGGGCCAGCACGAGTGGCCCTATCCGTACATCCGCCGCTGGAAGAAGGAGCTCAAGCACCTCAAGGTCGTGATGGGCGGGCCGCACCCGAGCCACGACCTCGAGCCGCTCTCGCACGCCGATGTGATCGACGCGACGACCAAGGGCGAGGCCGAGTACGCGATGCTCGAGCTGATCGAAGCGTGGGAGGCCAGCCGGCCGATCGACTTCATCCCGAACGTCGCGTTCCTCGGCTCGGACGGCACGCCGATCCAGAACCCGATCCGGCCGGTGATCCAGGACCTCGACGAGCTGCCCTTCCCCGACGTCGACCTGTTCTACAAGTACCCGTTCCTGCGCTCCAAGCGCGTGATGCAGGTCCACGCCAGCCGCGGCTGCCAGAACTCGTGCACGTACTGCTCGGTCGGCACGATGAAGAAGGACTGGGTCAGCGGGAAGAAGGGCGAGAAGTTCAACCGCACCAAGTCGGTCGACTACCTGTGCGAGGAGATGAACGACATCCTCGCGCGCTACCCCGGGTTCCGGATGGTGAACTTCGGCGATGCGGCGCTGAACATGTACTCGGGCTGGCTGCAGGAGTTCGCGGAGAAGTGGCCCAAGCGCGTGGGCCTGCCGTTCGCCTGCAACATCAACATCAACTACCTCGACGAGGACGACATCATCGCGCTCAAGCGCGCCGGCTGCGTGAGCGTGCAGTTCGGACTCGAGTCGGGCTCCGAGGACGTGCGGCTCAAGATCTACAAGAAGGGCTACACCGACGACGTGGTGTTCGGCATCCCGCCGCTGCTGCGCAAGCACAAGCTCTCGTTCCGCACGAACAACATCATGGGCTCGCCCGCGGAGACGCTCGACGACATGTTCGAGACCGTGCGCGTCAACAAGAAGATCAAGCCGCAGGGCTGCACCGTGCTCATCTACCGCTCGTTCCGCTCGACCGCGCTCGGGCAGCAGGACTACGAGCTCCACCGTCTCGACGAGTCGAAGGACATCGGACCCTCGATCCAGCACGACTCGAACATCATCCGCGACGACGTCCACGAGGTCGTCAATCTCCAGAAGCTGTTCAACGTCGCTGTGTATGTGCCCGGCGGCATCCCGCTCGTGCGCCAGCTCATCAAGCTGCCGCGCAACCGCGTCTTCGAGGTCACGCAGCTCTCGTTCCTGTGGTACCAGCACGCCGTCGTGTCGGGCTACGGCATGCTCGACGACTTCCTCCTGGGCCTGAAGAACGTCAAGCAGATCTTCCAGCCCACGCGCCGCCGCGTCCCCGAGCGCGTCACCCTCGCCGATCACATGGACACGACGCGCGAGCTGACCGTCTGAACGCCCGCGGCGCGGCTCAAACGCGCCAGAAACCCGTGACCATCATCCCGGGGCGGTGCTCGCCGACCAGGAAGGCGTCGATCTCCTCGGCGCGGCGGTCGCCGTCTTCTTCGCCGAGCTCGATCACGCTGCGGATGTAGTGCGGCTCGAACATGACCATCGAGAGCGACTCGGGGCTCTTGGTGTCCTTCGTGCCGGTGCCGCGCATGAGGAACTTGAACGGCTGCGGGAGGCGCGGCTCGAACTGGCCGGCGAGCGTCGAGAGGTTGCGCGAGGGGCGCAGCAGCATCAGGCGCACCGGTCGCAAGCCCATGCGCTGCTCCATCGGCGCCGAGTCGATGAGCCGGTTGATGCGGTCGAGGTTCATCGCGTCCTGGTCGAGCAGGTCGAGGAACACCGCGTTGAACATCAAGCCGACCACCTGCGCCGGCGGCGGGTAGCCGTTGGTGGCGGGGAGGCTCGCGTCGACGGTCGTGCGTTCGTAGCGCGTCGAGATCGCGAGGATGCGTTCCGCGCCGAGGTGCAGCGCGGGCGAGAGCGGCGCGGTGAGCCCGACGCCGCCGTCGCCGTGCCAGCTCTCGCCGACTTTGACGGCCGGGAAGAACAGCGGCAGCGCCGCCGAGGCCATCACGTGGTCGATCGTGAGCGGCGCCTCGATGCTGATGCGGTGCGGCCGCGTCCACATCGGCGCGCCGTTCGACTGCACGTGCGTCACCGAGCGCCCGGTGGCGTAGTCGGTCGTCGTGACGGCCACGGCGTGCAGCGCGCGCCGGCGCAGGTTCTCCGCGATGCCGGGCAGCGCGCCGTCCGCGCATTGCAGCGTCTCGTTCAAGAATTCGCGCAGCGGAGTGGTGTCGACCATGCCGCGCGGCTGCGGCGTGAGGTGCTTGCCGCCGCTGATCAGGCGCAGGCCCCAGCGGCTCGCGATGCGCAGCAGCGAAGCCGAGTCGCTGCGGAACACGCGGTCGGTGGTGAGCGAGAGCCAGTGCTCGCGCATGCGCTCGAGCTTCTGCGCGAACTCGCCCTGGTCGCTCGCGAGGTAGGCCGTGTTGATCGCACCCGCGGACACGCCGGTGAGGATCGGCGTGGCGAGGCGCGGGTGCCGGCGCGCGATGCTGCGCAGCACTCCGACTTGGTAGGCCGAGCGCGCGCCGCCGCCGCCCATCACGAGCGCCAAATGGTCCGAACTGTCGTGCACGCTGGAGAATGTCGCCATCCCGAGCGCCGGAGTAAAGCACGGCCAGACGCCGCGCGAAGGTTGCTACCCTCACGGCGCCATGGATCCCGTCACGAGACCCGCGCTGTTCGTCCTGCTCGTGATGCTCGTCCCCGCGGCTCTCGCGGGCGTCGGGCTGCTCGTCGGCGCGCTCGTGCGAGCCGGCAAGCCGCTCGCGGGGGGCGGAGCGTTCGTTCTCGGCGTCGCCTACCTCGTGGGGCATTTCTTCGCGCTGCCGGCGCCGCCCAAGTTTCCGCCGGCCGCGTCCAACGACGCTCTGTTTTGGGCAGGCGCCGTCGCGGCCGTGGCCGGCATGTTGATCGGCGGCCGCGAGCGCTTCAAAGGCTTCAGCGCGTTGATCGTGGCCGGCGCCGCCTGTCTAGCGACCTCTTACGTGTTGCGGCGCGTTGTCGGCCGCATGAGCGGCTCGGAACAGGTGGAGCTGTTCGGCGCGGTCGCGCTGGCATCGGCGCTGTCGTTCCTCGGCGCCGAGCGAACCGCCGAAAGAAACAGCGGCACGACGTCGCCGTTCCTGCTTTGGATCGTCGCCACGGCGTTGGCGCTCGCTAACGCACTCTCGGGAACTGCGAGTTATGCGAGCTACGCGGCCGTTCTCGCCGCCCTGCTCGGCGCGGCGATCGTCGTCGCGTTCATCCGACGCAACGTGGACTATTCGCGCGGCGCGAGCGCCGTGGTCGTTGTTCACGTGGCGGTGCTGTGCGCCGTGGGCGTGCACTTGGCGGAACTGCCCAAAGCGGCTGCTCTGCTGCTTATGGTTGCGCCTGCGGCGTCCGCGCTGATCGGCGAGGGCCGTGCGAAGGCGTGGGGGAGCAAGAAGACGCTGCTCGTCCGCGCGGTGCTCGTCGCGCTTCCGGCTGTCGCCGCCGTCGCGATCTCCGCCTACGAGCAGGCGCAGCGCACCAGCAGCAGCCCCTACGGGTACTGAGCGAGCTCGCGCGCACAGATTCTCAGGCGCTCACTCGCGCAGCACGACGCGCGCGCTGAAGGTCAGCGCCGGATCGTTGCGCAAAGCCGTTCGCGCCAAAACGCCCAGGTTGCGCGTCAAAACCCCACGAAACACCTCGGCGCCGTTGAGCTCGACCGCGAGCTCCTTGTCGAGATCGAGCAGCGCGTCGTCGAGCAACACGCTCAGCCCCGTCGCGTCGGCGTCGCAGCTCACGCGCACCTTGTTTTGGGCCGCGTCGAGCTCCGCTTCGACGAGCGCGCCTTTGCGCGGCGCGTCCCACCACAGCCAGTAGAAGTGCCGCTTCCACTCGAGCACCGGCTGCCACACGACCTTCGCGGGCCGCGCGTTGCGGCGCTTGTCCTCGAGCTTCTCGAGCAGCGCCTTCATTCCGCCGGGCGGCAGATCGTGGCCGCGCCGCGGGACTTCCCAGTACTCGAAGTCGAAGCCGCCGAAGCGCGCGCGAGCCTCCTCGAGCTTCTTCACCGCGAGGCGGTTCGCGTCGGGCGGAACGTTGCGGTCGTCGTCGCTCTGGTAGATGCGGATGGCGAGGTTGCGAAGGTTCGGGATCACGCCCCAGTCGATGTCGGTCGCGACGCCGTCCGCTCCGAGGATCGGCGTCGGCGCGCCCGCCGAGGGTGCGAGTCCCGCGAGCGCGTCGGCGTGCCGCGCGCCGATCACCCACGACCCGTAGCCGCCCATCGAATGCCCCGCGAGGTACACGCGGTCGCGCTCGAGCTTCCACGTGCGCACCGCCGCTTCGATGAGATCGACGACGAATTCTTCGCTGCCCGAATCCGTCCAGCCGCGCTCGGTCTTCTCGAGCACTTCGGGGTACAGCGCGAGCAAGTCGAGCTCGCGCGCGGCCGAGTCGAGCGCACTGTGGGAGGTCCACGCGTCGCCCGAGCCCGCGCCGCCGCCGTGCATGCCGATCAAGAGCCCTTTCGGCTTCTTCGTCGCGCCTCCGACGATGTACAGGCCGCGGCCCTTCGTGCCCTTCTTGTCCTCGGGCCAGAACCAGTGCTTTCCCGAGTCCTTTTCGAGCTGCGGACCGGCGCCGGCGGCGAGCTTCGCGAGCTTGGCGCGCCAGCTCTTCTCTTGCGCCGCGTCCAGCTCGACGGTCGCGAGCTCCGCGAAGAGCTTCTGCTGCTCGGCGAGCTCGTCGGCCTTGCGCGCGTCGAGTGCGAACACGCGCTGGACCTTGGCGTCGAGTTCCTTGGCCGTCGCCGTGGGCGCCGCGGACTGCCCGAGGGCGGCGAGCACGATCAATGCAGCAGTCGGAAGCATGGCTCTCCTCTCGAGTGTGCGCCCCTCGTACGCTAGCAGGCGTGAGCCAGATCAGCACCAAGCCGCCCAGCGGCATGCGGGACTTCCTCGCCCCCGATGTCGCGCGCCGCCGGCACGTCGTGGGCGTCGTGCAGCGCGTCTACGAGTCCTTCGGATTCACTCCCCTCGAGACGCCGACGATCGAGAACCTCTCGACTTTGCTCGGCAAGTACGGCCCCGAAGGCGATCAACTGCTCTACCGCCTGCTGCACCGCCGCGAACGGCTCGCGCGCGCGCTCGAGAAGGGCGCGCCGACGGAGCTCGAGCTGGCCGACGAGGGACTGCGCTACGACTTGACCGTTCCGCTCGCGCGCGTCGTCGCGAACTACCGCGACTTGCCGGCGTTCTACAAGCGCTACCAGATCCAGCCCGTGTGGCGCGCCGACCGGCCCGCGAAGGGGCGTTTTCGCGAGTTCTATCAGTGCGACGTCGACATCACCGGGACGACGGCGCCGATCGCCGATGCGGAGGTGTGCGGCGCGGTCGCGAAGGTGCTCGAGGAACTCGGCTTCGCGGACTTCACGATCCACCTCAACCACCGCGAGCTGCTGCGCGCGCTGGTGCTCGAGGCCGGGATCGCGCCCGAGTCGGAGTCCACGGCGCTCATCGCGCTCGACAAGCTCGACAAGATCGGCGTCGACGGCGTGCGCAAGGAGTTGCTCGCGCGCGGGCTGGCCGACGAAGCGATCACGGCGTTGCTCGACGGCCTCGAGGCCGCGCGCGCCGACGGCTACCTCGCCGCGCGCGCCGCCTCGGATTCGGACTCCGCGGGCGCCAAGGCGGCGCGAGCGCTGCTCGCCTTGCTCGAGCTCGTCTCCTCCGGACCCGCCGCGGCCCACGTCGTGTTCGACCCGACGCTCGCGCGCGGCCTGTCGTACTACACCGGCCCGATCTTCGAGATCACCGTTCCCGACCTCGCCGGCTCGCTCGGCGGAGGCGGACGCTACGACAACTTGATCGGGATGTTCCTGAACAAGCAGGTGCCCGCGGTCGGCTTCTCGCTCGGCCTCGAGCGCATCCTGCTCGTGATGGAGGAGCGCGGAATGTTCCCCGCCCTCGCGGTGGGGCCGCAGGTCGTGCTGTGCCGCTTCGCGGACGTCGGCGCGCGCGACGCGTTGCGCGTGGCGACGAAGCTGCGCGAAGGCGGTCTGCGAGTCGAGGTCTTCCCCGAGACGCCCGCGCTCGGCAAGCAGCTTCAGTACGCCGCGAACCTCGGCGCGGGTTTCGCCGCGATTCTCGGGGCGAAAGAACTGGGCGAGGAAGTTGTCGCGCTGAAAAACCTCGCCAGCGGAGAGCAGCAGTCGGTGCCGTGGAGCGGCGTCGCCGCCGTTGTCGCGAGCGCTCCGCGCTGAAGCGCTTCATCTTTTTCGGGGTGGGCGGCTTCCGAAACGTCGTGTTCAGCCCTGTTGGCGCCAGCCGCGGTCTGCGCCGTTCCGCTTCCCGGGGCGCGCGCGATGCGCAGCTCGGGCGATCTTCCCGTTCGCCCGTCGCCAACGGTCGTGCCTTCGCAAGCGCGATCAGGTCGGGGGAGCTCCGGAGACAGTGTGGACCGGAGCTCCCCCGGCCACTTCTCCGCACGTGCGCCGCTGTCGCGAAGATGGCGCGAAGATGGCGCGGGAAACAGCGAGCTTCGCCGCGCGAGTCGTCACGCCAGGCGCCGCGCCCGGATGCCCGGGTCGAAAGAGCGGACCGTAGACTCTCGACCCCCCCTGTCCCCACTCGCCCGTCCCGAACCATGACTTCGAAAACGAACCATCGTTGGCAGTTCTCCCGCGCCGGCGGATTCGATCAAGCGCGCTTGACCAGCGCCGACGACCTGCGCTCGCTCGCCGAACTCGACCAGAAGCTGTGGGCCGCGCTCGCGTGCCCTGTGAAAGGGATCGAGTTCGACGAGCGCACGCTCGCTTTGATCGACGCCGACGGCGACGGTCGCGTGCGCGCTCCGGAGGTGATCGCGGCGGTCAAGTGGGCCGACGAGCGGCTCAAGGACCTCGCGGCGATCAAGAACGGCGCGGACCCGCTGCCGCTCGCGGCGATCAAGGAGACCGGGCCGGGCAAGGAGCTGCTCGCGTCGGCGCGCCAGGTGCTCGCGGGGCTCGGCAAGGGCGACGCAAGCGCGGTTTCGCTCGCCGACGTCACGGACACGGCGGCGATTTTCGCGGCGACGAAGTTCAACGGCGACGGAGTCGTGACGGTGGACTCGGCCGACGACGCGGCGACGAAACAGGTGCTCGAGGATGTGCTCGCATGCTGCGGCGCCGTGGTCGATCGCAGCGGCAAGCCCGGTGTCGACGGCGCGAAGCTCGCGGAGTTCTACGCCGCGTGCGCAGCCTTCGTCGAGTGGTCCAGCAAGCCGATGTCCGATGCGGCGATCCTGCCGCTCGGCGACGCCACCGCCGCCGCGCACGCCGCGTGGAGCGCCGTGAGCGCCAAGGTCGACGACTACTTCGCGCGCTGCCGGCTCGCGGCCTTCGACACGCGCGCGGTCGCGGCGGTGCACCGCAACGAGGCGGAGTACCTCGCCATCGCCGCCCGGGACATGACGATTTCCATGCAGGAAATCGCCGGATTTCCGCTCGCCAGCGCGGAGGCGGGCAAGCCGCTTCCGCTGGTCGACGGCGTCAATCCCGCGTGGGTCGATGCGGTGGCGACGCTGCGCAGCGCGGCGATCGAACCGCTGCTCGGCAAGGGCAAAACCGCCCTCACGCTCGACGAGTGGCGCACGGTGAGCGCGAAGCTCGCGCCTTACGGTGCGTGGACGGCGACGAAGGCCGGCGGCGCCGTCGAGAAGCTCGGCGTCGAGCGCGTGCGCGCCGTCCTCTCCGGCGGCGGCCGGGCGGCGGTCGAGAGCCTGCTGGCGAAGGACAAGGCGCTCGAAGGCGAAGTGAAGTCGATCACCGACGTCGAGCGGCTCGTGCGCTACCACCGCGACCTCTACAAGCTGCTCCAGAACTTCGTCAACTTCGAAGACTTCTACAACCCGCAGCGGCTCGCGACCTTCCAAGCCGGGAAGCTCTACCTCGACGCGCGCTCGGCCGATCTGTGCGTGCGCGTCGACGATGCGGGCAAGCACGCGGCGCTCGCGGGCATGGCCAAGACCTACCTCGCGTACTGCGATTGCACGCGGCCGGGCGAGAAGCTGACCATCGCGGCGGCGTTCACCGACGGCGACTCGGACTACCTGATGGTGGGGCGCAACGGGATCTTCTACGACCGCAAGGGGCGCGACTGGGACGCCACGGTCACGAAGGTGATCGAGAATCCGATCAGCGTCCGACAGGCCTTCTGGGCGCCGTACAAGAAGCTCGTTCGGATGATCGAGGAGATGGTCGCCAAGCGCGCGGCGGAGAAGGAAGCGGCCGCCGACGCGAAGCTCGGCGTCGCGGCGAGCGCCACGGCGAACGTCGACAAGGCCGCGCCCGCGCCGAAGAAAATGGACGTGGGCACGGTCGCGGCGATCAGCGTCGCCATCGCGGGCATCGGCGCGCTGCTGACGACGGTGATCGGCTACGTGTCGGGACTCTTCACGCTGCCGTTCTGGATGCTGTGCCTCGCGCTGCTCGGCATCCTGCTCGTGATCTCGACGCCGTCGATGTTGATCGCGTGGCTCAAGCTGCGCCAGCGCAACCTCGGCCCGATCCTCGACGCGAACGGCTGGGCGGTGAACGGACGCGTGAAGATGAACGTGTCCTTCGGCAAGTCGCTCACGCAAGTCGCCGAGCTTCCCGCGGGCGCGACGCCGGCCGCCGATCCGTACGGCGACAAACAAAGCCCGTGGCCGGGCGCGATCAAGTTCGTGATCGTCGTCGCGTTCCTCTACAGCTTCGCGAACTACCAAGGCTGGGTGTACGCACTCACCAAGCCGGGCAGCGCGTTCCACGACCGCGCGGGCTTCTCCCTCGGCGCGCCGAAGGCCGAACCCGCGCCGGCGCCCGAGGAAGCGCCGCCGGCCGCCGAACCCGCGAAATAGCGCGCTCCAGCTTCGATCGGAGGCGGCGCCTCCGTTCGCGCGGATTCGCCGCACCGGCGCGAGCGGCGCGGCGAACTTCCCCCGCGCATGGCGCCGCACTCGTCGCGGCGATTCGCGCGCAGTCGAGCCGTCCTTCGAACTCTCTCGCGAGGGTCCGCAAGCGGGCGAGAACCCCCGCCGCGCAGCTTCCGAGCCGTCGAAGTCAGAGGCATGATGGGTTTGGCGCGGCAGCCACTTCCCGTGGGTGACGCGCCGCGCGCCGTTGCTTTCATGCTCGACGTCACTCCGTTCGCCCGCTCGTTGAAGCTCGCCGCTGCGTGCGGCGTCTTCACGGTCGTCGTCGGGTTCGTCGTGCTCCTCGGCTGGGCGACCGGCAGCACGGCGCTCGTGCGGCTCCGCAGCGTGTGGACGCCCATCGTTCCGATCACCGCGATCGCGTTCGTTCTCGCCGGGGCCTCGCTGCTCTGCGCCACGCGCGCCGTGCACCGAAGCCATGGCGGCGACCACGCCCGCGCCGACCGTTGGCGCACCGTCGCGATGGCGCTCGGCGTCGTCGTGACCCTGATCGGCGTGCGTCGCGTCGCCTACTACGCGCTCGGCCTGCGGACGGACTTCGACATGCTCGGCTTCACGCCGCCGTCCGGCCCCGGACAGATGGCGTTCCTCACCGCGGCGGCGTTCACGCTTGCGGGCGTCGCGCTCACCTTGACGGCTCGGCGTCAGCTCTTGCCGGTCGCGCAGTGGATGGCTGGATTCGTCGTCTTCGTCGGATTGCTGTGCGGTGCGCGCTACCTGTACGGCGGCGATCTGACGAGCGTGTTCTTCCTCGTCGCCGCGCAGACGGCGGTGCTGTTCGGCGTGCTCGGCGTGGGGATCTTCTTCGCGCGCCCCGACGGCGGCTTCATGGCGCTTTGGAATGGCGACACCGCCGGCGGCGTGCTCGTACGGCGGCTGCTCCCGACCTCGCTGCTGATGCCGGTGATCGTCGGCTATCTGCGCCTGCTCGGCGAGCGCGCGGGCTGGTACGGGCTCGAGACCGGCCTCGCGATCTTCGCGACGACGAACGTGGCGATCTTCGTGACGCTCGTGTGGCACACCGCCAGCAGGCTGCGCGGCGAGGACCTCGCGCGGCGCGACGCGGAGCGCACCCTGCGCGCGGAGAAGCAGTTCTCGGACGCGCTGATCGATTCGCTGCCGGGTGTTTTCTACCTCTACGGGCGCGACCAGCGCTTCCGGCGCTGGAATCGGAACTTCGAGACCGTCTCGGGCTACAGCGGCGCCGAGATCGCGCGCCTCACGCCGGCCGACGTCATCGATCCCGACGACCACACCCGGCTCGCCGAGCGCATCGCGGCCGTTTTCGCCGACGGCGGCGCGGAACTCGAGGCGAGCATCCGCGCCAAGGACGGCGCGCTCACTCCGTACTACTTCACGGGGATCCGGGTGCCGGTGAGCGGCGAGCCTTGCCTCGCTGGAGTCGGCATCGACATCTCGGTGCGCCGCAGGGCCGAGCAGGAAGTGCGCGAGCTCAACACACAGCTCGAGTCGCGCGTCGCGCTTCGCACAGCCGAGCTGGAGGCGAAGAACCGCGAGCTCGAGGCGTTTACGTACTCGGTGTCGCACGACCTCAAGGCGCCGCTGCGCGGAATCGACGGCTACAGCCGGCTGCTGCTCGAGGACTATGCGGAGAAGCTCGACGAAGAGGGCCAGCGCTTCCTGCGTTCCGTGCGCCAGGCGAGCGTGCACATGGGGCAGCTCATCGACGATCTGCTCGCCTACTCGCAACTCGAGCGCCGCAAGCTGCAGCCGCAGCGCATCGAGTTGCGCTCGATGCTGAAGTCGCTGCTCCTGCCGTACCAGAGCGAGATCGACCAGCGCAAGCTCGAGCTGCGGCTCGAAGCGCCCACGATCGAGCTGCACGTCGACGCGGCCGGGCTCGGCCAGGCGCTGCGCAACCTGATCGAGAACGCCTTCAAGTTCACGCGCGCGACCGAACGCCCGCAGGTCGAGATCGGCGCGCGCGTTCGAGACGGGCGCTGCGAGATCTGGGTCCGCGACAACGGGGTCGGCTTCGACATGAAGTTCGTCGAGCGCATCTTCGACATCTTCCAGCGGCTGCACCGCGCCGAGGACTATCCGGGCACCGGCATCGGACTGGCGATCGTGCGCAAAGCGATGGAACGACTCGGCGGGCGTGTGTGGGCCCAGAGCTCTCCGGGCTGCGGCGCCGTCTTTCACCTCGAGCTCCCGCTCCAACCATGAACATTCCGCAGAACATCCTGCTGGTCGAAGACAACCCGATGGACGTCGATCTCGCCCTGCGCGCCTTCAAGCGCCGGCGGCTCGTCAACAGCATCGAGGTCGCACGAGACGGCGAAGAGGCTCTCGAGTGCCTCGCGCGATGGGAGGCCGGCGCGGCGCCGCCGGCGCTCGTGTTGCTCGACCTCAAGCTGCCGCGCATCGACGGGCTCGAAGTGCTGCGCCAGATCAAAGCGCATTCGCGGTTCCGGAGCCTGCCCGTGGTCGTGCTCACGACCTCCGCCGAGAGCGCCGACGTGCGCGCGGCCTACGAGCTCGGCGCGAACTCCTACATCGTCAAGCCGGTCGACTTCGACAAGTTCGTGGAAGTGGCGGAGCACATCGACGTGTACTGGACCGTGATCAACCGCAACCTGGAGTGACCGCCATGCACGTCCTGCACGTCGAAGACAACTCGGTCGACGCCGACCTGACACGGTTGGCGCTCGAGCGCGCGGGTTTTCGTGTGGAGAGCGCGGCGAACCTCGCCGAGGCCTGGCGCGCGCTCGAAGCGAGCGGCCCCTTCGACGCGCTCCTCGCGGACCTGCAACTGACCGACGGCTCCGGCTTCGATCTGCTCACCTCCGTCCGCGCCCGCAACCTGTCGCTCGCGGTCGTCGTGCTCACGGGCTCGGGCGACGAACGCAGCGCGGTCGCCGCGCTGAAGGCCGGCGCCGACGACTACCTCGTCAAGCGCGACGACTACCTGCGCGAGCTGCCGGCGATCCTCGAGTCGGCGGTCGCCTATGCAGCGAGCCAGTCCGTGCGCCGCCGGCCGATCCGTGTGCTGTACGCCGAGCACGGCCCGATGGACATCGACCTCACGCGGCGCCACCTCGAGCGCCACGCACCGCACATTCGCGTCGAAGCCGTCGAGACCGGCGAGGAGGCGCTCGAGAGCCTGAACTCGAACGGCTTGTACGACGTGCTGCTCCTCGACTACCGCCTGAGCGGGCTCAACGCGCTCGAGGTGCTGCGCAAGATCCGCGACGGCGACGGCGCGCCGCTCTTGCCTGTGGTGATCGTCACGGGCCAGGGCGACGAAGGGACCGCGGTGCAGGCGCTGCGCCTGGGCGCCACGGACTACGTCGTGAAGCGCAGCGGCTACTTGCACGAGCTCGCGTCGGTGATCGAGAACGCGCACCACCGCGACCAGTTGACGCGGCGACTGCAGGCGCTGCGCCAGAGCGAGAGCGCGCGGCGCCTCAGCGAGAAGGCGCTGGAGTCCATTTCGCAGGGCGTGTTCCTCGCCGACAGCGAGCGGCGCATCGTCTACGTCAACGCCGCGCTCCAGGCCATCACGGGCTACGACGAGCTCGAATTGCTGGGGAAACCCTGCACGTTCCTGCACGGTCCGGGTTCCGACCCCGAAGCGGTGGGGGGGCTGGAAGCGGCCCTCGACGAGGCGCGCAGCTACGCGGCCATCGTGGCGAGCGTCCGCAAGAGCGGCGAGCGCTTCTGGAATCAGTTCGCGCTCACGCCGGTGGTCGAAGCGAGCGGCAAGCTCACGCACTTCGTCGGCGTCGTGCACGACGTGAGCAGCCAGCGACTGCTCGAGGAGCAGTTCCGGCAGGCGCAGAAGATGGAGGCCGTGGGGCAGCTCTCGGGCGGGATCGCGCACGACTTCAACAATCTGCTCACGGTGATCAACGGCCACATCGGGCTGCTCGAGGCGCGCGGGCTCGTCACGCCGGAGATCGTCGACTCGATCCACGCGATTGCGCAGGCTTCCAGCCGCGCGGCGACGCTGACGCGCCAGCTCCTCACCTTCAGCCGCAAGCAGGTGATGCAGATGCGCCTGCTCGACGTCGGTGAAGCCGTGAACCAGATGGTGCAGATGCTCGAGCGGCTGATGGGCGAGGACGTGCGCATCGTGGTGCGCCGCGACGCGCCGCAGGCCACGGTGCGAGCGGACCAGGGCATGCTCGAACAGGTGCTGCTGAACCTGGCGGTGAACGCGCGCGATGCGATGCCGACGGGCGGGCGGCTCGAAATCGCCGTCGATTCCGTCGGCCTACGGGAACTCGCCGCCCGCGGACTGTCGACGGATGTCGCGCCGGACGCGTCGCCTCCCTCGCGTTTCGTACGCCTGAGCGTGAGCGACACAGGCGTCGGCGTGGCGCCCGAGCTGCGCGAGAAGATCTTCGAGCCGTTCTTCACGACCAAGGACATCGGCAAGGGCTCTGGGCTCGGCCTCGCGATGGTGTATGGCATCGCGCGGCAGCACGGCGGCGCCTGCGCGGTGCTGAGCGAGGTCGGCAAGGGCTCCACCTTCGAGGTGTTCCTGCCCGCGGTCGACGACAGCGTGCCTCCGCCGCTTCCCGCGGCGCGCTCCGCGCAGAACGTCGAGCGCTCCGGCGGCGGCGAGACGGTGCTGCTGGTCGAGGACGACGTCGGGGTTGCGTCGCTGATGCGCCTCACGCTGGAGACGGCGGGCTACCACGTCATCGAAGCGGGTTCCGGCATGGAAGCGCTGAAGCTGTGGCGCGAGCACGGCGAGCGGGTCGACGTGCTGCTCACCGACTTCGTGATGCCCGACGGCATGACCGGCCGCGAGCTCGCCCAGCACCTGCTCGCGGAACGGCGCGACCTGCCGGTGGTGTTCACCAGCGGCTACAGCGCCGACGTCGCGGGCCGCGACTTCGGCGACAGCGCCCCCGGCGGCGTGCAGTTCCTCGCCAAGCCCTTCTCGCGGGCCGCGCTGCTCCAGATGGTGCGCCGAGCGCTCGACGCCTGAGCCGCCCTTCGCCGGCCCGATGCAAATAGCGCGATGTACCGAGCCAGAGCAAATTCTCCCCGCTAACCGAACAACGCAACGGCGTTGCCGACGTCGAGGCGGTCAGCGAGGAGAATTTGCTTCGGCTCGGTACATCGCTGACGTCAGGGGACGTAGGTCAGTTCGACCGCGTCCGAGAGGTTGGTGGTCTTCGAGGCCGGCGGGTCGCGGAACCAGCCCTGCACATAAGCCTTGTCGCCGATCGCCCACGGGTTGCCGAGCGCGCCGGGGTTCGCGGCCTGGAACGCGTTCCAGTCGAGCGTCATCGAGCCGTCGCAGGCCGCGGCGGTTCCGCCGGAGTTCTGCGGGGCCGAGCGCTGCGTCGGGCTCTTCACGCACAGGAAGCTCGTGCTCGTCGCCGACCACGGCGTCGCCTGCGCGCCGGTGATGCTGTAGAAAATCAGCCCCGACTTCTGGCCTTCGACGTTCGCGATCGAGATCGTGCACGGGTTCGCCGCGCTGACGCTCGGCTGGTTGCTCGCGCCGATCGACGGCACGCAATTGTTCGTCGTCGTGCCCGCGGTGCAGTACACGGCCGGCTGGCCGCCGCCGCCGCCGCCGACCCAGGTTGCGGCCGCGAACGTGCCGCTTCCGGTGAAGGGCGACGGGATCGTTCCGGTCTGCGTTCCGGTGGCGACGTCGATCACGTAGAAGTTGGCCTGGGTCGTATTCGGACCGTCGCTCACGAAGTACGCCGTGCCATTGGCGACGGCGAGGGCGTCGATGTCGGTCTCACCTGCCGGGTAGCCCGCGATGAAGGTCGTCGACTGCGCCACGGTGTCGATCTGGTAGAGACCGCGGACCTGCGGGCTGGGGGCCGCGTCGCTGAGGCCGTAGAGCAGGCCGTTGGAAGCATCGTGTTCCAATCCGCCGAAATCGAAACCCGACGGGTACACGTAGAGCTGCACGGCATCGAGCGTGACCGGATCGATCTCGTAGACCGCTTCCGTCGCGATGTTGCGCGTGCCGTAGAGCTTGCCGTTGCTGAAGCTCAGCGCGACGTAGTTGACCGAGCCGCCGTTGAACGTGAGCGAGCCCAGGTTGGTCGGCGTGAGCGGGTTGCCCATCGGCGACGAGAACAGCGTGCCGCCGTTGTTCCAATACAACGTGTTGGTGCTCGCGTCGTACGCCATGCCCCACGGCTTGGCGTCGCTCGTGCTGCTCGAGTAGATCGGTGTCGCGACGCCGCTAGCGACGTCGATTTCGTAGATGGTGGCTGTGCCGCTCTGGTCGTTGCCGACTACGAGCTGGGCCGAGGCCGGAGCGCAAAGCAGCGCCGCGACGAGCGCGGACTTCATGGAGAGAGGCTTCATGTCTTCGGTGGGGGTCAAGCTGGAGGAGCTCCGTGGACGCCGGGCCTGGCGGCGAAGACGCGCGCCCGGTCTGGGGGAGACCCGGGCGCGCTTCGATGGCCCGCCATGGAGCGTGTCGCCGAGCCCAGAGTTTAGCTCGACGGGCCGAGTCCGAACGCGGGCCGAGCATGACGAGTTCGAGCGCGTTCTCCGCGATCTCCAACGACGCGGGCGCGTTCCAAGAAATCGCCGAAAAACGTGCTCGAACGAGCGCTCCGTCCCCGCGCTAGTCGAACAGGAACTCGACCTCTGCGACCGCATCGCCCTCGTAACGCACGCGGCAGTGATCGGAGCTGAGCATTTGGCCGCCTTGCCCGTGGTGGAAGACGTCGAAGTGGGGCGGCGGTTCGTCGAGGAGACCGAACGACAGTCCCGCGGGCATGCCGCTACGCCAGCGAGTTGCGATCGCGCGAACTTCGCTGCGCGACATGCCGAGTTCGACGCGTTGCATGTCGCGGAAGAACAGCTTTCGCGGCGTCATCGGCCACAGGTAGAGACCCCCGAAGAACGCCAGCGTTCCGACGGCGGCGAGCACGGCTGCGGCTGCGCCGAGTGAGCGCACGCTGTACGCGGCGAGGGCGCCGAGCAGGACGGCGACGGCGACCGAGAGCGACGCCGGGCACACCCATCCAAGCGCGAGCGTCGCGAACGTGTCGGCCAGTGCGAGCGCGACACAAACGGCCGCAACTCCGAGGGCCGGAACGATGCGCAGGGACTCGCGTTGCTCGTGCATGGTCGGCGCCGCGTCTCCAGCGGCCGCCACGAATCTAAAGCCGGCGAGCGACCTCGCTAAGTGGCGGACGCGCGCCAGCTCTCGACGGTCGCGGCGAGGCGTTCGCGGATCTTCGAGCCCAAACGCTCGAACGGGAGTTCCGCGGCGGCGAGACGGATGAACTCGTCGTCGGTTCGCAGCACGCCGTCGGCGGCGACCCAGGCGACGATCGCGAGCAGCTCGGCGTCCGTGTAGCGCTCGATCGTCTTGTACGCGGGCACCTTAGGGCGCGGCGGGCGTCGCGCCGGCTCGCTCGGCGGCGCGGGCGCAGCGGACGCGGGCACAACGGGCGCGAGATCGGCGACCACGGCATCCGGCGCCGGCTCGCTTTGCCCGTTCGCGCGTTGCACCGCGCGCTCGAACGCCGCGCACGCGCGCTCGATCTCGGCGTCGCGGTCGCGAAACCAGTCGCTCGACCAGACGCGATGGAAGCTCCAGCCCAAGCGCTCGAGCTGCGCCTGCCGCAGGCGGTCGCGGTCGCGCGCGGTGGCGCTGGAGTGGTAGGCCTCGCCGTCGCATTCGATCGCGAGCACCGGCTCGCCGGGGCGTTCGGGATGCATCGCGACGAGATCGATGCGCAGCCGCAAGGCGCCGAACTGCGCGCGCAGCTCGAGCCCGCGCGCCTCGAGCGCCGCGCGCACGTCCGCCTCGAACGAATTCGACGGCGCCGGCGCGGCCGCTTCGGTGGACGCAAGCCGCTCGCCGCCGTTCGACGCGAAGTTCATGTACGCCTTGAGCATCGCGAGGCCGCGCGACGACGAGCGAACCGAATCGATCTCGTCGGCGCGGAACGAACTCACGACGCACATGCGCTTGCGCGCGCGGGTGATGGCGACGTTGAGCCTCCTGTAGCCGGCCTGTTGCAGAAGCGGCCCGAAGCGATTCAGCGGCAGCGATCCCGACGGCGAGCGGCCGTAGCCGATCGAGAGCACGATCGCATCGCGCTCGTCGCCCTGCACGGTCTCGAGGTTCTTCACGAAGAAGCGGTCGTCGCGCTCGAGCGCGAAGAACTCGGCCAGCTCCGGACTCTCCTGCGCCGCCTGCGCGACCGCGCGGTCGAGCGCGGCCTGCACGCGGGCCGCGTGCTGAATCCCCATCGTGATCACGCCCAGCGATTCGCCCGGCCGCGTGCGCGCGTGCTCGAGCACGAGTTCGACGACCTTTTCGACCTCCGCCTGCGAGCTGTCCTCCTGCCCTGAGAGCGACGCCTCGCTCTCGACGAGCACATGGCGGATCGCCTCCGTGCGCCGCGCGCTGGGAAACGTGATGAGTCGCTTGTCGTACACCTCGACGTTGCTGAATGTGATCAGCCGTTCGTCGTGGCTGCGGTAGTGCCACTCGAGCATGCGGCTCGTCACGAAGCTGCCGAGGTTGTCGAGCAAGCTCTCGAAACCGCCCGTCGCGTCGCGCGCGAGCCGCGCAGGACTCGACGCGCTCTCTTGTTCGGCCTGTTCGACGTCGCCTTGCTCGATCGCCGTCGCGAAGAACGTCGTCGGCGGAAGCTGGTGCCGGTCGCCGGCCGCGACGACTTGCTTCGCTCGGTAGAGCGCGGGCACGGCTTCCTCGGGCAGCACCTGGCTCGCTTCGTCGAACACGACGAGGTCGAAGTGCGCCGGCCGCGCGGCGAGGAGCTGGCTCACGGAGAGCGGACTCGCGACCCAGCACGGCGCGAGGCACGTGAGCACGTCGGGAGCCTCCTCGAACAGTTGCCGAAGCGGCCGATGGCGGGCCTTCTTCGCGACCTCGCGCTTCACGAGGTCGGCTTGCTCGGGGTGCGCGTTCATCGTCGCGATCACCCGCTCGGCGTGGACGCGCCGCACGCGCGCGGCGGCGAGCCGGATGCGTTCGCGATCGAGCTGGCGGAACTCCTCGACGAGTTGTTCGTGTTCGCGGCCGCGGAACGACGCGAGCTTCGGCTCGTTCGCGAGCGCATGCTCGAGCGCCGTCGAGAACAGCACGAAGTCGAAGCGCTCGCGAAAACTCTCGGGATCGACGCGTTCGACGCGCCATTCGTCGACGAGGCGCGCGAGGCCCGCGTCGTGAAGCGCCGCGCGAGCCGCGAGCACTTCGGGCATCTGGAACACCGTGAAGTTGTCCGACGCGAGCGCGGCGAGTTGCTCTCCGAGCTGTTCGAGCGGGCGATCGGGTCCCGCCAGCCCGGGCAGGCTGCGCCGGAGCGCTTCGCAAGCTCCCGCGAGCGCCGTCGACGCCGCGCCCAAGCTCGACGCCGCGGCGGAGTGCGCCGGCGCGTTCGACCTCGGAGCGTGCTCGCGCCAGCGGCGTTGGAGTTTGAGGGCTTCGATCGCTTCGCGGTGCAACGCGTCGCTCGAGACGGGCGAGGTTCGCGCGGCGAGCATCGTCTTGCGCGCCGCGCGGAAGCGGCTGTCGAACAGAAACGCGCTGAGTCTCCCGAAGGCGCCCGTGGCCGCGGGCTCGAGCGCATCGGACAACGCTTCGAGGTCCTGCTCGAAGAGCTGCGGCCGGTAGCGCGCCCCGAAGGTCGCCGCGTCGCGCAGAACGGCGAGCAAGTGCTCGATCTCGTTCAAGCTCGCGGGCGCGCGGCATTCGCAGTCGGCCGCCACGCGGGCCAGCGGCTCGCCCAGCGCCGGAGACAGCTCGTCCGCGGCTCGACGCGCCAGCGCGAGCGCGGACTGCGCGGCCGCGCCGTCCGCGATCTGTGCGCGCGACCAAGGCAGCTCGTCCGAGCCGAGATGGACTCGAGGCTGGTTTGCGAACGCGCGAACGGCGGCCTCGGCGCGCTCCAGCTTCTCGCGCGTGAGCTTGGCGAACGCGTCGGCGGGCGCTCGCGCTTTCGACCGAGCGTGCGGCGGCAGCGCGAGCAGGCGCCCGATCAGTTGCACGACCGAGAGCTCGAGCGGCGCGCGCGGGCGGTTGACCCGTTGCGCGTGCGCATTCAGCGCGTCGCGCCGCGCCTCGAACTCGCGGTGAACGCGCTCGACGCCCTCGGGCCTCGGCGAGCTCTTGACCGTCTCGAGCGTCTCGCGCAGCTTCGCCATCACCGCCTTGCGCGAGATGGAGGCGCCGTGCAGATCGAGCACGAGGTGGCCGAGGCCCACGCTCGGATCCGAGAGCCGCTTGATGACGGCCTCGAGCGCGGCGCGCTTCTCGGCCACGAACAGCACCCTGCGACCCGCGGCGACGCTCTGCGCGATCAAGTTCGCGATCGTCTGGCTCTTGCCGGTTCCCGGCGGCCCTTGCACCACGAGATCCTCGCCGCGTTCGACGGCTTCGATCGCGGCTTGCTGCGTCGGGTCGGCGTCGAGGACGTAGTGCTCCGCGTCCGGATCGCGCGTGTCGAGTTGAGCGAGCTGGGAGTCGAGCGCTCGGCTGGCGAAGGTCGCGCGCGTCGGCGCATGGCCCGCGAGCGCGACCGCGAGGCGGCTCGATCCGAGCGCCGGTTCGTTGCGCTGGAGGTCCTCGACCATGGCCATCCGCGCGAAGTGAAAGTTCGCGATCACCGCCCGCGGCTCGATCGCGAAGCTCGCAATCGATTTCGCGGCGGCCTCGCGCAGTGCGTCGAACAGCCGCGATGGCTGGACGCGCCACACGCCGTCCTCGTCTTCGTCGCTGCATGCGCGGAGCAGTGCGTCGTCGTCGAGCTCGATCGCATAGTCCTGGGACAACACGTGCAGCAGCACGGGGTTGATCTTCGGCTCGCCCGCGGGCTGCAGGACGAGGTCGAGTCCCGCTTGGCCGCGCGGTGCGATGCGCAGCGGAACCAAGAGCACCGGCGACTGGTACGGCTTGCCGCCGTCGAGCGCCGGCCAGCCCGCCATGCCGAGCGCGAGGTGCAGCGTGTCGACGCCCTTCTCCTCGAGGTTCGAGACCGCCTTCTGGCGCAGCGTCTGGAGCGTGTGCCGCAGCTTCGCTCGCGCGCTCGCGGGGCGTCCTGCAGCGTCGGTGGCGGCGCCGCTCGCGGCCTCGGTCGCTGCGTCGCTCGCCGTCTCGTTCGGCTCGCTTCTCGGAAGCTCGAGCTGGCCCACGTTCACATCGCCGCCCTCCACGAGGCGCGTGACGGCCGCCTCGCGGCCCGCGAGGTCGAGCGAGCCGACCTTCAAGTCGCGGAAGAACAGCAGCGTGTTCGCGCGCGAAGGATCGATCAGTCGCTTGACCCACAGCTCGCGCGCCGCGGCCACGACCTGCGCCGCTTCCCCAGCCGCTTCAGGCATCTCGTTCGACATCGGCCGACGAGGTTAGCGCCTGCCGCGTCCCGCGACGAAAACAGCCGCCCGCTCGCGGGCGGCGCCGGCCTCAGACCGTGAAGTACTTCGCCGCCGGGTGGTGGCAGACGATCGCGCTCGTCGATTGCTCGGGGTGCAGTTGGTGCTCGTCGCTCATGGTGAGGCCGAGCTTCTGTGCGCCGAGCAGATCGAGCAGCTTCTCCTGGTCCGCGAGGTTCGGACAGGCGGGGTAGCCGAAGGAGAAGCGCGAGCCGCGATAGCCCTGCTTGAAGAGCTCTTTCATGTCGCGCGCGTCCTGGTCGGCGATTCCGAGCTCGGCGCGGATCTGCTTGTGGATGTACTCGGCCAGCCCCTCGGCGGCTTCGACCGAGAGGCCGTGCAGGTGCAGATAGTCCTGGTAGCGGTCGGCGGCGAACCACTCGCGCGCGACTTCGCTGCAGTGCTGGCCGATCGTCACCACTTGCAGCGCGATGACATCGAGCTCGCCATCTCTGCGGAAGAAGTCGGCGATGCACAGGTTCTGCTTGCCCGTCTGGCGCGGGAAGGCGAAGCGCGCGACCTCGCGCGATTCGTCGCTGGGATGCAGGAGCACCACCGAATCCCCCTCGGCGAAGCACTTCCAGTAGCCGTAGGCCGCCTTCGGCTCGAGGATCTTCTCCTTCGCGCACTGCTTGCCGAGGCTGTGGAAGATCGGCCGCACGTGCTCGTCGATGAACTTGGCGTAGTCCTTCTGCGGCTTG
>CALFYL010000315.1 GCA_937952135.1 uncultured Planctomycetia bacterium
CGCCGGCATGACCGACCGCTTCGCGCAGCAGGAGTTCGAGCGGCTGGCGTGAGGCGAGTCTGGGCGGTTGGCGACCGGGAGACCAAGACGCGGGCGCCCCCGGATCGGCCTCAGCGAGCGGGCTATTGATCGAACGAGGCCTGCAACTGCGCCCGCAGGCCTGCACCTGCAAGCGGCCCGGAGAATCGCAGCGCAACGATGAAGCTCTTCTCGGGCGCGAGCGGTGTGAACCCGGAGATCGTGAATTCCGCGCCGCTCAACGACGTGGTCGCGCCGTTGACTGCGAGCCCGCGCATGTCGAGCAGGTGCGCCGAAATCAGGCTCTGGGAAGTTTGGAGCGGCGTCACGGTCCCCGAAAGCGACACGATCGCGGAGTCCCGGTCGGCATTGTTCACAACAGCCAGCACGCAACCGTGGAACACCCGCGCCATCCCATTGCGCGCCATGTCCGACATCACATCGAAGTTGTACTCGGGAAGGATGTTGCAGTGGACCAAGCCGCCGGCGAGCGTCGCCGAGGTCGACGGCGTGACTTGGATGACAAGATTGGCCCCGCTGCCATCGGCCTTCAGTCCTGTGATCTTGTAGTCCTCGCACTGATTGCCCTCGAGCCCACTGCCGGGCTGATAGTCGAAGTGAGCTGTGCCGTTGGTGAAGGAGATCGTGCTGCTCTTCAGCTCAAGCTTGGTGTTCGCCGTATTACCCTTCTTGACCTCGAAGTCGAGGTCGGTGACCTTCACCTTCAACTTGTTGCAGACGCTCCCCGATGCGCTGGTGGTGCCATCGGCGCTGATGACGCCAGGAGAGATCTCGCCAATCTTGGTCGTCCCCCCTTTCATCTCGGTCTCTCCCATCGGAATCTCCTGGAGAGCCGGCGAGAATCGCAGCGCGCCCGCGAACGCAGCGCCGACGCCGACAGCGCCGACGCAAGCCAGCGCAAGGATCAGTCGGGATGTGAACATGAGAATTCTCGGTTCGGGAAGTTGCTTCTTGGGAAGCGAGTGAAGTGAGAGTGGTCAGGTTCGAGGGCGCTGTCTCCGCCACCAGCCGTTGGAGCGACCATGGCGGAGTCGGTGCGCCTTAAACATGCTGCGACCTGTTCGGCCAGCAGAGGCATCGGTGCAGCCACTGTGTATCCACGCGAGGCCCTCCGCTGCGGCCGACGTTCTCTAGAAATCTCATGGAATGTGGCGTTCGAGGCGGCGCTGCCGCCGAGTTCACACGCCCTCGGGACCGTGCCCCCGCAGGCGCGTACACAGCAGCGCCAACGTCTTCGCGTGCTCGCGTCGAACAATGCGCTCCGTGGTCGACAGTCTGCGCGCGATGGCTGGGTAGCTCAGCGACAGTGACCACCGAAGGCGGAGGATGCTCCGAGCAAGCGGCGGCAGTTCCCACAGCACAGCCGCGAGGGAGCGCGCCAGCTCGCCGCGCTCCGCCCTCGTCAGCGGATCCCCGCTGATGCCCCGGTCGGGGATGTCGTCCAGCGCGACGTCGGCTTCCGCTCGTCGAGTGCGTTGATCGCGCCTGAAGTTGCCCCAGCGACCTCGCGCACGGTGGAGGAGCAGCGGCGCCAGTCCGCGTCCGCATTCCCGAACTTGCTCGCCAGCCGCCCCGGCGCGGAGGAGGAGTTCCAGCACGATTCCAGCGGCCAGATCCTCTGCGTCGTGCGAGTTGCGCGTCAGGCGAGCGCAGCCGCGGCGGAGCTGGGCGCACAGCGACTCCCTAGCTTGGGCTTCCGCGGTCATCGACGTCGCCCCCCCCCCCCCACGAAACAACACCCACGCGGAAGCGGCGTGGCTGGGCCGTGGACATCGTCGAAAGTGAAACCAGAAACATGATCCGCTCGGCCACCGGCCCACTGAAGCGCATCGGCGGGCCCGTGGGCTCGGTGTTCGTGTCCGACGCTCCCCGAAGAGTTTCAGGAGTCCGCCAAACTTCACGCCCCGAGGCTCGCGGCGGACAAGGGGCGCGAGGTGAGCGACTCGGCGCCCCAGTGCACCCTCGCTGCGGCGCTTGCACGAGGCCTTACGGCAGGATCGTGAACTCGATCCCGTGCGTCAGGTTCGTGCCGCCCGGCGCGGCGGGGTCGCGCGACCAGAACTGGCCGTAGATGCGCTCGCCCGCGACGAGGT
>CALFYL010000316.1 GCA_937952135.1 uncultured Planctomycetia bacterium
AGGGCTACGTCGCGCAGCTTCTCGGCGAGGCGGAATGGGATCCGAAGGAGAAGCGCTTCGTGCGCTTCGAACTCGTTTCGCTGGGGCAGCGCCGCGGCGCGTGGCAATTCAACCAACGCGAGAACGACAAGGGCCCGGCGCCGATGGGCGTCGCGCTGCGTTTGTTCGAGTAGCGCGGGCGGCGGCGCGGTTCCCCCTCCAGATTGCGGCTACGCTCTTGCGCCAGCGGGCGACGACGGTGGTTGCTTCGCATTCATGTCCTCCGCGGATCCGCAATCTCCGATGGCTCCAGCGCGTTTTCGCGCGCGACGTCTCGCCCGGTGCGTGCTGCTCGCGCTCGCGTTCGCCGTCATGCTCGCCGCGGTGGAAGTCGGACTGCGGCTGAACGGCTATCCCGCGCCGCAGCCCAGGACCTATCCCGGCGAGCACGCGCCGCGACCCTCCGCGCACTTCGTGACCGATCCGCACCTCGGCTGGCGCATGAGGCCCGGCGCGCGGCTCGAGTGGGTCGTCGAAGGCCGCGCGCACGAGTTGCTGTCCGACGACAAGGGCTTTCGCATCGGCGCGCGCGAGCGCAGCGGAACGCGAACGCTGGCGGTGCTCGGCGATTCGTTCGCGTGGGGCGCCGGAGTCGCTTTCGACGAGACCTTCGCCGCGCAAACCGCCGATCGGATCGAGTGGCGTGTGCGCAACTTCGGCCTGCCGGGGTTCGGCGTGGACCAGATCGCCGAGACGCTTCGGCGCGCCGCGCTGCCCGAGCGGCCGGACCTCGTGCTGGTCGCGATCTATGCGCCCGACTTCGAGCGTTCGCTCAACGCCTTTCGAGTGACCGAGGGTATGAGCAAGCCGGTGTACCGACTGCACGCGGGCGAGCTGGTGTTGCGCACGGCCGACGACACTCCGCGCGGAGTCGGGCGCTGGCTCGACGAGCATTCGTGGGCGTTCTCCGCCGCGAAGTTGGCTTCGTGGCAGCTCGCGAGGCGCTGGCCGCACGGCGAGTGGTGGGAGCTGAACCGCGCCTTCGTCGAACGCATGATCGCGGATTGTCGCGCCGCGAACACTCCGCTCGCCTTCGTGCACATACCGACCACTTCGTGGCGCACGTTTCCGGCCTTCGGCGAGCTCTGCGCGTCGCACGGCGTGCCGTGGCTCGATCCAGCGAAGGAAGGCGGCGAGCGGCCGGCTGGTTCGTACTACCCCGTCGACAAGCACCTCACGGCCGCGGGGCACGCGTGGCTCGCCGAGCGCCTCGCACCGTGGCTTCGGAGCTCGTTTCCCGAACTCGTGAAGTGAGGCGCGAGGCGTCGGGCGCTCGGCGCTAGTTCGCGCCGATGGCGTCGATCGCGGCCTTGACCGCCGTTTGAAGCTCAGGGTCCTTGCGTTCGAGCAGCTTCACGAGCGCCGGCAGCGCCGGGCGCGCGCGCAAGATGCCGAGCGCTCGCACGGCGCCGAGCAACACGTCGCGGTTGTCGCTCTCGAGCAGCTTCGCGAGGTCCGCGACCGTGCTCTGCTCGACGGTGACCACCTTGCGCCACGCTTCGAATTCCGCGACGGCTTCGCGGTGCTTGCGAAATCGTTCAGCGACCTCCAGCGCCGCGTCGCGCACGAAACCGTTCGGGTTGCGGAGTTCGCGTTCGAGGATCGGAAGCGAGGCTTCCGTCAGTGCGTTGCCGAACGCTCGTAGCGCGCTAACGCTCAGGTTGCCCGAGACGCGTTCGATGTCCGGGTAGAGGTCGACGAGCAAGGCCGCGGCTTCTGGACTGTGCTGTGCCCGGTTCACAAGGGGTCGGAGAAGCGGTGCGCGCGCCGCCGCGGAGGCGCGCGCCCACAGTTCTTTCCAGAGTGCAAGCCCTTCTGCAGTCGGGAGTCCGAAGATCATCTCCAGCGCGCGCTCTCCGTTCGGGTCGAGTTGCTGTGCCTCGACAACCTCCGATAGGCGTAGCCGAACTGCGTCGATCGCTCTCGCGCTGTCGAGCTCGTGGAGCTGCCGGACGGCGTTCCAGAGGCTCGCCGACGCCGCATCGGTCATCCGGACAGCGTCCTCGAGCAAATCGACCCGTTTTACGGCCGTGATCACATCAACAGCCGTCTGAACGACGCCGCTCGACTTGCTCGCCAGCAAGTGCCGAAGCAGCGGCGCAGCATCGCTTGGCAGCTCGAACGCGGTCTTGCTCTTCATTGAGTCTTGCAGCTGCCGAGCGAACTCGTATGCATAAGCAAACTGATGGTGAGCCGGCACGCGCGGCCAGAAGGCGGTCCACTGATCGAGAGGGAACTCGCGGCGCGAACTCGCCAACGCGGAAAGCAGGTGCGCGGAGAACGACTTCTGCGATGAGTTGAAGTTGACAGATCCCCACTCGCTCGACGGAGCGACCGCGACCGCGGCCCACTTCTCGAACTGGCTTGGGGCGAGCTCCTTGCCCATCAGCACCTGCGCGAGGCTCGCGAGCGAACCCTGGTCGTGCTCAGTCGCGCCGCTCGAGCGCCGATCGATCGCCGCGCGCAGCGCGTCGTAGGACTTGCTCGAGCCCCACTCCACGAGCCGCCAAACCGCGTTCAAGTCGTCCAGTGTGGAATCGAAAGCGAGAAGTTGCGGCTCGACCGCCGCGAGAGCCTCTGCTCGCTCGGCTTCATCCTCGAGCTTCACGGCGCCAACTACTTGCCAAACCAGTTTTCGGAGCCCCTCGTTCTGGTCGCGCAGCGTGCGTGCCAGAGTCAGGAGGCGAGACAGGAGTTCGGGATTCGGACTTGCGCTGCGAAGCCAATCGAGCGCCTCTGTTCGTGCCCTCAAGTTGAGGTCACGGTCCTCCGCGATGGCGAGGCACCGTTCCGGCGCCCGGTTGGCGAGCCATTGCAGCGCCGATTGATCGCCGACGCGTCCGAGCGGTTCTACGTAGGCAGCCGCGCGTGGATCGGTCGACGACAAGAGGCTCCCGCTAGCCATCGTTCGGATGCTGGCCACCGAGTCTTCGGCCGCCCGCAGCTGAAGCTCCACGAAGCGCGAAGGACGCGCAGCCGAGATGACGGCCTTTCGGATCGTCGGATCCGGCGACTCATAGGCTTGGACCAACGCTTGGTCGGCGACCTCGGCTTCCATGCGCGCCAAGGCTTTGGCCGCGGCTCGCGGCCGGTGCTGAACCGCGAATGCCGCGCGATCGTCCGGGACGCCGGTGAGCGACTGCGTCAGCACGCCGACGACGCTCGGACCCAAGTCGGCCAGCGACTGAGCCCGCTGCGCGAGAACGTCCTCGGGGGTTCCGCTCTCGTCGAGGCTGTTGAGGATCTCCATCGCGCGTTGCTGCAACTGCTCGCGGACGGCCGCGTCGCGCTCGGCTTGACCCGGCGCCGCCTTGCCTTGTCGCGCGAGCACACGTTGCCGCGCTGCCGACGCCTCCGCGGCGGTCTTCGCATCGCCAGCAGCCTTCGCCGCGGCCTCGGCTTGC
>CALFYL010000317.1 GCA_937952135.1 uncultured Planctomycetia bacterium
GCGAAGGCTCACCTCGGCGTGTCGAACGCTCCGATGGCGCTCATGGAGCGCTGAGTCCCGCTCCTTACGCCGCGTGCGCCAGGCACTGGCGCTGGCCGAGCACGTCGAGCGCCGCCACCAGGTACGCCTCGGCGAAGGTGGGGAAGTTGAAGACGTTGTCGACGAAAACGTCGACGTCTTGATCGGCGGCGATGGCCATCTGGGCGACGTGGATGAGCTCGGTGGCGCCGTTGCCGAGGATCTGCGCGCCGAGCAGCTTGCGGCCGGCGGGTTCGCAGATGAGCTTGAGCAGGCCGCCTTCGTCGCCGTTGATGTGGCCGCGGGCGAGCTCGGAGAACTTGGCGCGGCCGACGAGGACGCTGCCGTGCTTCGCGATGGCTTCGGCTTCGCTCAGGCCGACGCTCGACATCTCCGGGATCGTGTAGATGCCGACGGGCGTGGTGCTCGAGACGGTGAGCGGCGGAAGGCCGAGCGCGTGGCGCACGGCGCGGCGGCCTTGCTCCATGCTGGTGGCGGCGAGCGCCGGCGGGCCGATGACGTCGCCGACGGCGTAGATGCCCGGAACGGAGGTGGCGCAGTTCGCGTCGACCTCGAGCGTGCCGCGCGCGCTGACCGAGAGCCCGGCCTTCTCGAGCGCGAGGCCCTGCACTTGCGCGATTCGGCCGAGCGCGCAGAACACCTTGTCGGCGCGCAGCAGCGAGCCGTCGTCGAGCGCGACTTCGACTTGCGACACGGCGTCGTATTCGACTCGGCTGGTCTGACGCTTGCCGAGGAAGCGGCCGCCCAGCTTCTCGAACTCCGCGACGAAGCGCGTGGTGAGCTCGCTGTCGAGGAACGCGAGCGGCCGCTCGCCCTTGTCGACGACGGAGACCGCGACCCCGAGCGCGGCGAAGATCGACGCGAACTCGCACGCGATCACACCTGCGCCCAGCACGATGAGCGACTTGGGCAGGTAGGCGAGCGAGAGGATCGAGTCGCTGTCGAGGATGTTCTCGTGGTCGACCGGCACGTTGGGCGGCGTGCGCGGGCGCGAGCCCGTGGCGAGCACGATGACGTCGGCGCGCACGCGGCGGCGTTCGCCGTCGAGCGACTGGACCTCGAGCTCGTGCGGCGCCGCGAAGCTCGCCACGCCGCGCCAGATCGAGATCGCGTTGCGCTCCATCTGCCGGCTCATGTAGCGCTCGTGCGCCTTTGTCACGGCCGCTTGCCGGCGCAGCAACGTCGACATCGCGAGTTCGCAGCGCTCGCCCGCCGCGAGGTTCACGAACTCGCGCGTCCAATGCAGGTAGTTGAGCCCGCACTGGCGCAGCGTCTTGCTCGGGATCGTGCCGCGGTGCACGCATTCGCCGCCGACCGCCGAGTCGCGCTCGACCAGCAGCACGCGCCGTCCGGCCTTCGCCGCCTGCACGGCCGCCTTCTGACCGCCGGGTCCGCCGCCGATCACCACCACGTCGTACTGCATGTCGAAACTCACTCCATCGCACCCGCGAAGATGTGCACGGACTCGGCGCGCGCCAGCAGCGCTGTCAGTTCGTCCTCGTAGAGGTTGAGCTGTTCGACGACGTGCGCGCCGCGAAGTTGCTCGAGCACGCGCGCGGCGAAGCCCTCGAGGTCCGCGCTCATGCGCAGCGCCAGCTCGTCGGCGAGCCTCACGATCTGCGCGTCGAGGTCGGCGGCGGCCACGCGCTCGTCGTGGTGGTGTTCGATCGCGTCCCCGATCCACGGCGCCATCTTCCACGTGCGCGCGAGCCGCGCGCCGGCGGCCGGATGCAGCTCGCGGACGAGGGGTTCGAGCTGCGCTCGCGTGGCGCGGGTCTTGTTGCGCGCGAGCAGATCGACCGCAGCTTGCAGCAGCACGGGTTCGCCGACGTCGTGCAGGAGCCCGCAGACGAACGCGCCTTCGACGCTCGCGCGCTTGGCTCGCGCGATCTCGCGCGACCACGCCGCGGTCAGCGCCGCGTGGCGCCACATCTCGCTCACCCAGCCGTCGTGGCCGGGTGCGTGGAACACGCGCGAGCCGACCGAGACCGCGAGGGCGATCTGACCGATGGTCGAGAGCCCGAGGCGGCTGATCGCCTGCTGCAGCGAGACGATCGGCTCCACCGGCGCGTACGCTGCGGAGTTCGCGACGCGCAGCACGTGTCCGGCGAGCGACGGGTCATGGTTGACCACGCTGGCGAGCGTGCGCGCGTCGGCCGCGCCGTCGAGGCACAGGGCCGCTACCTGGGTCGCGGTCTGCGAGAGCATCGGCAGCTCCAGCTCTCCGCGCTCGACCTTCGCGCGCAGCTCGAGGGCCAGATTGCTGTCGAGGGACATTTCAGCGGACGGCGCGTGGGACATGGTGCGGGGAGGCCGGGGACGGCCCTTTTCTCGGCTTGCGAGGGCCTGGGTCTGGAAGTTTTCTCCCTCGCTGGACGCCTGACCCCGTGGCGCGCGCCGAGGAATCCGCCCCCTGAGGCGCTAACCTCGCGCGCCGACGCCCGGAGCGAGCTCAGGAACGAGCTCCAGGCACGAACTCATCGACGAGCACCCGTGAACGAACTTCAAGAGTCCCTCCAATCCGCGCTCTACCTCGGGCTCGCCATCGGGGTCGCCGCGCTGCTCGGCACGCTCGCGGCTCGCCAGCGTGCGCGGGCCTGCGTCGGGCGCGTGGTGTGCGCGCAGCATCCGCGCTCGTTCGCGAGCTTGCTGCGTTGGACGTGCGCGCTTGCGGCGCTCGCCTTGCTCGCGCTGAACTGGCGCGCGAGCGGCGACAACGCGCTTCCGACGGCCGCGCTGCTCGGCGTCGTGTTCGCGCTGCTCGCCGCGACTCCCTCGCCCGAGCGTCAGCTCTGCGGTGAGCTCGGCGTCGCGCGCGGACTCGACGGCCGGCGCTTCGAGCAGCTCGAGGAATGGCGTCTCGCCGGCGACCACCTGCGCTGGAAGCTCGACGGCGAGTGGACGGCCTGCCACGCGCCCGCGTCGCTGCACGTCGACCTGCGCGCGAAACTCGTGCAAGCGTGTCCGGACCGCGAAAGCCGCTTCAGCTAGCGGATTCGCGCGCGGACTCCGTGCGCAGCAACTCGCTGGCGAGTCGCCGCCAGTCCCAGGCTTCGTTGCACTTCGCGCGCCGGGCGAGTGCGCGGTGGTGCAGTCCGGCGCTGGGCAGCAACTTCGCGGCGTCGGCGGGCAGCCCCTGAAGCGTTCGCTGCTCGAAGTAGGTCGCGAAGAACCTGCTCTGCGCGTCGAAGTCCCACTGCGCGGCCGCGTCGACCATCAGAGCGCCGAGGTCGTAGCTCACGCCGCGCCGGGGGAGCGCTTCGCCGCCGCGCCACGGGTCGATGAGGATCAGGCGGCGCGGATCGCCTTCGAGCTTGCGCGGCGAGCGGTCGACGAGCAGGTTGCGGAAGAACAAGTTGCGGTGCACGAAGTGGAGCGCGTGCAGGCGCGCGATCTCGCGGGCGAGCTCGTCGACGAGTTCCGCGCGCTCCGCGCTCGATGCGTCGCGCCACGCGCTCCCGAGCGTTTCGTGCGCGGGGAGCGGCGCGAGCACGAGGAATTGGTAGCGCAGGACGCCGCCCGCGCGAAGGGACCCGGCGACGAGCGGCTTCGGCGCGCGAAACAGCCGCGCGCGAAGCCACTTCAGGCGCTCGAATTCGCGTTCGCGCGGTGAACCTCGCCCGAGCACGCCGGCGAACGTGTGCCGCCAGCGCGCTTTGCCCGGCAAGTGGTCGCCTTTGATCCACGCGGACTCGCCGGCGGCTTCGAGGGGCTCGGCGAGCACGCGCTGCGCGCGCGCGGCGTTCGTCGCAAGCTCGAGTGAGCGTTCGACGAGCGGCTCGCTCGCGGTGTCGCAGCGCAGCCGTGCGACGAAGCCGTCGCGCTCGACGCGCTCGCGGCGGCTCACGAACTCGCTCCGCGGCGCTCGACGAGCACGAAGGTCTGTTGCGAGACGTAACGCAAGCTCGCACGGTAGGCGACGACGCGGGCGCCGGCGCGTTCGAAGGCGGCCTCGATGCACGCGCGGCTCGTCGCCGTGCGTCCGAGCGGACCTTCGGCGCGCTTGAGGCCCAAGCGGACGCGCAGCGCCGGCCACGACGCGCTGTCCCAGAAGGACGCGATCACGTAGCGGCGCGAGACGCGCACGAGCTCGTGCGCGGCGCGCTCGAGCGCTTCGGGCTCGTGCAGATGGTGGAGGAAGCGGCAGCACACGACGACGTCGAACTCGCGGGCCCGGAAGGGGAGCGCGGCGAGGCTGCCCTGCACGAGCCGGCCGCGGGAGGCGCTCGGAATCGCGGCGAGCATCGCGTGCGAGACGTCGAGCGCGACGAGCCGCTGCGCGTGGCGCGCAAGCATCGACTGCAACCGACCGGCGCCGCACGGGCTGTCGAGCAGCGCTTCGACGTCGCCGCAGCGCGCGAGCAGCGCTTCGATGAGTCCGACGTCGCGATCGCGCGCGCGCCGCGAGCCGAAACGCGCGTTCTGGTAGCGCTCGCCCGTGCCTTCGGCCTGCCACTTCGCGCTGACGCGTTCGATGCGCTCGTCGTGGGCCATGTCGCGGCGCGCTTCAGCGTTCGAGGGTCACGACGGCGCCGTTTTCGACCGACTCGCGAGAAATCGCGAACTGGCCCTGCGTTTCGCCGATTCTGAAATGCGCACCGGTCACCGTTCCGTCGCCGTTCGGCGCGTCGGTTGAGTACGGACAGCGAACGCTTGCGAAGCCGCTTCCGTCGCCGCGCGCCCTTCCGTGCCAGACGACGAGATAGCCGCTCGCAGAGAAATTGATCGCGACCTTCACCTCGAGCACTTCATCGCGGGCCGCGGGCGCTCGGAGTTGCGCGCCCGCGACGCGTTCCCACACGAAACCCGCGGGAAGCGGCTTGGAGCGCCGATCGAGGTGGCTGGGATGGCGCTCGCGCGTTACGTGCACGAGGCGCAGCGAGTCGAGCGAAGACGTTCGTCCCTCGGGCGACAGATGGCCGTCCGGAGTCAGCTCCTCGCCGCCGGAAAGCAAGCGCCCCGCCATCGTGCCCCAGTAGCGCAACGACGGACCTCGGGCGTCGAGCAGAACCGACGCGAGCGCCGGATCGGCGACGCGGATCTGCGAGCGCAGCACGCCGATCAAACTCGCCGGCGCGTAGACGTAGCGCACGCGCCGACGTTCCAAGAGTTCGAGCGCCGCCTTGGGATCCTCGCTCAAGAAGAAACGCGGCGGATCGCGGTAGCTCTCGACGCCGATGTAGCTGCCGAAGTTCGTGGCCACGCTCGGCGCGTTCGAGGCCCATTCGATCACGTGGCCGCGGTCCCAGTGGCTCAGCACGCTCCAACTGTCGTCGCCCTTCGACTGCGCGCGGATCCACTCCAGCGCCTTTCGCTCGCCGAGCACCGCGTCGAAGGCACGCTGCTGCGGCGTGGGAGCGGGCCGCGTGAGTCCGCGCCACGCGGAGCTCGCGCTCGGGAAATTCACCAGCACCGCGGCGATGCAGAGCAGCGGCGCGAGCACGCGGGGCTTCCAGGCGCTCGCCAGTCTCGCCGCGCCGAGGCCAAGCGCGACCGACATCGGAACGGCGAGCGGATCGGCAAACCGCCGCTGCACGAGGGCCCAACCGACGAGCCACGCGCTCGCGACGATCCAGGGTGTGAGCTCGAGCTGGCGCCGCTGCCAGGCGCGTAGCGCGAGCCACACGAGTGCGACGGGGAGCGCGAGCACGCCGTAGCCGAGCGCGAGGAACAGCACGCCGCTCTCCGCACGCGCGCCGACGAGCGGCGCGGACTCTTGCACGGTGTCCATGAAGGAATCCGCGCGCGAGGCCCACGCGAAACCCTCCGCGAGCCCGCGAGCGGGTGCGAGGTCGAGGGCCCACGCGAGGAGCGCGAGTCCGCCGAGGGCAGCTGCGACAGCCAGCGGATAGAGCCGCGCGGCGCGCGTGCGGGGTGCGAGGCGCGAGTTCGCGAAGAGCGGCGCGAACACGAGCGCGCCGAGGCCGAGCTGCGCGACGTGGAACCACGAGAGGTTCACGACCATCCACGGAAATTCGGCGCGCCACGGGCTCGAAAGCACTGCGGGAAGCAGCGCGAGCGCCGCGACGACGTGCGTGGTGAAGCCGAGGGCGGCGAGGCCGGGCAGCGCTCGCGTTCCGCGCGCGACGATCCAGCACGCGAAGATCAGTTGGAGGGGGATGACGAGGAACAAGAGCGCGGCGACCCACGAGCCGACCATGAGGCCGACGAGCACTCCGAGCAGCGCGCCGAGCAGCGCGCCGTGGCGCGGCGAGTCGAGAGCGCCCGTGCGCGCGCCTTCGCTCGCGGCGACGAGCGTGAGCGCGGAGAGCAGCCCGATCCACGCGTGGTGGTCGCCGGTTCCGATCACGCTGTAGTTGATCGTGCCGCGGCACAGCGCGACGCCGAGCCCCGCCACCACGGCGGCGACGAGTCCGCCGAGGCGCCACGCCGCGAAGGCCGCGAGCAGCGCGCTCGCGACGCCGAAGAGACGCGGCGCCGACGACACCGCGCGCTCGATCCACTTCCAACGCTCGGCGCCATCGGGAGCGAACGGACCGAGGGTCCACGCGAGCGCGCGGTCGTAGTAGGGGGGCCAGGGAATCGGCGCGCCGTCCGGGAAGTTCAGGCGCGGGTCGTGCTCGGCGACCTCGCCCTCTTCGAGCGCGCGTTCGACGCGCCGCGCGTGGTAGAGGCCGTCGGGATCGCGCGAGAACCAGCTAGCTCCGTCGCCGTAGTCGTGGCGGAGGCCCGGTACGCTGCGCGGAAACCACGCGGAGACCGCGACGAGCACGAGCACCGCCAGCAGAGCAAACGAGCTGCGCGCGGCGCTCGCGGAGTTCTCGCTCGATTCGCTCACGGCGCGAGAGCGTAGCGGTCGCGCGCGCGCATCGGCAGGCCGCAGGTCGCGCGACGCATCACAATTGGACGCGCTCTCCGCCTTCGACGGCGCGCGCGGGGATCGCCGCGGTTCCGCTTCGGCCGCCGATTCGCCAGCGCGCAGGACCGCGCGCGACGCCGTCGCCATTCGGCGCATCGGTGGCGTAGGGAACGCGGACTCGGGCCGTTCCGTCGGCGCCGACCGGCGCTTCTCCGATCCAAATCAGGCGTTGGCGCGCCGTCGCGTACTCGAGCTCGATCTCGACCGCGAGCATTTCGCCGGGCGCGCCGGAGGTTTCGACTTGCGCTCCGGCGACGTGCTCCCAGATCCAGCCGACCGGCACCGGTGCGTTCGTGTGGCGAACCGGCAGCGGAGCTTGCAGCGCGCTCGGCGAGACGTGCACGAGGCGCAGGAAGTCGAGGCTCGGCCCGACGAGCGTGCGGCGTTCCATGTCCCCGACGCGGCCGTTCATCATCAAGCGCGCCGCGAGGGTCGGGAAGAAGCGTTGCGAGACCCAGACGGGGCCCTGCTCGGGGATCAACAGATACGAGCGACGTTCCTCGGGCCGCAGCAGGCGCAACATGACCTCGAGGTCCTTGCTGAAGTCGCCGGCGATCAGCACGTAGCGAGCGCCGCGGGAGACGAGCTTCTCTTCGGCGGCGCGCGGATCTTCTTCGAGGAAGAAGCGCCACGGGTCGAGGTAGCTGTCCTCGCCGACGTAGCTGCCGAAGTTCGTTCCCACCGACGCGCGCGCGGCGGCCCACTCGAGCGCGTGGCCGTGGTCCCAACTCGCGAGCACCGCCTCGTTCTCGCGCTTCGCGGGCTGTGCGGCGAGCCAGCGGTAAAGCTCGCGCCGCGCGCGCAAGTCGGCGCGCAGCGGATCGGCGCCGTGCCACGGGTGCGCGAGACGCTCGGGCAAGCGCGCCAGAGTCGGCGCCTGAAGTGCGAGGCCGAGGACGGCGCCGAGTGCGGCGGAGATCCAAGTGCGGTCGCGCCACGGGGCCGAACTCCAGCGCGCGAGAGCTGCGGCGAGTGTTGCGGCGACCGTGACGGCGAGCGAGATGGCGAGCAGCGGCGCGAGAGCGTCGCCGAAGCGCTGCTGCACGAACGCTTGCACGGTGAGCGGCGGAAGCGCGAGCGCTAGCAGCGCGAGATCGAGCCGCGAGTCCTTTCGCGCGCGCCACGCGAGCCACGCGAAGGCGAGCGGCGCGAGCACGACCCCGAAGCTCAAGTGCTGCACCGTGCGCGTCCAACTTCCGATCTGACCCCACGCGAGCGGCTGCGATTCGCTGATGAAGGCCATGAACGTGTTGCTGCGGCTGGCCCACGCGAAACCTTCGCGCACGCTGCGCGCGAGCGCAAACTCGCCGAACGCGAGCGCCGCGCAGAGGAAGGCGAGCATCGCGCTCACGAGCGCGGGCCAGCGCGCGCGCAGGGCGGCGTCGTTCGGGCGCGCGACGAGCGGTGCGAACACGAGCGCGCCGAGCAGCGGGTGCGCGAGGTGCAACCACGACAGGTTCACCAGCATCCAAGGTTGTTCGTGCTTCCACGGGCTCGTGAGCACCGCGGGCGCGACGGCGAGCGCCCATACGAGGTGCAGCGCGAGACCGAGGCTTGGCAAGCCCGCGCGCGGACGGCGCGCGTGTGCAATCAACGCGAGGCCGAGGCCGAGCTCGACGAGCGCGACGTAGACGAGCCCTCCGACCCAGGAACCCACGAGCACGCCCGCGACGAGTCCGAGGAGCGCTCCACGGCGCGCCGAACCTGCGCGCTGCTCGAGCGCTTCCTCGTCGAGTGCGATCAGCGCGCCGCCGAACAGCACCGTCAGCAGCAGCGTGACCCACGCGTGGTGGTCGCCGTTGCCGATGCTGCTGTAGGCGAGCGAAGCGCCCATGAACGCGTGCAGCACGCCCGCCAGCGCGGCGCCGAACATGCGTGCTGCGTTGGGACTGCGCCGCAGCGCGCGCCAGGTCGCGAGCGCGACGAGCACGCTCGTGAGCGCGCCGAACATCCGCGGCAACGACCCCACGCGCTCTTCGATGAACGGTTTCCGCGCAGCGGGCGTCTCGGGCGCGAACGGCGCCGTCGCTGCATACGCCATCCAAGCGTAGTAGGGGGGCCACGGAATCGACGCGCCGTGCGGAGCGTTCATGCGCGGATCGCGCTCGGCCGGCGGCAGGCCTTCCTCGAGCGCGCGTTCGACGCGCCGCATCTGGTACAGCGAGTCGGGGTCGGGCGAGAACCAACCCTTCGCCGGCTCGCCCGCGACGTTGGCAATACGCTGGTCGTGCACCGATCGAACCCACAGCGCCGCGGCGCACACGAGTGCGAGTAGAGCGATCAGCGCTCCAATCGACGCGCCTGCCGCCGTGCTCTCGGACGTGCCGACGTGCGGGTCGCGGGGGCGGCTCGACATGGAGCGCGCATGCTACGTCGGAGGCGGCTCGACCTGAACCGAGCGAAGTGGAGCGCTACACTGCCGCGCCCTTTGTCCGGCGGTGCGATCACGCTTCGAACTCCGCCGCAAACGAGCCACGCGCTCACCCCCGACACCATGCATCGATTCGCCGCCGCTCTCCTCGCCCTCGCCCTCGGTTCCTGCGTCATCGTCGCCCACGAAAGCCGCGCGCCGAGTTCCGCCTCGCCCTCGAACTCCGCCGCGACCTCGAAGGCGAGCTCCACTTCGACGGCGCCTTCCGCGGACATCCTGCCCTACACCGCGACGGAGAAGACGCTCGCGAACGGCCTCAAGGTGATCGTGGTGCCGGTCCCGATGCCGAACATCGTTTCGCTGCAGATTCCGGTGCAGACCGGGTCGCGCAACGAAGTCGAAGCTGGCAAGACCGGCTTCGCGCACTTCTTCGAGCACATGATGTTCCGCGGGACCGAGAAGTTCCCGCCGGACCGCTACGAGTCGATCATCACGATGGCGGGCGCGCGGCAGAACGCGTACACGACCGACGACTACACGAACTACCACATCACGTTCGCGAAGGCGGATCTCGATCGGATGCTCGAGATCGAGGCGGACCGCTTCCAGAACCTCGCCTACTCGGAAGAGCAGTTCCGCACCGAAGCCCGCGCGGTGCTCGGCGAATACAACAAGAACAGCGCGAACCCGATCAACAAGCTGATCGAAGTGCTGCAGGACACGGCGTACACCACGCACACCTACAAGCACACGACGATGGGCTTCATCGCCGACATCGAGGCGATGCCCGACCAGATGGAGTACGCCAAGGTGTTCTTCGAGCGCTGGTACCGGCCCGAGTACGCAACGGTGATCCTGGTCGGCGACGTCGAGCCCGCGAGCGCCGTCGCGCTGGTCGAGAAGCACTTCGGCTCGTGGAAGCGCGGCGACTACAAGGTCGAGATCCCGCAGGAGCCGGCGCAGACCGCGCCGAAGTACGCGCACGTCCCCTGGGACGTTCCGACGCAGCCGATGGTCGGGGTTTCGTTCCACGGCCCGGCCTTCAGCGAATCCGCGCTCGACTCGGTCGCGCTCGACCTGTTGATGGAGCTCTACTTCGGTTCGACCTCCGAGCTCTACAAGCGCCTGGTGCTGAACGAGCAGAAGGCCGACGGGATGTTCTACTTCAGCCCCGACAGCAAGGATCCTTCGCTCGCGTCGATCCTCGTGCAGCTCCGCGACGCCAAGGACGCGCTGTACGTGCGCAACGCGATCTTCGAGACGCTCGCCCGCGCTCGCACCGAACCCATCGACCCGGCGCGGCTCGCGGACGCGAAGGCGAACAACCGCTACGGCACGGCGCGCTCGCTCGACAGCACGGACGCGATCGCCGGCCGCCTCGCGCGCTACGTGCACCACCGCCGCGCCTACGACACCTTCAACGCGCTGTTCCGGCTCTACGAACGCGCGCAGCCGGCGGATCTGACCGCAGCGGGCCAGAAGTACTTCCGCAGCGAGCGCATGATCGTGACGACGCTCCAACACGGCGCGCCGGACCCGGAAGTGGCCCGAAATCTCGCGCTTCCCGAGGCCAAGCCGGCCGCGCTCGCGTCCACGAGCTCGCCGTTCGTCGAGATCGCGAGCCCCAGCCGCCAGCTCGACTTCCGCCTCCAGTTCCTCGTCGGTTCGGCCGCCGATCCAAAGGGCAAGGAAGGTCTCGCGTCGCTCGCGGCTTCGATGGTCTCGAACGCCGGCAGCGAGCAGCGCAAGCTCGACGAGATCCAGAAGATCCTCTTCCCGATCGCCGGCAGCTTCGGCGCCTGGGTCGACCGCGAGATGACGACCTTCAACGGTTCGATCCACGCGGACAACTTGAAGACCTACTTCGACGTGGTGCTGCCGCAGCTCGTGACGCCGGGTTGGCGCGAGGAGGACTTCACGCGCGTCAAGGCGCAGGCGAAGACCGCGCTCATGCAGGGGCTGCGCACGAACAACGAGGAGGAGCTCGGCAAGGAAGCGCTTCAAGCTGCGCTGTTCGCCGGCACCGGCTACGGCCACCCGACGCAGGGCACGGTCGCGGGCCTCGAGGCGATCACGCTCGAGGACGTGAAGGACTTCGTCGCGCAGCACTACACCCAGGCGAACCTCGTGGTCGGCGTCGCCGGCGAGCTCGGTGAAACGGGCCGCGCAACGCTGAAGCGCGAGCTCGCCAAGCTGCCGGCCGGCCCCGCGCGCACGGCGGAGAAGCCGCTGGCGCACCGCCCGTCGGGCATCGAAGTCGACCTGCTCCAGAAGGAAACGCGCGCGACCGCGATCTCGTTCGGTCACCCGCTCGACGTCACGCGCGGCCACAAGGACTTCGTCGCGCTGTACCTCGCGCGCACCTGGCTCGGTGAGCACCGCTCGTCGATGAGCCGCCTCTACCAGCGCATCCGCGAGGTGCGCGGCATGAACTACGGCGACTACGCCTACGTCGAAGCGTTCCGCAACGGCGGCGCGCAGTTCTTCGCGAGCCCGAACCAGGCGCGCCGCGCGCAGTTGTTCGAGATCTGGATCCGCCCCGTGAAGCCGGAGCACGCGCACCACGCGCTGCGCATCGCGCTGCACGAGCTCGACCAGCTCATCTCGAAGGGTCTCACGCAGGAGCAGTTCGAAACCACGCGCGAGTACCTCTCGAAGAACGTGTTCCTCGCGACCGCGAGCCCGGGCCAGACGCTGGGTGCGCGCCTCGACAGCCGTTTCTACGGCACGGACGAGTACACGAAGTACATGCGCGACGGCTTGTCGAAGCTGACGGTCGCCGAAGTCAACGCCGCCATCGCGCGGCATCTGTCGGCGAGCAACGTGCGGGTCGTGATGGTCGCCAAGGACGTCGAAGGCTTGAAGCAGCAGTTGCTCTCCGACGCGCCGTCCTCGATGACCTACGAGGCCGAAAAGCCGTCGGAGCTGCTCGAGGAAGACAAGCTCATCGGCGCGCGCAAGCTCTCGATCCGACCCGAGGCGCTGCGCGTGATCGCCATCGAAGACGTGTTCTCGAAGTAGGCGCCGTGCTGCGCGCCGCGCTGCTTTCGAGTGTCTGGGTGCTCGGCGCGCTGGCGCCCGTGTCAGCTCCCGCGCCGACTCCGCGGCGCGTCGAGCTCCTCGACGAGTTGATCGCGCGTTCGTTGAGCGCGCCGTCGTTCCACGCCTCCTACACCTTGAAATTCAAGGTGAAGGAGGGCGTGAGCGTGCAGCCGCCGCCCGACGGCGAGATCCGCATCGACTTCGGCGCTCCGGACCGCGTGCGCGTCGAGAACAAGATGGGCGGGCAGAGCATGGTCATGTGGTGCGTGGGCGACACGCTGGCCACGCACCTGACCGCCAATGCCGAGGGCCGGGGCGCGATCTTCGGTCGTGTCGATCTCGCGGGCTTGAAGCAGCGCTTTCGCGGCGCGCAGGAGCTCCTGCGCGAGAGTTTCGGCGGCGCGGCGGCGGCGAAGGAGGGCGAGGACTACGACGGCCCTTCCGCTGTGCTGAACTGGTCGTTCGACGAGCGCACGCAGAGGGCGAACTTCGAGTTGGTCGCCGCGTCGAGCGGCTTCGACTCGCCGCTGGGCTGGCTCGACATCCTGCGCCGCAAGCAAGCCGCGCTCGAGCGCGACGGCGACACGCTGCGCTTCGCGACCGACGGCGGTCGCTTGCGCGGCGAGCTTTCACCGGCCGATGGTCTGCTTCGGAGGCTGACCGGCGAGAGCCCCAACGGAACGTTCGAGCTCGCGCTCGTCCGCGTCGGCCCGCTCGGCGACGACGCCGCCGCGCTCTTCGCACCGCCGGCTTCCGTCCCCGGCGCGCGGGACACCTCCGCCGAGCTGCGCCGCAACGCACTGCGCGGCGTCACCGAAGCGCTGCGCACGCGGATCTACTCCGCCGTCGCGCGCGCGAGCGAGTTCGACGCCCCCGCGCAATCCAAGGCCGAGGCGCTGCTTCGCGAGCTCCACCGGCAGCACCTCGCCGAGTCGCTCGAGAGCTGGTTCGAGCTCGCCGCGCGCCGCCGTGCGTCGGTCGTCGAACGCCTGCGGACCTTCGCCGCGAGCGGGCGGACACCCGAACAGGTCGAGAAGCAGCGGCAGACCGAGCTCGCGAACCTGCGCGGCGGCCTCGACGAACTCGAAGGCACGTTCTCGACGTTGCTCGAACTCTCGCCGCGCACGCGCGCCCTCGACCGCGCGGACAAGCTGAACGCGCTCGAGCGCCGCGTCTTCGCCTCGCTCTTCGACACCCACGTCCGCAAGCGCGTCGTCGCCGACTTCGAAGCCGCGACGAAGCTTTAGCAGCCCGTTGAAGCAGCGCCCCGCGCGCTTCAGTGGTGCACGCCCGGCGCCTCGTGGCCGGTCATCTCGACCCACTTCTCGTAGTCGGAGTGGAACACGAGCGGCT
>CALFYL010000318.1 GCA_937952135.1 uncultured Planctomycetia bacterium
CGCTCACGGTTGCGTTCAACGGCGTCGACTACACCGAGCTGCAGTACGCCTGGCGCGACTTCGTCGAGAGCATCGAGTTCAAGGTGAAGTGATGCGGCGCGCCGCGACGTGCTGCGTGCACGGCGCGTTGAGCGCGAGTCGCTGAATTGGGAAGCGGCGATCGTTCGCGAAGTCGAGGACGCGACGTTGGTCGCTCCATGTCGAGCTTTAGACTCCGAGCGTTCGCGCAGCGGAGCGTTGAGTTCCTCTGCTCGACTCCTGCGCAACTGAGTTGCGTGACGCTTCATCACCACCGGAGACTCCGATGCTCTTGATTTGCAACGTGTCGCGGAAGCGAACCCTGGCGCTGCTGTTGTGCGCCTCTGTCATGCCGAGGCTGGCCGCGGCGCAAGGCAGCGCCGAGTACGCCAGCGGGGGATTGATCTCGTGGCCGTGGATCGAAGAGGACTCTTCGAATCCCGGGCAGTACCTGCTGTGGACTGCGGAGGAAGGCGGTCGGATCCGCTTCGAGACCATCGCCAACCCGAGCAGTCCGGCGACGACAACGCGCTGGTTGCAGGATGTGATCCCCGTCCCCGGCGATCCGCCGTTCCGTTCGATCCTGCGCGACGTCGAGGTCCTCGGAGTCAAAGGAATTGCAGTAGGCGATCACGCGAGCTGGGCGTGGGCCTTCCATCCAGAGCTCCCGAACACTGCGTGGCCGGCTTCGCCCGTGGTCTGGGCTGCGACGATGCAGTCGATCGGTGATGTGCGCCTCTGGGATGTGGACTACGACGGCTCTACTGCCTACGTCGTGGGTGAGGGCGGGCTTGTGGCGCGCACCGTTAACCCGACGCCGGCGAGCCCTGCTCCTGTGCTGATCACCCCGGCCAACTTCGTTGGACAGGCGCCGCTCGGCGAGATGCGGGGGATCGACTTCAGTGGCTCTCTGGGCATCGCTGTCGGCGACATGCAGTTCGACGCGTTTGGCAACCTGAGCTGGGGGCTCCACTACACGACCGACGGCCAAAACTGGCACCTCTCGACGGTGAAGTTCACGACGCCGCAAGGTGAGCATGTTACGGCGGCGCCAAATGAGCAGATCGAGCTCTTCAGAGTGGACTTCGTCGATGGCACATCCATCGCGTATGCCGTCGGTGGTTTCGGCTCCAATGCCGGCTACATCTTCCGCACGGAGGACGGAGGGAGCTCGTGGCTTCAAGAGCTGCACGAATGCGCCGGGCTCAACCACGGGCAGTGCTACGGATCGCAGTTCACGTGCACCCCAGCCACCGTGCCGTGCGGAACGAGTCCCGTCTCACTCAACACTCATTGGGCGCGTCTCAACGGCTTGTACGGGGTCGCCGCCTTCAGCGACGAGAGCGCGACGGCCGTCGGCTACAGCGGAATGGTCGTGACTCGTGACAACTCGGTCGCCGGGCCGCGCAAGTGGCGCGAGATCTCGACCCGCTGCGACTTGTCGACGATGCCGCTGTGGGGCGTTCACGGGAACAATCTCGACACCGCGGTGCTCGTCGGCATGCCCGAGCAGATCCAAGTGACCGCCGACGGCGGCTGGACCTGGAATCGCATGACCCCCCTCGCCGGTTTGCGCTTCCAGGCTGCTACAGCGACGAGCAGCGGTGTCGGCGGCGCGGGCGGAGTCTGGATGGTCGGTCAAGACTGCCGGATCACTCGCAGCGATGACGAAGGAGGCAGTTGGACCACCCAGTTTGCTTTCGCAAGCGGCCCGGACAAGGTGCGCAAGTTGACGGCCATCGCCGCCTACGACGATCAGGACGGTGATCCGGACAATGACGTTGTGGTGGCGGTCGGAGATCCGCGGAGCACAGCGCCGCTGGTGAACGACCGACCCACCGTGTTGGTCTCGATCGACGGAGGCGCCAGCTGCTGGCAACTTCAGACGGCCACGGACCTGGGGATGAACGTCGGCGTATGCACGAAGGTCTTGAGCGCAGGGGTGGACCCGGTCAGCGGCGAGCCTCTGTTCTGGATCGTTGGAAACGATGAACTGCTCCTGCGCGGTGCGATCTCCGCCTCGCCACAGTGGACGCCCTTTGCGCCCACGAGCGTCGATCCGGCGCTCACGTCGACAGTCGACTGGACAGACGTCGCCTTCGACGGACCGTCCTTTGGTTGGTTGCGAGGCGACGTGAGCGGGAATCAAGTGGCCTACTTCACCAGCAACGGCGAGGCCGCGACTCCCGTGTGGTCCGCGGTCCAGATTCCGACCGGCGTCACGCTCACACAGTTCTCGGCGACAGGCTTCGAGTGCTTCGCCGCTGGAAAGGACTCCAGCAGCGTGTGGGGCGTGTGGCGCTCGAACGGCGGCGCCTTCGTTCCGATGAGCTCGCCGACGCTGGCTGAAGCGCTCACGTCGATCGCGGCGACCGGTGGCGCGAATCCCGTCATCTTCCTCGGTGGCCAGCACGGCCTGCTCTGGCGCGGAAGCGGCTCGCCGATCACCTGGACGGAAGAGCGGAGCCTCACCTCGTTGGTCATCAACGGGATGACGTTCTTCCAGCCGTCGAACGGCTACCTGTTCGGCGGGCCGCAGGGCGAGGAAACCGAGGGCGGCGGCGCCAACACGCTGATTCGTTGGCGCTGATTCCGGCCTGAGGCCGCCTCCGCGCGATTGACCTGGCGAGCGCCGGGATCCAGACCCAAGCGTCTGGGTTTCGGCGCTCGCGCGTTCCGAACCGTCGCGTCCACAGCGTCGCGGAGTGAACTCGCGCTCGAGGCGCTTCTTCGGCAAACCCTGCTAGCGCGCGAGGGCCAGCTCGAGATCCGCCCAGCCCGGCTGCACGAGCAGGCGATCCGCGATCAGCACCTGGCGGCCGTCGTCGAAGTGGAAGTTGGCGCTGAACGTCCCGGTCGGGACGAACGGGACCGGCACGGATCCGTCCCGCTCGAAGTTCGCCGGGTAGCGATACTCGCGACCGCGCTCGTCGCACAGCACGAGTCTTCCGCGCGGCGCAAACGTGCTGCGAGCGCCGTTGTGCTCCGCGAGGGCGAGAAGCAATCCGCCGAAGCCGCCGGTCGCATTCGCGTCGCGCTCGAGGTCGACCTGGA
>CALFYL010000319.1 GCA_937952135.1 uncultured Planctomycetia bacterium
CGAGCGCGAAGCCTGTGAACTTGCCCTCGGCGCCGAGCTCGACGCGCCGATAGAACATCCGTTGCGCGAGGAGCTCATCGGGACTCGTCGCCGGACTTTCGAAACCGAACGTGCCGCGGAACTCGAGCGTCGCGCCAGGGGCAGGCGAACCATCGAACTCGACCACCTCGAAGCGCGGACTGCGCGCGAGTACGAGCGCGAGCTCACCGACATCGCGCGCGCCTTCGGCCGCATTCACGGCTGCGAGCACGCGCAACACGGACTTGCGACCCGGCTGCGTCACCCATAGTGCGCTGCTGCGCTCGCTCGCGCGCGGCGCAAGCGCTTCGAAGCGAAAGTTGCCGCTCGCGTCGCTTCGCGTCGTCAGGGTCTGCGCTTGAACCGCACTCCAGTCGACGGCCTGCCAGTTGCGCGGATGGCCGAGTTCGCCCTCGCTCCACAGCGACGTCCAACTCACCTCGGCGTTCGCAACCGGAGCGCCGTCTTCGTCGACACAGCGGCCGAGCAACACCGCGCTGCCGTCCGTGAGCGAGCGCTGAGTTTCGAGCACCGACGCGGGCGGTACGGCCGCAGCACTCGACTGCGCGCTCGCTTTGGCGTCGTCCGACGGCTCGACCGCCGCGCGCTCGCGCTCGACATCCGACGCAGCGACCTGCGTCGCGGCGTTGCGCTCCTCCAGACCGCGCAAGACGATCCAGGCTGCCAGCGCGAGCACGATCGCCGTCGCCGCGGTCCACGCACCGGCGCGGTTCACGGCTGCAGGACGGCGTGGGGCACGGGAACGCCGCTGCCGCCCGGTCCGACGCTGCGCGCCGTCAGGCGAACGTTGCCCATGTTTGGCTGTGAGCCCGCAGGGCAAGACACCGTCCGCGCGATCGCAACGACCGAAAGAAGCGCGAGGGCTATCCACGCGAAGTAGCCGCGGAGCAGCCCGGATCTACGAGTTGAGGTACGCATCGAGGAGCAACCGGCAAGTTCCTGTGGATGTCTCCGTCAACCGTCGCGCAAGCGAAACCGCCTTGGAACTCGGGCGGAACGTCTCTGCGCGACGCTGCCGTCGAACCAGCTCGACAGCAACCTGGACTCCCATTCCCTCAACAGGAAGTCTCGCGTCGATGAAGAGTCTCGCGAGCTCGACTTCGGATTCGTCACAAGCGTGAACAGCGTTCAGAAGCCAACTACACGCCGCGATCGAGTTCTGAGGAAGCAGCTCGACGGCCCGCCGATACCAATCGCACGCCGCGCGACTGTTGCCGCATTGCGACTCGAGCCATCCGATGTCCGCAGCCGCCAGCGAAGCGTTGGTGGGAGACGCTTGGCCCGCCAATACGTCCAAGAGAACGCTTCGAGCCTCGTCGATCCGAGCCGGTTCGTGGGCAAGCGAGAGCGCTGTGTAGATGCGCGCCTGGTCCGTCGGCTCGAGCCCATTGGCCGCCGCAGCGACGTCCGTCACCGCCACCGATCCGATCTCGTCGGGGTTGCGGACGCAGCGCTCGAGCAACTCGCGGCCCGGATCCGGCGAGGCGTCCACGCTCATCTCCCTGAGCGATCCGCGCGCCGACTCCACCCAACCGCCGCGATCCACAGCCAACGGCGACTGGCCCGAAAGGCTCACGCGCGCATGGTTCGTCGCCGCCGCGGGCGACTCGAACAAGCGCACCACAGCCAGCTTCCGCAATAGGTACGCGAGCTCGCCGCGGTGCAGCGCCACGAGCTCGCGCTCGGCCGCGCCGAGCCCCGCGGTGGCGACACCGACGGATGGCCGGCGCCCGAGCACGACGCCCAATCGAGCGGGGCGCGGAATGCGCAGGAGGCACGACTTGGGATTGGCGGCCACTTCGCGCAGCAGCTCTTCGATGCGCGGGTCGAACAGGATCGGCTCAGCCACGGCTCGCCCCCCCATCGTGCAGGTCGTGCGGATCGTCCCCACCGGGATCGCGGCCGAAGGAGAGCGTTTGCACCGCACGCGTCACGCGCTTGTGGATCTGCGTGACCGTGCCCAGCCCCTCGGCGGCACAACGCGCTTCCGACGCGCCCTCGACCACCGTGCGCCAGAACGCGCGCCGCACGACCGGCGGCAGATCGTTGAAGGCCACCGCGGCGCGTCGCGCTTGGTCCGCACCGACGCCGAGCGCGCGCGTGAGAAACCCCCAGGCCTCGTCGTCCTCATGCGGCAGCCTCGCGCGCTCGTCCTCGCGATCGCGCTCGATCAGCCCATCGATCGCGCGGTCGATGTTCACGCGCACGAACGCGTCCAGCGGCTGCCAGGCGCGGTAGTCCTTGGCGCGGTATGCCACTTGAGCCATCGCACGCATCACCACACGCTCGCGGCCGATGAGGATAGCGCGCTCGTGCAGACGCAGCGCGCAGCGCGGCTCGATCCCGAGGGGATCGTCGCGGATCAACTTGTCCAGGATGTCGCGCGCGCTCGCGCCGTTCAGCCATTTGGCCGCATCGGACGCGACCGCGGGCGGACCGTCGCGCAGACTCCGAGGCAAGAGGAGTTCGTCGAACGGACTGGACATCGGGGGAATGCCGCACGGAGCCGTGGCCCGGCACTGGGCTGAGCTTACGCGCCGCTTGCGAGCCAACAAGACGGCTCCGCTACGAATCAACGTCCCAACTTCGAGACCGAAGCGCGTCTCGACGAACGAGCTGACGACGAGCGATGACGCGCCGAGAGACACATTGAAGTCCCATCTAGGGTGCGCTGCGCCCGAGCCGACAGCGCGTGAGTTGAGCGGCGCCGACGAGGCGTGGCAGCAGATTCGGCCGCCGATTCGCCACAGCGCGGATTGCGCGCGGCAGTCCGAACGCGCGAGTCGTTGAGGGGCCAGTCCGACTCGACGCCAAGTCGCCGCCGGACGTTCGCGGCGCGCGCGACGACGCGATGCGTGCGAGCAAACGGTCGCGAGCGCGCGCGCCGCGAGAGGAGCGGGTCTCGATCACGGAGTCGTTCCCGCGTCGAGCCGTGGTTTCTGCTCCGCTGCGTGCGCGTCGCGCAGAGCGTCTTCCCGGGCTCTGCTCGGAGCTCGTGCCGTAGTCCCCCCTTCAGCGCCCGGTTCCCCAAGCGGATGTCCGCCTCCATCTGCTTCCACTCGCGGTCCTCATCCTCGAGTTGCTCGAGGCGGCGAGCTTCGTCCACCTCCAGGCCGCCGAACTTCGAACGCCGCCGGTAGATGGTGAAGCTGCTGATGTCGTGACGGCGGCAAAGGTCGGCGAGCGCTCCGCCGACCTCCGACTCCTCGAGGACTCCGATACTCTGTTCGTCGCGGTACGTGCTCCTGAACGTGACTGGCTCCGGGGGTGCTCTACCCGCCGCGCGAGACTCCCGCTGGCCCGCTTTCCGGGAGCTGGGTCAGCAGCTGCTGCCGTCCGACGCGACGGCCTCGCGACCAACAGGCCTCATCGCACCGAGAGTCACGCACCCTTCTCCGTCGAGGAGTGCAACGGCTTGCTCCAACTTCGTGCAATGCGCTCCGTCGTCGGCACGACGGTGTCGCCACTCAGCTTCGCGGCGCCGTCGTGTCCGCCGCCGCAGCGGGTGGACGCCCACCGCCGAACAGTCGCTCCGCGCACGCGAGAGCCGTCGCGCGCCCTTGCTCGGTGAACACGATGGACTTCGCCTTGCCCTTCGGGTCGTGAATCCACCCACGCTCGAACAAGTCGTTCAGGACATCCCAGTCGATCCCCTTCCACGCCCGGTGGATCTCGCCGTCCTTGAACATGGTCAACGCCAAAACGGCCATCGCCGCGTCCGCAATCTTGTTCCTGTCGAGGTTCATGGTCGTCACTCGATTCTGCTCGCTCTCCGCGGCCGAGTGTCGGACGCCGGGACGTGCGGGCCAAGGGCGTGGGGGCTTCCGGCGCGCCTGATCGCGGTGCTCCCGATCGGGTACATTCGGTACGCCGACACCGACTGTGCGCGGGGCCACAGCTCCGTCTACATCCAAAGGTTCCCGTTCGGGAACATTCCTGGCAGATTAGGGTTGACGGCGGCCGGTCTTCGGACGATCCTAGCTTCTGTGACACCGAACGGGAACAGAACGGGTGCGAGCCCGCCGGCCGGAGCGCGGCTCGATCTCGGCCAGTGGGTCCGCGAGCGACGCACGGCGAATCGCATGACCCAGTCGGAGCTGGCGCTCCTCGCGGGCGTCGGTCGGCGCCTCGTCTCGGAGCTCGAGCGCGGCAAGTCCAGCCTGCAGTTGGCGGGCGTCGACGCAGTGCTCGCCGTGTTCGGCAAGCGATTGGGAATCGAGGACCTGCCGCGCGAACCGATCGACGGCGAACCGACGGAGCGCACACCGTGACGCGCCGAGGCGTTGTGTTCCTGGACCAGGAAGCCGTGGGCGCGATCGAGGAGACCCCGGGCGGCATGACGTTCCGCTACGACGCGGGTTGGCTCGCGCGCCCCGAGCCCCGAGCGGTCAGCCTCACGCTGCCGCTGCGCAGCGAGCCCTATGTGTCGAACGGGCTGCATCCGTTCTTCGCAGGATTGCTACCCGAAGGTTGGCTGTTCGACATCTCGATCTCGACGCTCAAGCTCGCCCCCGACGACGGATTCGGTCTGCTCCTGGCGCTGTGCCGCGACTGCGTCGGCGCCATTCGCATCGAGCCGGAGCCGAGCGGTGGTTGAGCGCTGCACGATCTGCTTGTCGACGCTCGACGGCCAGAGCGCAGCGCGCGGCGTCCACACCAAGTGCGCCCGCTCCCTATTCGGCGTGAGCGCAGTTCCGCAAATCGAGCTCGACCCCGAGCAGCTCTACCTGTTCGGCCAGCAGATGGCGGGCCGCACGACGCTGTCGGGCGTACAGAGCAAGGTGTCGCTCGGCTGGCATCAGAAAACGCTGCGCGTTCGCGCTTCTATTGGCGCCTACATCCTCAAGCCGCAGAGCGGGACGTACCCGGAGCTCCCGCAGAACGAACACGTCTGCATGCGGATCGCCGAGCTCGCGGGCATCGAGGTCGCCAAGTGCGGCTTGGTGCGGCTCTCCAACGACTCGCTCGCGCTGATCGTCGCGCGCTTCGATCGCGAGCGCGAGCGGCGCATACCGATGGAGGATTTCTGCCAGCTCAGCCAGAAGCTCCCGCGCGACAAGTACGACGGCTCCGCCGAACTGTGCGCTCGCATCGTGAGGCGCTACGCCGCCGAGCCGCGCATCGACGCCCAGCGCCTGTTCCGCCAGTTCCTGGTCTCGTGGTGGATCGGCAACGGCGACCTGCACCTCAAGAACCTCGCGTTGCTCTCGCGCGATCCCCTGCGTCCCAAGTTGTCGCCCGCCTACGACCTGCTGAGCACGCACCTCGTCATCGCCGACGACCCGCTCGCACTCCCGCTCCACGGCAAGCGCTCGAACCTCGATCGCAGCGACTGGCTGGCTTTCGCGGACTACTGCGAGCTGACGCCCAAACTCGCGAGCATCGAGCTGGAGCGAATCGCACGCGCACTGCCCCGCGCGCTCGAGCTCGTCGAAGCGAGCTATCTGCGGTCCGAGTTCCGCGCCGCGCTCGCGGACCTGCTCGAAACGCGCGCGCGCGTGATTGCGGCGTGATCGGGAACGTGGCGGTTTGGCGCAGCTCCCAGTCCCGCGCCCCGAGACACGACAGCACGATGGATATGCCTACGGCACGCTTCAAGCTTTCGAACGGCCGGCCCCATGTGTCCCTCGGGGCGGCCCACGCTCGGCCGCTCTGCCACCGGCGGAGCCGTTCGGCTTTAGCGGCGGGTTGGATGGCACGGCTCTCCTCACCATGAGCCGCCCTGCTCCTCGACTCTGAGACGTGCAGCCACGAGCTGCTCCGAGTAGTCCTGTTGAAGCGGCGCCAAAAGGCACCTCTCGAGGGTTGCGTGCAGAGCCCACAGCGCGTTTCGCTCGGCCGCGTGTCGCACTAGCAACTGGCGACTGTCGTGACTCGCGCCGTAGTCAGCCAGGAGATCGAACAAGACGAGCGCCTCGTCCTCGGTTAATTCAACCTGCATGCGGCATCCTTTCCGTCCAAGATCTTGCCGATCGGCAGCGGCGCGCGGAGCGTCCACTTCCATCGGCTCGTTAGTCGTCGCGCTCCAAGTATGTAATGGCGAAGCCACCTTCGATCGGACGAACCTCCCCGAAGTCGCCAGCGACGGCCTGGAGTTCTGGGACATAGCCGAGCCCCCTCACGTCGATTCTTCTCCACTGGGTCCAGAGGCTTCCGTCGTGGTGACGGTCAACTTCGTCAAGAGTCTTGCGCAGCCAATCGGCGATATCTTGGCTTGGACTACGAGGCGCCAAGCTGATCTGTCCGGGAAGGGACCTCAGATCCATGGACTTCTCCGCGGCATCGATCTCTCTGCTGTTCTGATCCGACGCTAGCATCCAGACACTCGAAGCACTCAATAACGCGCAGATCTGCGCCGCCGGTAGATGCCCGAAAACGATTGTGACCAGCTCAGGTTCCTTCATCGTAGATTGCACGTCCAACGGCGGTGTTCAGCGGCCGGACGAGCCGAGCGAAGGGAGGCAAGGATGGTCCGCTGGAACACCTTGTTGGGCTTCACTACTGTAACTCCTCCAGCGCCACCTTGGCTGCCGCGCTCACTTTTAACCAGCCTGCATCCTGCGTGAAGGTCACCGGGTCCTCACTGATGTTCTCCACGACGCTATCGAAGACGTCATGAAACCGAGCGAGAACCCCTAGTACTTTTCAGTGAAGCATTCGCGCCATTCCTTTTGGCATCGTTCCCAGACCCCTGGGTTAAACAGGTGAGCATCGTTGTAGCAGGGAAAATAAAGATCGTCGTACCACATGCTCACAAGCTCCGTTGGGCCGAGCATGGGATCCAGCTTCGCCAAAGAACCGAGAAGGCTGATGACGGACTCGTGGAAAGACAGTTTCGTCATCGTGAGACCCAACGCCGTGCCGATCAGCGGCGGCCAAATGCCGTCCGCTGCATCGGCTTGTTAGGCGGCACCACGGTACACCGCCGTCGCCTCAAAGGAAAACCGCTCATCATTCGCCACACCCTCACGTGAGAACTCAACGTTGCCCACGCCGACAACTCTGTACCGTGAACCATCGCGAGCCAGAGTGAGCTTCTCGATCTCATACCAGTTGTGGGCCGACCCCAAGTAGACCGACGCTTCCACATCGGGGGTCTGGCCCATGGCTATCTCGACGCCGTCGAGCGCATCGGGATCGTCCAGGCCAAGGTTGATCCACTCGACGACGAGTTCCGTCTGTTCTGGCTGCTCCACGTACTCAAGGCCGGAGTCGAACGGTTCGAACGGGATGCGGATGCGGTGAAAGAGAGTGCGGGCAAGCCCTAAATGCTCGCTCTCGAACCAGTAGTGCTCGATGACGCCCTCCAGGAGTCGGGCCCTCGCTTGAAGTCCGATGGTCTGCATCTGTCCGCCTAACGATCCTGCCGTTCAGCCCTGCCGTTCAGCTGCCTAGTCCGAGCGTAAGCGAGGACCAGGTCCGCTGCAACGGCCAGTTGGGCAGCGTCGACTCGTCTGGCCGCCGCTTCTCCTGGCGGGTGGACTATGGCCGCACTCGCCGAAAGAAGACCAGTTCCGGATCACCCTCGTCGAGATTGTGAATGACGCCCGAAGCTTCGAACCCCTGTTCAAGCAGGAGCGAACGCATCGGACTGTTCGATTCGTTTGTCGAGGTGAAGAGCTTGGGCGTCGCGCAGATGGAGATGGCATTTCTGAGGAGTGCGCGTCCGACACCACGACGTCTCGAATCCTGCCGCACCATCAGGAGCGACACGAATCCATGTTCGTAGAACGTGTACTCGAGGACGAGGAAGCCAACGGCCCGCTCCTGATCCGCGGCGACCCAGCATCGGCCGCCCTCGATGTGATGTCGCAGTAGAGCCTGCCGCACCGGATCCCGTTGCGCCACTAGGTCAACGGATACCAGCCCCTCGTAGTCGAGGGCCGTGGCCAATCTGATCGTCATCGCCGTTCCCGCCAAGCTGCCCAACGCTTTGGCGATCAGCGGCGGCCGCGAAGCGGCCGTCCGTCTGCATCGCCTTGTTGGGCGTCACCGGCGAACACGGAACGACTCTTAGTCGGACAAAGAGGCTGGCCTCCTGACGGTTCGTGGGCTCGAGCCGACCTCGTCGATGATGAGTGGCGCCACGTTGACAAGAGAGTGATCACGACAGCGCTTCGTGCAGAATATTCAGGGCCAGCGGCCAGTTGTCCTTGTGTCCGTCGCACGACTTCTCGGAGACGAAACCGGAGTGGTTCAAGCGGAAGTCGGTAGCCCCGCCCTTGAAAACAAGCTCAATGCAAAGGACCGTCTCGGCTCCTTCTGTTCCCTCGGCGGTCCCGTTTCCCATCATCCACGCCATTTCGATCAGCTGGTTTTGTTTCACATCGAGGAATCGGCCGTAGTGAGGATGTCTGCCCCAGTCATCCCGGTTGTAGAAGAAGTATGGCCGCCCTGGCTCTGGCACCATGGCGATCGTTCCGGCCTGGGCGAACCAGGTGTCGAAGCGTTTGGCCCAGGCGGCGTAGACATCTTCTGGCCTGGCGTTGACCGTGTATTCACAGGTCATTTGCAGCGGTCGAGCGGAAGGATCGGGGCGGGGGATCCAGCTCACGGAAACCTCCTGACGAGACGGTGATTATCGCAAGACAACATCACGGCGGCGTGCCATGAAGCGCTAGGAAAACGAGACCCAGTCCTCCGACATAACGTGACACCGAGTATTACGCAGTTCGCGTCGCCCATCAGGCCCATTGCAGGTCCGGGGGATACACCCCAGATGAAGGTCAAGAATCGGTGCATGCGTTCCTCAATGTCTCGTCCGCCCAACGTCATGGCGATCAGCCGCCAGCCGCAGGCCGGTCCGTCTGCATCGCCTTGTTAGGCATCGCGATTGTGCACTCGTGCATGCTGGGCTTTCAGTTTCGGCAGAACTTCGCGAAAGTTGCGGACAAGGTCTTCAACACAAGATACCGGGCGGGCGAAGCGCACACCATAGACCCCCCAACGCTCGTCGTCAGGAGGCCTGATCGCGTAGAACTCGGGGGTGTCTGTCGCCCAAGCGATTCCCGCGCGGGAACCGTCAGGCGCAATGACAAAGCCATCCCCTTCGGTTTGAGGTTCGTCGCAATCGTACTCCGTGATGGCTCCGTAGGCCCACCCGTCTGTCATCGACTCAGGTACGACGGTGAAGCCGTGGTAGACGGGAGCCCCACGGGGTCGAGCCAGAAAACCCGGAAGCTTCGGATCGGACGATTCAGCATCCGAGTCGAAGCGAACCTTCTTATCGTCACTCATGAGTTCGTCTCGTGTGCATAACCCTATGCCGTTGACCAGCGGGCGGCGCAGCCGATCGTCAGGTCCCACGACTGGGTGGGCAGCGGGGCTGCACGGTCGAGTCGGATCATAGCCCAGTCTTCTCCCTCAAACGCTTCTGCGCGGCTGCCAGGAGTCGATCGTAGTCCTGGGGGAACGGCTCGGTCAACTCCCGTTCGAGAGTCGCCTGCAGAGCCCATAGGGCAGCCCGCTCGGCCGGATCGGACAAGACGATGGATCGAGACCAAGGCTCGCCACTATCGCATCTGCTGAGAATCGAACCGAGCACTAGAAGGTTGAGCAACATTTTTTTCTGCAATTCGGTCGTGGAGCGTTAGCCGTTTTTCAGGGTGAGGTAGACGCGTCCGGTTTCCCACTCGTCGCTGATCTGGGTCAGCACGACGCAACCCCAGCGCCGACCACGAGAACGCCGGACTCAGTCACCCGCACCCCACGTCGCGTTGGCTCAACGCACGAGCCTTCGGCGGAGGTCCGTTGGGCGCGCGGCACAAACCGCGGCGCGTGAAGTCGCTCCACGCGACACCTTCGATCTCCGATCTCACCCCAACGTCTGATGCGCTGACTCGCGAGCGCTGCCGCGGAGTTCGCGTTCCTTAGCGCCAAGCCCGGCAGCATGCCGATCCCCCACAGCGACTCACTCGAGCCCGAAGACCTCTTTCAGTCCTCGATCGACGCGCGGAAAAATGAACACTGCGAGCATGCCGACCCGCGGCGAAGGAACGGAGAGACATCCTGTACGGACAAGTCGCTCGGCGTCCGCCTTGCGCCGCGGCTCGCCGAGTAGAAACTGCGAGACGCCCCCGGATTCAAGCGACGGTCGCACTCCCATACGCTCGATCTGTGACTGCTGCGGAGGCTCGGCGCCAGTCCAGTTGAGCGGCTCGCAAACTGCGAAACGCCCTCCCTTGTCCGTGTGATGCCCCAGGACTCTGAAAGCGGTCCATTGCCCGGACGCAAGTCGGTACGCGATCACCTCTCCGACAGCCCATTGGTTGGCGGCTTTGAACGGACGGACAACCCGCCTTTGGGGTGGCGGAGGAGACCTTAAAGTTTCGGCGACCTGCTCGAGGACACGGCGGCGCTTCTTGCGATCCCGTGGGTCATCCCAGCGTTGGAGGTCGGCTCCAGATTCGATCACGCGCAAGGCCTCCGTCGTGGCGCGTGCGACCGGGCGCCCCAGCTTCCACGCCGTCTCCGCTACCGCAAGCCAGCACACTGGCCCCTCATCAGCATCAGCAAACGACGCGTCGTACTCCTCCATCAGCCGATCGAGAGCGGCCTCCGCGGTGTGGCCCTCGCCGATCAAGTCTCGGAAATCGCTCCGAAGATCCAAGGCAAGATCGTCGGAGTAGAGTGCGGCGCCCCAGGAACCCATAGCTTAACTGCCTGCTCAACGACCTCGCCGTTCAGCGGCGGGCTACACGACGTCTCCTACGGGAATGCGTTTTGCGATCACGTCAAGAACTCCGCATGCGTTGAAGCAAAGTACGTAGTGGACGTAGTCCTCGGTCCTAAGGCCCTGCAGCCTGGCCTGTCGTTCGAGCCAGGGAGAGCCAACTGCCTCGAATGTCGAGTCGCCGCGTGGGACCGGATCATCGAGTTCCTGCCACCGAAAAGCGATGACGTCTCTGAAGAGCGCCGATCGCGGCCGTTCCTGCCAGTCCACGAAGGACAGATGAAGGTCACCGTCTTTGAACCGGACGTCAACCTGTTCGGCGTCGGCCGTATGGAGTCCCAAGGTCGCTTCGAGGTATTTCATTTCGCTCAGCCAGTTGGCGACCTGGAAATCAGCGGCGAACAACCGATCGAGTGGCGCGACGGAGGATGGTCGTCCGCTGCATTTCCTGGTTAGCCGGCGTCCACACCTCGGGGCCGCATCTCGCGACCAGCCGGATCTGTCTCCAGCACCGACTCATGGAGCCCTCCGATGGTATCAAGAACGTTTCCCTCCTGATCGACTTGCACGAGAACCCAACCGACATCCCCGACCTCCGGCTCGACATCACCGGGATCCTCGAGGAGGTAACAGAGCCGAAACAGCAACTGCGTCTGCATGCCCCTGACAACCTCCGTGAGCTCGTCGTTCGTCGCGCCGCGCGCCCGAAGCTTGCCCAATGCGTGACCGACACCCGCATAGGGCTCGACAGGGTGTGTCTTCGCTCGGTCGATCGAGGCGTCGATCCAACTTGAGTCATCCTCCTGGACGATCTGCCGCCACGCCTGTCGCAGGAAGAGAAATCGCGCGAGCTGCGGAATGCCCTCTTCAACTTGCGACCGCGCCCAACCCTCGGGATCGGGCGCTCCGAGTCTGCGGAAGGTCGCGGCGAGTTCTTCTTGATTCATCTTGGCTCCTTGCGGAGAGTCCTTTTTGGCGCTGAGCCGCGAGCGCCGCTGCGGCTTTTGTCGGATCCTGCGTTGTGTTAGCCTGCATCGTAGAGGGATTCGACAAGTGTCGCAAGCCGGTGGAAAGCCGACTCGGACTTGCCCCCGCAATCGCCGGAAAGGTAGCCCCAGCCGAACGAGCGCCGCTCGCCGGATACGACGAGTTGGAGGTCTGCCAGGGAGCGGCGGTGAACTGCAGCGAACATCACGGCAGCGGCAGCCAGATGCTCCGAGTAGCGAGGGCGATCTTGGGCGGTGACCGTCTCGCTGGCCGCTTGCCCGAGTACCTCGACATAGTCGGACAATCGATCCGCGAGTTGGTCCCAGTCGATCATGTTGGTAGCTGTCCGGCTAACGCCCAGCATTAGTGGCGGCGCTTAGCGCCGTCCGCTGCTTGTTGTTGTTAAAAGGCAGGCCGCGAGCGTTCATCCGAGGCGCCCCTCCTGTGCGGCGCTGTGAACGGGGCAGTTCCCTGAACAGGCTGGAGACGACCTTCGATGCCGGGGGCGAAAGGCTATCTGTTCTGATCGTGCCATCGAGACGCCAGCTGGCCGAATTGGTCACGTACGCGAGCAGCGCCATCGCGCGATTACCATCCCTAACCCACAGAGTGGCCTCGCCGTCTTTCACCCAGGTGATCGATTCTGGCGTGTTCTGCGGACCGTGGTGAGTCCAGGTCATCTCGAGGACCCGGCTCTCCTCTTCTGTCAGCTGTCGACTCATTCTGTGCACCTAACCTGCATTGGGCAGAGCTGCATCCTACCCGCGAAGGCGGCGTGGCGCTCTGCCTGATGCGATCGGAGGGTTCGAGCCGCGGCGGCGCAAGTGAGCGCTCGGGCTCGGGATACAGAGCGTTTCGCCGCTGGGCAACTTCAGCGATAGACGGGTCTGCCTAAGATGTCGGACGATCGGCGTGTCGCACGCGCGGCGCGGTTGAGGGGGCACCCAAGAACGGGAGCAAGCCGGTGGCGGCGTGAGCGATGGTCGAGAGAGCCGAGCGCATTGCGGCCCCCCCGCCCGAGCCGAGGGTCGGCGGGCGAGCGCACGCCGGAGGGGCCGCGATTGATCACGTGCCTGTAGATCATCGTCGTCACCACGTCTTTGTGGCCGAGCCGTTCCTGAACCGTGCGGATGTCGCTGCCATCGTCGAACAGGTGCGTGGCGGAGGAAGGGCGGAAGGTCTGGCACGTTGCACGCTTGGCGATCCCCGATTCGAGAACGACGCGGGGGACGGCGAACCGCAGGACGGTCTCGTGGAGGTGGTGACGACGCTCTTGACCGGTCTCGCGCTCGGCGTAGAGGCGCGTGGCGCGGGGAACACCCACTGCCAGAGCCACTCGCGGTAGGCGTTGGAGAGCTTGCGCGCGGGCGCGCCGGGCAGCTCTACCCTGTTGGCGACGGCGGCGAGATTGCGCCGGCTGCGGAAATCGCTGTGGCACCGGTGATGGCGGCGCATCCAGCCGAGATGTGCATCCTCGGTGCGCGGGCTGGAGTGGCGCAGGCGCGTCGCCGTGCGAGCGCGCTTACCCAGGCGCGGCGCAGGCGCGGGCACCGATTCGCGCAGCGGGCGCCGAAACTCGCAGTCCGCGGGTCGCTCTCGGACCAGCGCGCTTCGACCCACGTGACCCCAACCGCGCTCGCGACTCTGCGTCGAGAACAGAACGCTGGAAACGGAATGGACGCGATGGCTTGCGAGCATGCGAAAGGGCGTTGGCGCCGACGCGGCCGCCCGAATCTGGCACGGCGCGCGCCGCACGGGTTCGGGCTCGTGTGCAGCGTCTCGGCGGCCGGATCCTTGCGTCCGATGCCGAGTTCGAGTTTGCTCGCGAGCCGCCGCATCCGAAAGCTCTCGTGCGCATGTACGAGGAACGAGACGAGCACCATGCCCAGCAAGACCAAGACATCCAAGAACGCGTCGAAAAGCGCAAGAAAGTCGCCGTCGACCGAGACAGCGCCGAAGCTCCTCTCCGGAGGCAACCCGCAGATCGCGAAGGGCGACGGAGACGCGATCGTGCAGGCGTACATCGCCGCGATGCCGGGCTGGAAGCAGGGCGTCGGGCGGCGACTCGACGCGCTGGTCGTGCGCACGGTGCCTGGCGTGCGCAAGGCCGTGAGATGGAACACGCCGTTCTATGGAGTCGCGGGCGAAGGCTGGTTCCTCGCCTTCCACTGCATCGCGAAGTACATCAAGGTGACGTTCTTTCGCGGCGCGGCGCTGCGCCCGGTTCCCCCGGTGGAATCGAAGATGAAGGACGTACGGTACTTCCACATCTACGAGAGCGACGAGCTCGACGAGCGGCTCCTTTCGAGTTGGATCCGGCAGGCAGCCGAGTTGCCCGGTGAGCGCTGCTTCGAATCCGACGAGGATTCCGGCGCGTCGAATGCGCGACCGACGAGTCCAGCGCCGCGACGTTCGGCGAAGTCGCCGGCGCGCAAGTCCCCCGCCGTCCATGCCGACACAAAGAAGTACAACAGCGCTCAAGCGCCCGCGGATCGCGCGATCTGCGAACGGCTCGCGGAGCTGATCGCGAGCGGCTTGCCGGAGGCGGAGAACAAGGTGTGGCACGCTCACCCGGTTTGGTTCCTCGATGGCAATCCGATCGTCGGGTACAGCAAGCTGAAGAACTGCGTGCGCTTGCTCTTCTGGAGCGGTCAGTCCTTCAGCGAACCCGGGCTCACGGAGGAAGGGACCTTCAAGGCGGCCGATGCGCGCTACACCGCGGTCGATCAAGTGGACGCAGCGAAGTTGAAGCGCTGGTTGGCAGAGGCGCGCGAGATCCAGTGGGACTACAAGAACCTGATTCGCCGCAAAGGCCGGCTCGAGCGACTGAAGTAGGACCGAGGCGCCGCGGACCATCGGCGACGCTCGAGCAAACCGACGCGCCGCACCTCGATAGGATCCGCCGCCATGACACTCGAGACTCGCAAGATCAAGGAGGTCTTTCCCGGCGTGTACTGGGTCCTCCTTTGGTGTCCGGAGGCATCGCTCCTCGCGCGACTTCTCGACCCGGCGCTGCCTTACGTGCTCTCGTGGGACCACATCTCGGGCAATCACCGATGGGCGCCCGTCACGGTTCCGCTGACGGTTTCCGCGACACCGGTGGAGGTACTCTCCCGTGCCATCACATTCGACTACATCCTTTCCAACGACACGTTTTCTGTCGCTCCTGCCCTCGCTCGGTCCGGCGATTCGCGCGGTTCAACTGAAGACCTTGCCTCCGGACTACCTCGACCTCGCGAGAATCCAAGGCAAGGAACGGTATCGGCTGCTGGCAGAGATCGGCTGGCACGTGCTCCTCGAGACGCCAGCAAACGACTACGGCCAACTCATGAGTCCGCATCGCCACGTCCTCGAGCTGGCGCTTAGCCTCACCGAGAACTCAGACGATCCCGTGTAGGCTCGGGCCACGCGCCGCGGCCGAACGAAACCGCGCCGAGGTGCGCGCCTGACGGTCGCCGAACGGCTCGGGCGACCGGGTCCACTCGGCGTCGACTTCGCGGCGAGATCGCCGATGGCGCTCAGTGGAAGCGTGGATTGTCGGCTTCGTGCGCGCGGAGTCCAATTCGACGTCCGAGGTGAGGGCCATGGGACGAGCCGGCGGCGGATGCGCGCCTGCGGTGCATCGAGCGCGGCTGCGCCACCTCGCGAAGGAGACCCATGAAGATGACGTCGACGAAGAACACGAGTGCAGGGCGCCTTCGACGCGCGTACGGGTGCTCGCCATGCGACCGGCAACCCACGCGCCCACGAAGAGCGCGACCAGCCCGGTGACGACCCACGCGATGCCGTTCGCGGCTGCGATCTCGCCCCCGCTGCTATTTCGATCGATGATTCCCAGGTTGAGCGCCAGCCCCAACTCTGCGAAGAGCACGTCCAATCCGATGGCGGCGGTCAGACCTGCCAGCACCGCGCCCCAGCAGAACCCGAGACGCTCGTACGGGATCGGATTGACGAACGGTGCGCGGGGATTCAACGCTGTGGGCGGGAACTTGGCGTTCATCAGTGCTTCTTGGGTAGTTGGGTTGCTTTGTGGGCTCTGCGACGTGCACGTCGTGGAGTGGCTCACTCTCCGAAACATGTCGTGGCGGTCTTCGTGCGGCGCCGGGGGTGGCTGCGGCATCCGCTGCCAGACGATGGATTGATGGAAACAACGCTGGACAGAGGCGAAGGTAGGGTCCACGAGTTCACGTCGACATCGGGACAAACACGGATCTCGCGATCGGGAAGGCTCCATGCAGCGTGGCGGTCCGGTGCGGAGCTGAATCCTCGACCTTCCAACCGCCATCGTTCGCCGTGCAGTCTCACAGGCGACAGTCGGCCTCGGTGTGCGGAGCGAGACCGCTAATAGAACCTCTACCCGACTCCTGGCAACCGTCTGCGTAGATGTGTCGATGTGAGCAGCCCAGTGGCGCACCTACGTTTGCGCGCCTGAGCTCGTGGCGTGCAATGGACCGTTCCCCGCGCTCGAGTCTCTCGGGCCCACGGAGCGCCTCGGCGGCGTTCCGCCTCATTGACTCCTAGACAAATCACACAAGACGAGCCATGACCAACGATCCCGACATCAAAAGCAAAGAGACGCCGGACCAGACTTCAGGCAAGGAGAGCGGCGGGTCCTCCACCGCCTGCGCCAAGCCGAGATCCCCGGCATCCACTTTCCCCGTGGGCGATCCCGCCCGTCGAGACTTCGGCGATCGGACCGACGGTGAGTCGAAGAGAGAGAATCCCATCCGCCGCAACACCGGCGAAGACGCTGAAGGCGGCCGTCTGAACGATCCGAGCAAGAACGACGCTGGCGAGGGCCACAAGGGTCCGCGCGCGGAGACCAAGGGTGGCGCGTCGGGCGACCGTACGCAAGGCGACCGGTCCAACCCTGGTCAACAAGGCAACGACAAGTCGAAGCCGCGGCAGAGCGACGACAAGTCCGGCGCCCAGGGTGGCGATTCGACGAAGAACCCTGGGTCCAGTGCGGGCGGCGCCAAGGGCGGCGGCGGCCGGTGAATCGAACCGCCCGAGCAAGTCGCTGCACGAGACTCGGTTTGCTCGGGTGACAGTCTTGTTGTGCTGAGGCGCGTCTCGCCACGAAAGTTCGAGCGTCGGCGCGTGGTTACCAAATCGCCACGGCCCTGCTCAGGGGAAGTATCGATGACGACCGCGAGACTCTCTCGCTAGGTTGGGGCGTCCTGGGCGGGCGCGATCTCCAGAGTGCGTCTCCCTCAAAAGACGTCACAAGACCTGACCTGCGCAGTTGAATCACGATCGGGGCCGCACCCAGTGGGAAGCCGCACCGGGTCTGTCGAGTGACCGCAACGGACAGACCGCGGCAAGCCTTCAGTCCGCCGCGAGGCGATCACGGGGCGACCACGGGTCGCCCGCGTCGGTCGGTCGCTCCATTCGTTCCAAACTCGCTCAACGGTATTGGCTGAGAGCGGCGCGCGCGAGCCCCGACTCCCTCCTGGATTTCATGCACAGCCCGCGGACCCAGAAACTCATGCAAATCGTTAGGTCCCCGTGGACCGTCGATCGCATGCCCTCGTGCAACCTCACTCGTGCGCCGCGGCAAGAGACCTGTTCTCGACAGCGCCGGCCGCTCAGCGTGAGCCATCCACCCACTTAAGAAGGATCCACCATGTATCTGTCACCCCTTTTGTTCACGCTCATGGCCCCCAACGTGGAACCGAGCACCTCGGAACGTCCGATCTCCGCTGAGGCGGCTGACGCCCTTGTCTTCGGCGGAGCGTCCGAGCCCGCCATCCTGCCGCTTGCGCTGCCCGCGCCGCAGGACGATGGAGGGCGCTCGTACCTGCGGGTGTCAGCCGGTCTCGTGACGATGAAGGACTCCGACGGACCGGGAGAAGACATCGAGTTCAACGAGGGGTATCTGCTCGGACTGGCCTTCGGGCAGCGCATGAACTCGAACTCGACGTTCAACTTCAATCTCGAGTTGGAGGCGTTGTGGACCGACCAGGACGCGGACGACTCCGGTCCGATCCAATCCGTGCAGGACGTCACATTCGGAGCGCTGTTCCTGAACGGCGTGTTCGACTTCGAGCTTGGCGAGCGCTTGTCGCTCTACGCCGGCGGCGGCGTCGGCGCGGCATGGGTGGACGTCGGAACGCACAGCAGCATCATCAACGATTTCGACTCCGACGAGGGTCCCTACCTGGCTTGGCAACTCCGCGCCGGCCTCGAGTGGCGCTTCTCCAGCGCGATCGCGGGAAACCTCGGCTACCGGTTCATCACCAACGACGACGTCGAGCTCGATGACGACGTCGGCGGTGCGAGCTTCGACCTGGAAACGCAGCAGCATGTTTTGGAAGTGGGCCTTCGGTTCACTCTTTAGAGCCCGCGGCTCGCTGACAGCCGAGCCGCTGCCGGTGACTACTCGGTTGTCCGCGCCGAAGTGCGGGGATCCGTCGATGGGAGCCGACGGGCTGCGCCTCTCATGATGCATCGGCACGAACCCTCGTTCCGCGAGGGTTCGGTGTTCTGTCCGTCTCAACGAGACAACCGCTGCGTTTCGGCGGGCGCACTCCGCCTTGGATGCGCCGTCCGCCGGCCGATCACCCCGAGGATCCAACTATGAGCAATCGACGTTTTCTCTCGTGTACATCGCTTTGTGGCAACAAAGTCCGCAACAACAAGGACGAGGATCTGGGCAAGGTCGAGGACATCATGCTCGACCTGAACGAAGGGAAGATCGCTTATGCGGTGCTCTCCTTCGGAGGCTTCATCGGAATCGGCGAGAAGCTGTTCGCGGTGCCCTGGTCCGCGCTGCGCCTGGACCAGGTCAAGCGCGAATTCGTGCTCGATCTCGACAAAGAGGCGCTCAAGAACGCCCCTGGCTTCGAGAAGGACAAGTGGCCGGATTTCGCGGACGCAACCTTCGGGAAGCAAATCCACGAGCACTACAAGACGCAGCCCTACTGGAATGTCCCGGCACTGAAGTCCTGAGCCCCAACGGGGCAGGCACTCGATCCGCCCCATCGGGTTCAGAAGCGACCACCTCAGCGGCGTGAGGCAGCGCGGCGAGCGATCTGGACAGCTCGCTGCGAGTTTCCACGAGCCCCGTCGACGCTTCCGTTCGCGGTAGCGCCGACGGGGCTCTGTTCTTGGCCTGCCCTCGATTCATTTCGTGTTCTCACCGCTCTTCCCGGGCCACGCCCTTTGCTTGGCGGAGATCTCGGAACTCGAGAGGCGGGCCGCCGCCGCGTCGGCAGCCGGGCGAGCTGACCGCGTTTCCAAACGGTCCGCGGCGCTCGGTGCGCGCCTGCGGAACCTCAGTAGACTGGGCTGCACCGTGAGATCGAGTTCCACGACCTCTGGCCAAGTCCTACTGTGAGCACTTCATCTCCGCAGGGCTGTTCGCAAAGGCGACGCCCCAACTCGAGGCCGATGGATTACCCCAAGACCTACTCGGCCGACAACATGCCGCCTTCGGTGCGAGCCGTCGTCCAAGCCGTGCTCCCACGACTGCTTGACGGGCGCCATCCAGCTCTGGCTGCGCTCCGAGAGCAACTTCTGCGAGCAACGATCGAGAGCGTGGAGCTCACGGGCGCCGGGTTCTTCGCCGACCTGATCGTGCCGACGGATGCACCGCTGGCCGATCCACCGAACCTCGTGGGCGGCGATGCGGAGCTCTCCATCTCCGAGTTGCCACACGGGGCCGGCTGCGTGCTGTTCGTCGAGAACGGCCGCCTTTCGTGCCTCGAGGGATTCACGTTCGGCGATGAGGAGTGGCGTGAACGCGCTGAACTCTTGTCCATCGGCCGTGTCACCCCTCTCGATCCGGCTACTTCGCAGCGAGGCGGATAGATCGAGGACGGCGAGACTTTCACGTCCCGAGCATACGGCTCACGCAACGAGCTTCCCCTGTGGGTGCGTCTCGGCCCGAATCCGGCTTGCGAAGAGTGCTGCTTCAAACGACGTGTCGAGCGCCTCTTGCGTCGGCATGCGACCTGCGGCTTAGGGGGAGCTAAGCCCACGTTGGCATTCGCATGCACCCTCGTTCCTATCGCCGCGGCGCGACAGCGGTGGGAGAGTGCGGGCAGTCCAGATCCGAAATCTGGGCGCCAACCTGGAGGAGATCGTCATGAAGCCGAGTGCTGTTGTGCATTGGCGGACGGCGGCGTCGCTGATCGCCTTTTCCATACCTTGCCTGGGGCAGTGGGGCTGGACCGCTCTGGTGAGCCGGTCGGAGAACGGCGGAGCGGCAAACGGACCAAGCGCGCAAGCCGCGCCGTCCTTCGACGGCCGCTTTGTCGCCTTCGCGAGCAGCGCCAGCGATTTGGTGAGCGGCGACACGAACGGGGTGCAGGACGTCTTCGTGCGAGACATGTGGACCGCCGCGATCTGGCGGGTGAGCGTCAGCTCGACCGGCGAGCAGGCGAACGGTCCCAGCGGATCGGACAAGTGCGCCATCTCCGGCGACGGGCGCTTCGCGGTGTTCAGCAGCACGGCCAGCAACCTCGTGGCCTACGACGCCAACGGAGTGTCGGACGTGTTCGTGCACGACCTGTTCGACGCCACGACGCGGCGCGTGAGCGTGGGGCCCGGAGGCCAGCAACTGTTCGGAGCGAGCGACGACGCGACGATCTCCGTCGACGGGCGGTACGTGGCGTTCGACTCGGTGGACGCCACGCTCTGGCCACTGGACACGAACGCAAAGTCGGATGTCTTCGTAGTCGATCTCGTCTCGGGCGGGGTGACGTGCGTCAGCGTCAACGCTGCGGGAGCTCCCTCGAACGGCGAGAGCACGCGCGCGGCGATCTCCGATGACGGTCGCTGGGTGGCGTTCTCCAGCAGCGGCGACGACCTCGTCGGCGGCGACACCAACGCGACGTGGGACACGTTCCTCAGGGACATCGCCACGGGCCAGACTTGGCGCGTCAGCCTCAGTTCCTCCGGCGCGCAGAGCAACGGGCTGAGCAATTCGGTGCGCGTCGCGCTTTCGGGCGACGGGCGCTTCGTGACGTTCCTCTCGCTCGCGACCAACCTGGTCGACGACGACACGAACGGCTTTCAGGACGCGTTCGTCCACGACCGCTTGTCAGGAACGACCGAGCGCGTGAGCACGGACTCGTACGGGAGCCAAGCCAACGACGCGAGCTCAGGCTGCTCGATGTCCTCCGACGGCCGCTACGCTACGTTCGGGAGCTTTGCGTCCAACCTGGTTGACGCGGACACCAACGGCGCCACCGACGTGTTCGTCAAGGACCGTTGGACGGGACGCACGCAGCGCGTCAGCCTCGACGACGCGGAGCAACAGGGAGACGCCCCAAGCACCAATGCTCGCATTTCCGGCGACGGGCGCGTGGTGGTCTTCCAGAGCACCGCCACCAACCTGGTTTCGGGGGACACCAACGGGTTCAGCGACGTCTTTCAGCGCGATTGGCAGTTCCAATGCGACTCGAACCTAGGCACGTACTGCGTCGCGATGCTCAACTCCGTGGGACAGACAGCGCAGATTGGCTGGGAAGGGACCAACAGCGTGGGCGCGAACGACTTTGCGCTCACCGTCAACGGATGCCCTCCGGGGCGCAATGGCATCTTCTTCTTCGGGAAGTACGAGACCATGGCGCCGTTCGGCGAAGGCATGCTGTGCGTGACGGGCCAACAACAGCGGTTGCCGATCGTGCATATTGACGGCGCAGGAGCTGGACGCTTCGCACTCGACTTCAGCGACCCGCTCTCGGCGGCGTCGCACATCACGCCCGCGACGTACTGGAACTTCCAGTTCTGGTACCGCGACCCACAGACCGTCGGACACGGGTTCAACCTCTCGAACGCGCTGCGCGCGTCGTTCTGCCCGTAACTCCCCCAGCAACACGGTCCGCCGGCGGACGGCTGACCGTGTTGCGCGCTC
>CALFYL010000320.1 GCA_937952135.1 uncultured Planctomycetia bacterium
AATTTGTGGCCTGACTTTGAAGGGGGCCGCGCGGCCCGTGCGGTCCTACGGCTGGCCCGCGGTCATCGCGGCGCGCAGCTTGTCGCCGATCTCGCGCGCCAAACGCCGGGCCGCGGCGAGGTCCGGCGGGTTGGCGCCGCCCACGGCGCGGTGGCCGCCGCCGCCGTAGGTCTCCATCAACTCGCCGATGTGCACGCGCACCGGCGGGGGATTCCAGGGGTTCTCACCGGCCGAGATGTGAAAGCCCGCGCGCGTCGGGATCACGCCGACCGCGTAGTGGATGTCGGGGTAGTGGTAGAAGGCGGCGAAGCGCTCGCGGCGAATCGAGTTCGACGACGCGTCGTAGACCAGCACGTGTTCGCGGCGCGACTCGACGGTCGGCGGGAACTGCTCGAGCGCCTTGTCGCGGTTGCGCGCGGCGCGTTGGAAGGCTTTGTCGACGTCCGGACGGCGCGCGACGCTTTCGAGATCGCCCGCGGCCATCGCGCCGACCAGATCGTCGGGCCAGTCCGGCGACGGCGCGGCGGTGAGCGCGCGCGAGATGCGCAGCGCGGGCTCGTCGCCGAACACCGCTTGCTCCACGTCGCGGAAGCGCGCGGCGTCGATCACGTTCGACCAGTTCGCCATCTCCACGAAGCGCTCTTCGGGTTTGTACTCCCAGTGCTCGCGCGCGTGCTGGAGGATCAGCGGAGGGCAGCTCGGGCTCGACTCGTCCCAGAGCCAGCGGTCGCTCGGAGCGTAGGCTTCGCGCAGCGCCGGCGTGAGGAAGGTCGTCGGGTGGTGGTCGAACCAGTACTCCGCGCGCGGGTGGAAATGGAAGTCCACGATCGCGAAGCGCTCGCCCGCGCCGAAGGACTCCCACTCGTTGCGCTGGTCGTAGTTGATGCTGGCCCAGCGCGGATCCTCGGACTTGCGCTCCGCGAGGATGCGAGCGAGCACCGCGGCCGAGACCATGCCGTCGAAGTCGCGGTGGTAGTGAATCAACAAGCGCGCGCTGTCCATGACGTCCGCCCGGTGGGCGGCCCCACAGGATAGCCGCCCGCGGAGCGAACCGCGACAACGCAACGCGAGAGTGCGATGTACGATCCGGCGCGCATGTCGACACTCGCCGCCCTGAACGGAACGAACGACGGCTCGCAAACGACCCGAACAGGCGCCGCGCTGCTCGCGGCGGCGGTCATCGCCTGCGTGGGCTACGCGGCCTACGAAAACGGCTTCGAGGGCGTGTTCTTGTTCGACGACCACGTCGACATCGACCGCAATCCCGCGATCCGCAGCCTGAAGCCGCTTTCGCGCGTCGTGCTCGAGCAGGGACAGTCGGGAGTTTCGGGGCGGCCGCTCGTCGCGCTCTCGTACGCCTTCAACTACGCGTGGTGCGGCCTCGAGACCTGGGGCTGGCACGCGGTGAACCTCGCGATCCACATCGCGACGGCGCTGTTTCTCTTCGGCGCGGTGCGAAGGGCGCTCAGCGCACCGCCTTTCGCCTCGCGTTGGGCCTCGCGTTCGCTGGGGGTCGCGTTCGCAAGCGCCGCGATCTGGGTCGCTCATCCGCTGACGACGGGCTCGGTGATGTATTTGGGCCAGCGCGTGGAGTCCCTGATGGGGATGTTCTTCGCCGCGGCGCTGTACTTCGCGCTGCGCGCTTTCGCGGCGCCCGAGCGCTCGCTCTGGCGCTGGCTCGCGGTCGCCGCGTGCGCGCTCGGCACGGGCTGCAAGGAAGTGATCGTCGGGGCGCCGCTGCTCGTGCTGCTCTACGACGCGTTGTACGTGTCGGGAGGCGCCGGCGCCGCATGGCGCGCGAGAAGGGGCTTCTACAGCGCCCTTTTCGGCACGTGGCTGCTCATCGCGGTCTGGGTCGCGCTCGCGCAGGGCCGCAGCGAGTCCGTCGGCTTCGACTACTCCGAGGTGGGCCTGTGGAGTTACCTGACGACGCAGGCGTGGGCGGTCGCGCATTACGCGCGGCTGTCGCTGTGGCCGAGCCCGCTGGTGTTCGACTACGGCGTGCAACCGATCGTCGAGCTGTCGCGCTGGGCGCTGCCGGCCGCGTGCGTGCTCGTAGCCCTCGCACTCACCGTGCGGGGAGCGGCCAAGCGCTCCGGCGCGGCCTTCCTCGGCGCGTGGTGGTTCGTGATCCTCGCTCCGACCTCGAGCTTCCTGCCGATCGTGACGGAGCTCGTCGTGGAGCACCGCGCCTACTTGCCCAGCGCGGCGATCGTGCTGGCCGTCGTGCTCTGCGTGGCGACGCTGCTCGAGCGTTTCGTCGCCGCGCCGGGCGCGCGCAAATCGATCGCCATGGCGCTTTGCGCGGCGACGTGCGCCGCCGCGGTGTTCGCGACGCGCGCGCGCAACGGCGACTACGCGAGCGAGATCGGGATGTGGAAGGACGTGGTCGAAAAGTTGCCGGAGAACGACCGCGGACACGCGAGCTACGGCAACGACTTGATCACCGCGGGGCGCGTGAGCGAGGCCGGGCCGCACTTCGCCGAAGCCGTGCGCCTCGCGCCGGACAACGGTTATTGGCGCTCGAATCTGGGCACGTGGCTGCTCGGACAGGGCCAGGTCGACGCGGCGCTGGTCGAGCTCGAACGCTCGCGCGAGTTGCTGCCGGAGTACGGGCTCACGCTGCAGAACCTCGGCTCCGCCTACAACCGCAAGGGTGAGCGCGCGAAGGCGCTGGAGACATGGCGGCGAGCGCTCGACCACGGCGCGCCGATGGCGGGGGTCGTGGCGAAGCAGATGTCGGCGATGTTGATCCCCGAAGGCCGCGAGGCGGAAGCGCTCGATGCCTGCCGCGCGGCCGTGCGGGCGGCGCCCGACGATCCCGAAGCGCTCGCGGCGCTCGCACGCTTGCTCGTGAGCGCGAAGAACGCGGCGCTGCGCGATCCGCTCCAGGCGGCCGGTCTGGCGCTGCGCGCGGCGATGTTGCGCAACAACAGCGATCCGGAGCTGTTCGAGCTGCTCGGCGATGCGTTGCTGCAACAGGGCAAGAACGGCGAAGCGGCGGGTGCGTTCCGCAACGCCGGCGCCGTGTGGCGCGCGCAGGGGCGCACGGACCGAGCGGACGCGATCGAGCGGCGCGCGCAGACGCTTTCGACGCCCTCGGGCGCGGCGGGGGGCTGAGGTCGCCTCCCGGAAACGACTCGCGCGCGGCTGCTCGAACGGCAGCGGCGCGCGAGCTTCGGCGCAGTAGATCGTCGGCGGCGCCGGTCAGGCGCTCTCGCGCTCGGGGATGCGGTCGTCGAGATCCGAGGCGCCGAGGTCCGGCTCCTCGACGTGGTTCTCCTGCGACAAGCCGATGGCCAGCGACGCTTCGCCGCGCACGTGCTTGTCGGTGACCACGAAGCGCCGCGTGTCGGTGCGCGAGGGCAGCTCGAACAGCACGTCGAGCAGGATCTCTTCGCAGATGCCGCGCAGCGCGCGCACGCCGGTCTCGCGCTTGATCGCGGCTTCGGCGATCGCTTCGAGCGCCGCGTCCGTGAACTCGAGCTCCGCGCCTCCGAGGCTGAACAGCCGCTGGTACTGGCGCGTGAGCGCGTTGCGCGGCTCGGTGAGGATGCGCACGAGGTCCGCGCGGCCGAGCGTGTCGAGGGTCGAGATGATCGGCAGCCGGCCGACGAACTCGGGGATCATCCCGAACTCGACCAGGTCGCGCGGCTCGATGAGCTTGATGAAGTCGTCGCGCTTGGCTTCGTCGCCCAACTCGACGGCGCGCTCAACCGTCCGCTCGGCGGCGCGCTCGTCGCGTCGCGCGTTCGCCTTCGCCGCTCCGACGAAGCCGATGCGGCTCTTGCCGACGCGCTTGCCGATGACTTGCTCGATCCCCGAGAAGGTCCCGCCGACGATGAACAGGATGTTCGTGGTGTCGACCTGGATGTAGGCCTGCTCGGGGTGCTTGCGCCCGCCCTGCGGCGGCACGTTCGCGACCGTGCCCTCGAGGATCTTCAGGAGCGCCTGCTGCACGCCCTCGCCCGACACGTCGCGCGTGATCGAGACGTTGCCGGTCGTCCGGGCGATCTTGTCGATCTCGTCGATGTACACGATGCCCTGCTGCGCTCGCTCGACGTCGAAGTCGGAGTTCTGCAGCAGCTTGAGGATGATGTTCTCCACGTCCTCGCCGACGTAGCCGGCTTCGGTGAGCGTGGTCGCGTCGGCGATCGCGAACGGCACGTCGAGCATCTTCGCGAGCGTGCGCGCGAGCAGCGTCTTGCCCGAGCCCGTGGGGCCGACGAGCAGCACGTTCGACTTCTCGAGCTCGATCTCGCCGAGGGCGGCCGGATTCTGCGCCTGGTGGCGCAGGCGGCGGTAGTGGTTGTAGACCGCGACCGAGAGCGTCTTCTTCGCGCGCTGCTGTCCGACGACGTACTCGTCGAGCTTGCGCGCGATCTCGATCGGCGTCGGCAGGCGCTTCTCGGTTCGCGGCGCGACTCCCACCGCGCGTGCGCGACCAGCCGGAGCGGCGGCGCCAGCTGCAGCCGAGGCGCCCGCGGCCTCAGGTCGGCGGCGTTGCTCTTCCTGCAGGATCGAGTTGCAGATCTCGATGCACTCGTTGCAGATGTAGACCCCCGGCGGACCGGCGATCAACGAAGCCACGTGGTGGCGCCGCTTCTCGCAGAAGGTGCAGCGCTCGACGTGACGGCCACGGTTGGAGGAAGGGCTCATGCGAAGAGCATCGTAGCGCAGCCGATCATCGGCGCGGGGGAAGGGCCTGCGAAAGGCGGCGGATGAAGGATCTGTGACGGGCTCGGGTGCGCAAGTTTGTCCACCCTCCAACCGGCCGCAACCTCGAGCGGGACCCGCGGAAGCGAGCCCTCGAGGGCGCGAGGAGCTGTGCGGAGAAATGGTCGAGCGGGCGAAGCCTCGGCCTCGCCCGCTCGGGTTTCGATTCTCGCGCTGGTGCGAGCGGCTCGCGCGCGCGGCCGCGCTACGGGTCGAGCCGTCGCCGCATCAAGTCGCGGAGGGCGGCACGGACTTTCCGGACGGCGCCACGACGTGGTCGATGAGGCCGAACTCCTTGGCCTCGTCGGCGGCGAAGAACTTGTCGCGCTCGCAGGCCTTCGCGATCTCCTTCGGCGTGCGGCCGCTGTGCTTGCCGAGGATGTCCTCGAGGATCTTCTTCATCTTGAGGATCTCGTTGACCTGGATCTCCATGTCCATCGCCGTGCCTTGGGCGCCGCCCCAAGGCTGGTGGATCATCACGCGCGAGTTCGGAAGCGCGAAGCGCTTGCCCTTCGCGCCGCCGGCGAGCAGCACCGCGCCCATCGAGGCGGCCTGCCCGAGGCAGTAGGTCGCGACGTCGGGCGTCACGAATTGCATCGTGTCGTAGATCGCCAGGCCCGAGGTCACCGAGCCTCCGGGGCTGTTGATGTAGATGTTGATGTCCTGCGACTTGTTGGTCTTGTCGAGGAACAGGAGCTGGGCCATCACCGAGTTGGCGACCGTGTCGTCGATCGCCGTGCCGATGAAGATGATCCGGTCTTCGAGCAGCCGCGAATAGATGTCGTAGGTGCGTTCGCCGCGGCCGGTCTTCTCGATGACGTAGGGGACGTAGTAGTTGGCTTGTGCGCTCATCTTCGTCGCTTGGGGTGGCACGTTCGGGTCGGGAAAGCGGAATCGGAGCGACGTGGATAAGGCTTGAGCGACGCGCGATCAAGCCCGGCGGGAATGGGAAGGCCCGCGGCGACGGTCGCCACGGGCCTCGATTCCGAAGCGCGCAACACGCTCCGCGAGCCTTCAGGTCGAGCTCAAACCGCGGGCGCGACCAGCTTCGCCTGGGTGCGCAGGAACGCGCGGATCTTGCGCTCGAGAATTTCCATGGCGAGCTGCTGGAGCAGGTTCTGCTGCTGGTAGAAGTCGCGGACTTCCTCGAAGCTCGTGCGGTTGCGCTGCGCGATGCCGCGCAGCTCCGCGACCATTTCGTTCTCGCTGACTTGCACTTTCTCGGCTTCGGCGATGCGCTCGATCAGGAAGTACGCCTTCGCGCCCTTGATCGCCGCCTCCGAGGCCGCCTGCTCCTGCTTCGCGACTTCCGCGTCGAGCCGCTCGCCGCTCAGCCCGCGCTCCTCGAGTTCCTTGCGCGCCTGCGCCAGCCGAGCCTTGGTCTGGTCCTCGACCATGCCGGGCGGCAGCTCCATCTCGTGCGCGTCGATCACGCGGTCGAGCAATTCTTTCTCGACGCGCTGGTTCTCGAGCTCGACGTTCGCCTTCTCGAGGCCTTCGTGCGCGCGCTTGACCAGTTCCGCATCGTCGGCGGCGCCGATCATCTTCATCAGCTCCTCGCGCGAGGGCAGAAGGATGCGGTAGGCCTGGCTCACGGTGATCTGGCACACGCCGTCCTGGCCGCGCGCCGCCTCCTCCTCGAAGTCGTCGGGGAAGTGGATCGGGCACTGCGCCACGTCGCCGTCGCGCTTGCCGACGAGCGCGTTCTTCAGCGCCTCGGGCTCGACGCCCGGGATCGTCGCCTGCGGCGAGAGGCGCAGGCCGTCGCGCGACCACACAACCTTGCCGTCGTGGAGCAGTTCCACCTTCGCCAGCGCCATGCCGTCCTCCGGCAGACCTTCGTCGCCGGCCGGCTCAGGGTGCGCCTGGTTCTTGCGCGCCTGCTCGATCGCAGCTTCGACCTCTTCGTCGAGGATCGGCGGCAGCGCGCTCTCGATCTCGAGTTCCTTGTACTGGCCCAGCTCGAACTCGGGCCGCAGGTTGAGCTCGAACTGGCGCGAGAAGTCGACGTCGACGAGCACGTCGCCGATGTCGAGGCGCGGGTGCTGGAACGGGCGCAGCTTGTTCTCGGTGACCGCCTGCTCGTAGGCCTTCTGCACGAAGCGCACGGCGACCTCGTGGCGCAGTTGCGGCCCCTGCATCTTGTTCACGACCTCCGGCGGCACCTTGCCGGGGCGGAAGCCCTTCATGCGCACCTTCTGACCGAATTCGCGCAGGGCCTTGCGGAACTCGCTTTCGAACTCGCTCGACGGAACGGTGAACGAGACGCGGGCTTGGCACGATTGGGTGCGTTCGACGGTGACTTGCACGGGATCCGAGAGGCGGCAGGACGGTTCAGGCGAGGGGCGAAAGCGAGCGTCGCGGCGCGCGTTCGACCCCCTCCGGGGCGGATTGCGAGGCGGAGCACTTTATCGGGCCCGGGGGGATGCGTCCACGGCGGGCGCGGACACCGTGGCCACGCTCGCAACGCAGCCGTTGGGCGTCTAGCCTGCGGGGGTCATGAAACTCCACCTTCGCCGCATCGAGAGCTTCGAGGCCGCGCTCGAGCTGGCGCCGGAGCTCGACCGCCACGCCGCCGAGTTCTGGACCCAGTTCTCCGACTCGCCGTGGCCCGCGGGCGCCGCCGCACGCTTCCTTCACAAGCACTTCGCGGACCCTGAGACGGTGCTGGTCGTGGCCAGCGACGACACGCGCCCCGAACCGTGGGGCCTGTGCCTCACCGGGCCCTTCGTCGATCCGCTGCGGGGCGATGCGACCCCGATGGTGCTGGTCCTGCACGTCGATCCGTCGCTGCGCCACCGCGGCGTCGCCAACGAAATGATCGAGGACGCGTCGCGCGCGCTCAAGGCGCGAGGCCTGGCGCGGCTCGCGGCCCGGGTCGGCCACAACGACGACGCCTTGATCTCGATGGGCGAGCGCTGGGGCTTCGTGCGCGCCTGGGAGTGGATGCTGCGCGAGTGAGCGGCTGCGCGTTCTCGCCCTACCCTCCGCGCGTTCGCCTCACTTGAAGTGCGGCTTGGAGTCGACCTTGAGCAGGCCTTCGGTGCGGTTCAGGCCGATGCGCAGCGCGCCGCAGGCCGCCGTCAACTCGCTCGAGCCGAGCTTCTTATTGGCCGTTTCGAACTGCTGCAACGCGCGGTCGTAGGCCGGAACGTTGCGCAGCGCGTCGCCGCTCTGGCGCGTGAAGGTGGCGATCTTCTCGAGCTTGAGCTTGCCGAGGCGCGCCAGTTCCTCTTCGTGCTTCTTGATCAGCTCGGCGAGCTGCTGCACCTCGCCGTCGAGCTTCTCGAGCGCGTCCATCGTCTGGCAGTAGGCCTGCAGGTTCGGCAACTGCTTCAGGACATCGGCGTTGTTGCGGACCAGGATCTCGGCGGACCTGACGATGGCTTCGTTCCACTTGCCCATGGCTGCGGGGGGCGCACGCTGGCGCGGGTTGGGGACTCTCGAACGGGGGGAGCGCGATGCGCGCGGCTTTCGAAGCCGGGCAGCGCGATGCGCGTCGAGCCGACGAGTCCCCAGCGCCGAACGGCGATTTTCGAACGCCCGCGGCGCCCAAGCCTTCAACGCTCGAAGGCGCCGAACACGCGCTCGAAGAGCCGCCGCACCGAGTCGTCCGTGGTGCAGCGCCCCAGATCGGCCGGCGCGATCCACTCCAGCGCGTGCGACTCCTCGCTCACGGCGAAGCGGGCGCCCCGCGGCGCGACGACGACGAAGCGCGTGTCGTAGTGCAGATGCTCGGGCTCGCCCGGCCGCGCTGGGATGGGGTGGATGTCCAGGTCGATCGGCTCGACTCGGATGCGCAGCTCCTCGATCCCACTCTCCTCCAGACACTCGCGCAGCGCCACGTGCGCCAGGTTCGCGTCACCGTCGCAGTGGCCGCCGAGCTGCAGCCACTTGCCGAGCTTGCGGTGGTGCGTCAGCAGCGCGCGCGTGAAGTCCTCGTCGACGATCAACGCACTCGCCGTCAGATGACCTTCGAGTGTCGTCCGCCGGTGCGCATCCGCCGGATGCCGCGCGATGAACTCGAGCATGCGGCTCTTGAACTCCGCCTGTTTTTCGTCGCGCGCGTCGAAGCGCTCCAACGTGCGCTGTGCGCACGCCAAGTCCCCGTCGGCGCGAATCTGGGAGAGGGGCGTCCACACGCGAGGTACGTCGCTCGGAGGCAACGCGCTCAGTCGCGCAGGAGCTGGCGGTAGCGGCCGGCCTTCGACTTCGGGCCGATGCCGCGCTTGCGGCGATCCGCTTCGCGCCACTCGTGGTAGGCCTCGTAATCGCCGGCGAAGAAGGCCACCTCGGGGCCCTTGCCCTCCTCGACTTCGCCTTCGAAGGCGAGGATGTGCGTCGCGACGCGGTTCAGGAAGTAGCGGTCGTGGCTCACGACGATGGCCGAGCCGGGGTACTCCCCGATCGCCTCTTCGAGCACGCGCAGCGTCTCGAGGTCGAGGTCATTGGTCGGTTCGTCCATGAGGATCACGTTGGCCGGCTCGCGCAGCATCTTCGCGAGCAGCACGCGGTTGCGCA
>CALFYL010000321.1 GCA_937952135.1 uncultured Planctomycetia bacterium
GCGTACGCAGCGTGCCGACTCCACCACGGTCTGGAGGCGGCATGAAGCGCTGGTGGGAGTTCCTGGATCTGATCGAGTCCGTAGCGCGCCTGCTGCGCACGCTGCGTAGGCGCTGAACGCAGGCCAGTCCCCCTGTGGGGATTGGCTTGCTTTTAGGCGGACTAGCACCTTCGCAACTGACCGACCTGCCCAGACTGACCACCAGGAAGTGGCGCGGAGCGAACTCGGGGCTCTCGTTTCTGCATGAGCTCCAGCAGCGCGCCATCCAAGCAAGGCCGATGCGCCCATCACGGAGACTGACAATCATGACTAGACGTCACGAAACGGGAGAAATCAAAAGAGCGCAAGCCCTTGAGGCGCATCGACATGCAATTAGCGACGAGAATATTTCAGCGAAAGTCCTTACGCGTACAGCGCTCAAACACATACTTGTTTAGTATGGCATGACGCCATCTCGGGCAATCGCCCGCCTTTTTGAAAGTAAAAGTTGTGAAAGAAATGGAATTTAGTCTCCCCGGAGAGGGGAACGACACCGGCAGTACAGAGAATTCAAATTTCAGCGTACTCCAGCCGCAACAGCACACCGTAAGTGTAAGTCCGAGCGGGTCCACAGCAAGCGCCAAGAATCCGACACCGGAGCTCGGCGAGCAAGGCGCTGCATGCCCGCAACTCCCTAGCCCGGCTGAACTTGCGTCGTATCTTCGCAAGAGTGAAAGCCAGCCGCGCCGCCTCGTGAAGAAGGGCGCACTCCCCAAGCCGATCCAATTCGGCGACACGCCGTTGTGGTCAATAGAGTCCATTCGCGTGTGGCTGCGCCGCCAGACGGAAGGGGGTGCTCAATGACTTCCACCTACCTGGAAGCACAACGCTACAAGGAGCGCGGCTGGGTGGTCACCGCACTCAACGGGAAGGCTCCGATCTTGAGGAACTGGACCGAACGCGGAGCCGAAGACCCCGAGGTATGGGAGCGACTCCAACGCGGCGCCAATGTCGGCGTTCTCCTGGGAACGCCGTCCAAGAACCTGGTCGACGTCGATCTGGACTGTGAAGAAGCGGTGCGCGTCGCGCCGCAGATCTTGCCCGCTACCGGTACGGTGTTCGGCACGGACAAGAGGCCCAAGAGCCACTACCTCTACTACGTCGACGACGAGCCCAAGACCAAGCGCTACGACGGCGACCGTGGGGTAACTGTCGAGTTGCGGAGCACCGGCGCGCAGACCCGCTTCCCGCCGTCGGAGGGCGTCGCTTGGGACAGCGTAGGTGAGCCGGGGAAGGTGACCTTGGCAGAGCTTCGGGCTGCCGTCGACAAGACGGCTGTCGTGTCTGACGTGGCTCAGCATTGGGCCGACGGGAAACGCCACGACATGGCGCTGGCGCTCGCCGGCGCGTTGAAGAACTCGGGCTGGCAGCTCGAGGAAACGCTCGAGCTCGTGAGCCTCATCTGCGCTGCCGCAGCCGACGCGGAAGCAGCGGACCGCGCTCGGGCCGTGCGAGATACGTACTCCGAGCAGCGGGCGACAACCGGTTGGCCGCGGCTCACCAAGTTGCTGGGGAGGGCTTGCGCCGGGCGCCTTGAGGGGTACGTGCGCAACCAAGGTGATTCGCCGACAGCGCGTCACGAGAAGGTCGCGGGCGTCGAAGTCGACTCGGCAGCCACACCGCAGGCGCGGTTCGAGCAAGACGAGTTGGGCATGTACGAGTGCAAGACCTCGAAGGGGTACGCGGAAAGGCAGCTGATCGCCAACTTCCGTGCTCTTATCCAGAAACAGATCCTGCACGACGACGGTTTTGAGAAGCGCCGCATCTTCGTGATCGAAGCCCCGGTAGACGGTACGACCCACACGATCGAGGTCGACGCCGCAGACTTCGGATCCATGACGTGGGTCCCCAATCAACTGGGCGCCAAGGCCATGGTGATGCCTCGTTGCCACGAAGCGGTTCGCGCCGCGATTCAGCTCTTCAGCGAGTCGTGCGAGACCGAGAAGCGGTTTGGGCACTCCGGCTGGAAGCAGCTGAACGGGCAGTGGTGCTACCTCCATAGCGGTGGCGCAATCGAAGCCAACGGCAACAACGACTCGGTCAGCTGCAGCTTGCCGTCCAGCCTGGCCCCCATCCGGCTGGAGTTCGTCGCTGAGACCCTGCACGACGACGTCGAGGCGGTCCTCAGGTTCGCGCGGCTGCGTCCCGCCAATGTGGTGTTGCCGCTGCTCGCCGCGATGGTGCGCACCTGTATCGGGCACTGCGGACTGAACGTTCTGATCTTTGGCAAGACGGGCACACGCAAGACGGCTGTGGCGGCGCTCGCTCAAGCGTTCTTTGGCGCCGAGTTCAACAACACGCGGCTGCCTGCGTCGTTCCAGAGCACGGCCAATGCCCTGGAACTGGTGGCGAATCTCGCGAAGGACGCCGTGGTCGTGATCGACGACTACTGTCCGAACACGAGTGCGCGCGATGCGTCCACGGCGGAACACACGATCGATCGGATTCTTCGCTCGAACACCGAGGCCGTAGGGCGGCAGCGGGTCACTCGCGATGGGCGCATCATCGAGGGCCGGCCTCCGCGCTGTACGGTCGTCGCGACTGCAGAGACCCTGCCTGCGAAGAGCTCGCTGCGCCCGCGGGCCGTGCTGCTCGACCAGGGCAGAGGCGTGACCGACCTGTCGGCGCTCACCAAGTGCCAGGAAGATGCCGCCGCTGGCCGCTACGCGAGGGTGACGGCGGCATTCGTTAGTTGGCTTGCGCCGCGCCTGGACGAGGTCACGACTGACGCTGCCAAGCGGGAGGGCGAGTTCCTCCGGCAGCTACAGGCCGGAGTTCACGGACGCATCCCCCACATGGCGGCGAAGTTGCTGGTCGGTTGGGAGGTGTTCTTGACGTTCCTGGTCGAGGGCCGCTTCATCTCGGCTGACGAGCGGGAAGAGTTCCAGAGGGCGCTCCACGCCGAGGTGATGGCATGGCGCGAAGAGCAGGCCAAGCTCGTGGCGGAGTCCGACCCGGTCGACGTCGTGCTCCGCGGCGTGGCACCCGCCCTCGCGACAGGTTCGGTCCACTTGACCAACAAGCGTGGCGGCCAGCCTGCCGTTGGCGACGG
>CALFYL010000322.1 GCA_937952135.1 uncultured Planctomycetia bacterium
GCGGCTCGCGAAGTCACCTCCAGCGGCGGGGCTTTCTGGGATTAGCGGGGGAGAATTTGCTCTGGCTCGGTGCATCTCACTGGAACCCGAGCAGCCGGCCGCCCTGGAAGACGGCAAACGAGAGCAGCCACGCCAGGGCGCCACTCGCTCTTGCCGTTTTCGATGCAGCACGCGGCGCTGGGTTCGCGCCCCGACGTTCACTGCGCGGGCCGCTCGAGTTGCACGCCGCGAGCCGCGGCCCACGCGGCCACGTCGCGCCGCGAAAGCGCGGTCGCCATCAGGTCGGGAAACAGGTCCGGCGTGCACGCGAACACCGGCGCGCCCAAGGCGGCGAACTGGGCGGCGTGGCGCGGGTCGAAGCAGGGTTTGCCCGCATCGGACAACGCCAGCAGCACGATGAGTTGCACGCCGCTCTCGGTGAGTCGGCGCGCGGTCTTGAGCATCTGGACGGCGTCGCCGCCTTCGTACAGGTCGCTGATGAGCACCAGAGTGGTTTGGGTCGGGCGCGTGATGACGCCCTCGGCGTAGGCCAGCGCTCGCCGGATGTCGGTTCCACCGCCGAGCTGGACGCCGAACAGAAGCTCCACCGGATCGACGAGATTCTCGGTGAGGTCGGCGACGGCCGTGTCGAAGGCGATCAGGCGCGTCGTCACGCTGGGCAGCGAGGCGAGCACAGCTCCGAACACGGATGCGTACACGACCGAGCTCGCCATCGAGCCGCTCTGGTCGATGCACAGCACGACATCGCGGAGCGAACGGCGACGTCGGTCGCGTCCCAGGATCCGCTCGGGGACGAGCGTGCCCAGCTCAGGTCTGAAGTTGTGCAGGTTGGCGCGGATCGTCCGCACCCAGTCGATCTCGCCGGCTCGCGGCCGCTGGGTTCGACTGCTGCGCCCCAGCGCTCCCGTGACCGCGCTGCGGGTCGGCTGTGAGAGGCGGCGCAGCAGCTCGTCGACGATGCGGCGGACGACTTGCCGCGCCGTGTCGCGCGTGCGGGCGGGCATCGAGCGGCCCAACGTGATGAGCGTTGCCGCCAGATGCACGTCCGGTTCCGCGGCGGCGAGCATCTCGGGCTCGAGCAGCAAACGGTCGAGCTTGAAGCGCTGCAGCGCGTCCTGCTGCATCACGCGCACGACGCTGCTGGGGAAGAACTGTCGGATGTCGCCCAGCCAACGCGCCAGCGCCGGCGCGGACGCGCCCAAGCCTCCGGCGCGCTCGGATTCCTCGTCGTACAGGCCGCTGAGGGCCTCGTCGAGCCGCACGTCGTCCCCGGTCAACTGCACGTCGAGCGCCTCGGCGGAATCGCTCCCGAGCACGAGGCGCCAGCGCTGCGGCAGGTTGCGGTGCGGGATCGAACTCACGGCGCCACGCTCGCCGGACCCAGTCCGAGGATGCGCGCCACGGTTGCGATCGCGGGCAACGCGCGCTCAAGGTCGAGCTCGAGGGCGTCGTGCGTCGGTTGCTGTGGTCGCTGGCGCGCACCGCTGCGCACGACCGCCGCCAGCGCGCGTCGTTCGGGTGCGTGGAAGCTGCTGAACGTCCGCCGCAGGATCGGCAGCGAGACCTGAAAGTGCTCGTCGCTCAGTCCCGCGAGCCACGTGTCCAGCAGCGCGATGAGGGCCGTGTCGTGCGCCAAGGTCGAGCCCGCGCCCCCGAGGAAACCGTCGAGCCAGCGTGCGCCCGCCCTTGCGTCGGCGCCCCGCGAGAGCTGTCGCGACCAGTGCGCTGCGACGGCCGCTCCATCGAGCCGCGCGGATCCCCGCAAGATCTGGACTGCGAGCCCGCGCGCCGAAGGATCGGCGCTCTCCTGGTCGGCGATGCGCAGCAGGACCTCGAGCTCCTCGTCGATGGCTGCACGGTCCGCGAGCAGCGTCAGCGCCGCGTGGTGCGCTCGCAGGCGCGTGACCAAAGCTGCTGCGGCCGCTTCGTCGAGGCCAACCACCGCTGCCGGCAGGGCGACGTGCACACGGGCGATCAGCCCCGCAACGATCGCGCTGACGCTCAGGCGGTCGGCTTCGCGCACGCTCCCGTAGCGCACCAAGCGCGCGAAGGTCGGCACGGCGTCGAGCAGCGAGTCGACCTCGCTCGTCTGCGCGGAGGCGTCGCGCACCAGCGTCAACAGCACGTCGGCCGCCGCCGGAAGATCGGCCAGCAGCGCCGTCTCGAACGCATCCACGATCGTCGCGAGCAGCGACCCGCGCGCCGTCTCGACGAGTCTGGCGCCGGCCGCCTGTTCGACGGTGTTGCCGAAGCTGGCCGCGTCGACCAGCGCGAGCGCGAACTCCGGCTTCCACTGCAGCGTCCAGACTTCCTTGAACGTGCCGCGCGAACGCGCGGAGTTGTCGAGCACTCCCCAGGGCAAAGCGAGCGCCTGCAAGCGGTGCAGGAACGCGCTGCGGGCGCGGCCGCCGGGCTCGCGCAGGTCGAGCTGCACGACACGCGGCGCGGCCGTGGGCTCCAGGCGCAACTTGCGGCGCTGCACGTTGAGGTCTTGTTCCAGCGGCAGGCGCGCCACGCCGTCGGGTACGCGGCCCAGGCGTTCGCCGACCAGCCAGCGCCGGTGCAGGATCTCGCTCCAGGCGTCGCTTCCGCCCGCCAGAACGTGGCGCACAGCCTCGCGCGACTCCGGCAGACCGGGTCGTCCGCGCCCCCGCAGAGCCGCGAGCGCTTCGGACAGCCTCACGGCTTCGATCACACTGGCGCTCGATGCGTCGATGTCCGCCGAGCGCAGCGCGCGCGCCGCGCGTGTGATCCAGTGCTCCATGAGCCCCGGCTCTCCCGACCAGAGTTGCTCGTACCAACCCGGTGACGCGACGCCGGCCCCGTAGCCGCTCGCGACCGTGAGGCGCTCGTTGCTCCACGGCGACCACGTCGCGGCGACTTTGGTTTTTCCCAGACCCTTGAGCAGCGCTTCGTCGGCCCCGCGCTTGAACTTGTCGAGATCGAGCGCGGGCGCGTGCCACGCGCCACACACCACAGCCACGCGTTCGACACCTTGCGCGATGGCTTGGCGGATCGCGCGGCGCATCGCCGCCTCGCGGCGTTGCTCGAGCAGTGTCTCGTCCAGCGCGAGTTCCGCTCGCAGCGCGCCGAGCGCCTCGAGCACCGCCGCGAACACGTCGCTGTGGTCGCCGCGCTCCTCGATGCGATCGTTCCACCAACGCTCGCCGTCGGTGTAGCCGTCCGCGCGAGCCAGCCAGTCGAGCGGATTGTGCCGCTCCTGCTGCTCACGCGCCGGCGCATCCTCCGCCGTGTCGGCGAAGCGGTGCGTCCAGGCCAGGTCGCACCAACGCACTTCGATGCCGCGACGCAGCGCGAAGCGCAGCGCCTGCCACTCGGGCGAGTACTCGGCGAACGGGTAGAAGACGGCGCGCCGCGGATCGTCGACACGGTGCACGACCAGCGCGACCGGCGGCTCGAAGTCGTGGGAACGCAGCTCCGCGAGCTCGTCCTGCGCGTCGGGCGGCCCTTCGATCAGGACGAGTTGCGGTTGCGAACGCTCGAGCGCCGCCACCAGGCTCCTCGCGGAACCCGGTCCGTGGTGCCGAATGCCGTAGATCTCGACTGCCATGGCGCGTCAGAGCTTGTCCGCACCCTCTGCGATGGCCGCGAGATCGCCGACCGCCTCCGACCACGCCACGGGCGGAACGTGGCCGAAGCTCACGCTGCGCGGATCGTCGCTCTGCGGTTCGTCGTAGGTGTAGGCGCCGCGGTCGACGCTTCCCGCGCGGACGAAACGCGCCAGCCCCAGCGTCACTGAATCCATCGGATCGATGCCGACGAACATGCCGTCCAGCTCGAGCACGACCTCGAGCCCGCAGCCTGGGAACTCCTTCCAGTAACTCGCGACGCCGCCGGCGTCGGCGACTGCGCCGCGCACCCAACTGCGGCGCTCGGCGCGGCTGCGAAACGTCCCAGCGCTCACGACGCGCCCTTGAACCAGCGCGAGTTCGCGGCGGTTGGCGTGCGCTGGATCGCGCCGCACGACCGAGCGATCCAGTTGCGCGAAGGCGGGAGTGAGCGCATTGCGCTCGAAGTGCGAGCGCCAGGCGGCCAGCTCTTCCGCAGAGAGTTCGAGCGGATGCACGAAGCCGAGCGAGCCGGCCACGCTGTCCCAGTCGAGGTCCGCGCCGTTCGCATCCGCGAGCACCCCGTTTTCAAAGCGTCGGAACGTGTGCTGCAGTTGGCCGTGCGCATCGAACACGCCGCACACCAATCGCGTTGCGAAGGTGCGCCCGAGCGGGTGCCGCAGGAAGAACTGCTCGAAGTTCTCGGGACTCCAGCGGCGTTGCCGCACGAGCGCGCCTTCCAGTCGGTGCGCCTGAGCCTTCGCAGCCTCGCGCAGTTCCTTGGCGAGCTCTTTCGCGGCCGCCGCGCTCTCGGGCGGCGCGCTCGAAGGCAGGGACTTCCACCTGCGCTCGCCGTCGAGCGCCGTCCAGTGCAGCTTCCAGTCGATTCCCAGCGTGGCGCGCGCTCCTCCGCCGGGCCATTCGAACGCGCGCTGACCGTCCGCGTCGAAACCCAGGCGCGGCATGACCAGGTCGCCGAGCTCATCGGGCGACAAACCACGTGCGGCGGCGGCGCGCTCGAACGCTGCTTGTGCTGCGGCGCCGACGTTGCGGAACTTGGAGCGGTAGCGCGTGCGCAGCGTGTCGAGCGCAAACAGCGCTTGGTCGCTGTGGACGAGCGCGATCGCGTTCGCCGCGTACTCGGCGAGCTTGTGGCGCGAGCCTTCGCACCACTTGGGGATCCACGGCAGAAGTCGCGCGACGACACGGTCGTCGCCGAGCATTCCGGCGAGCGTCAAGGCGAAACGATCGGAGGCTTCCTGCGCCGACTCCAGCCATGCGTCCGTCAACGCCAAGGCGAACGCGCCGTTCGCGTGCGGGGCAAGAAGCGCGAGCCACGGCCCGATGTTCTCCGCCGCTTCCATGGCCTTGTGCCGGCTCTGCACGAGCAGCAGGTGCTCGACCGCCGCCCGGGAGAGCGGAGCACCACTTCGGTCGAGCAGCTCCGGCAGGCCCGCGACATCGAGCCAGGCGCGGGCGAACGGTTTGCGAGCCGGCGCCGCGGCCAGCTGCGCCTCCAGGGCTTCACGGTCGAGCTTGGCGTCCATGTCCGATCAGTTCAGCGCGTTGCGGCAGGCGCGGTAGAGGTCCTTCCAACCGTCGCGTTCCTTGACCACGGTTTCGAGGTACTCGCGGAACACGGGCGGGTCCTGCACGGGATCCTTCACGATGGCGCCGAGCATTCCCGCGGCGAGGTCGGCGGCCTTCAGGCTTCCGTCGCCGAAGTGGCCGGCCAGCGCGAGGCCGTTGGTGACGACGCTGATCGCCTCCGCGGTGCTCAGCGTGCCGCTGGGGCTCTTCAGCTTCGCCTTGCCGTCCTCCGTCGCGCCGCTGCGCAGCTCGCGGAACACGGCGACGACGCGGCGGATCTGCTCGAGGGCGGGCGGTTCGGCCGGCAGCGTCAGAGCGCGCGAGAGAGCGGCGACGCGCGTTTGCACGATCTGCACTTCTTCCTCGAGCGTCGCCGGCAGAGGGAGCACCACGACGTTGAAGCGCCGTTGCAGCGCGCTCGAGAGCTCGTTCACGCCGCGGTCGCGGCTGTTGGCCGTCGCGATCACGTTGAAGCCCGGCGCGGCCTGCACCGCTAGCCCCAGCTCGGGGACCGGCAGGTTCTTCTCCGAGAGCAGAGTGATCAGCGTGTCCTGCACGTCGGACGGAATGCGCGTCAGTTCTTCGACGCGCGCGATCGCGCCGCTGCGCATGGCGCGCATCATCGGACTGGGCACCAGCGCGGCCTCGCTCGGGCCCTCCGCGATCAGCCGGGCGTAGTTCCACCCGTAGCGCAGCGATTCCTCCGACGTTCCCGCCGTGCCCTGCACGAGCAGCGTCGAGTCGCCGCTGACTGCGGCCGCCAGATGCTCCGCGAGCCAGCTCTTCGCCGTGCCGGGCACGCCGAGCAGCAGCAGCGCGCGATCGGTCGCAAGCGTCGCGACGGCGATCTCCACCAGCCGGCGGTCACCGACGTACTTGGGCGTGATCACCACGCCGTTGGGCAGCGTGACGCCGAGCACGTAGTCGACCACGCTCCAGGGCGAGAGCTTCCAACGCGACGGTCGCGGGCGATCGTCGTGGGCGGCGAGCGCGGCGAGCTCGGACGCATAGGCGGTTTCGGCACTCTGGCGGAGGACGTCGTTCATGGTCGTGGAAGCACGTTCAGGGCGGTGAGGAAGTCTCGGCGGAACTCCAAGCGCCGCGCGAGCGCCTCGGCTGCGGCCGTGAGTTCGGCGCGCGCGGCGAGGCGTCGTGTCAGGGAGTCGACGACGCTGCGCGGCGTCCAGTTGCCCAGGAACGGAGCGAGGCGAGCGCCGCGCTGCTCCGTGGGGTCGACAGCGATTTCGAGCAGCGCGTCCGCCAACTCCGCGCCCCGCAGCTCCAAGGGCCGCAGCCGTCCGCTGGCGAGCAGCTCGACGAACAGCGGATCGGCGGCGCGCCAGCCGATCAGCAGCTCGACGGCCGCCGCCGCGTCGTTGTGCGGGAGCTCGTCGAGCCACGCGAGCGCGAACTCGACCCGTGTCGGCGCATGGTCCGGCCACGGCTCGCGCGCGAGCAGCTCGTGGGCCACGGCCAGCGCGAACTCAGGTTGCGGCAGGTCGAGCAGGACATCGATCCAGGCGCGCGCGATCACGCCGCGCGACTCCTCGTCCCGATTGGCGCGCAGCAACTCGCGCGGCTCGAGCCCGAACTTGCGCCGCCAGTGCTCCAACGGGACGGCGCCGAGGATCTGGCGCGCCCAGTGCGCGCGCGGACCGACGCCCTGCGGCGCCTTTTCTTCGAGGCCGTCGCGCAGCCACTCGCGCTCGAAGGCCGCGGGAAGTTCGACGACGAGCTTGGGCCCGCGCTCGAGCCGCAGAATCTGCTCAGCACGCGCCGTGGCGCGCTGTCGCCACCCCCCGCTCGGCAGACGCAGCAACGCGCGGCGCGCCAAGCGGCGCACCGCCGCGCGACGGTCGCACACGGCGCGTTCTTCGAGGAATTCGCGCAGCTCCTCGCGCGGACGGCGCGCCACGACCGCGAGCAAGCCCTCACGCTCCTGCGCCGCTTCGTCGCTCCACGCGGCGCTCAGCGTTCGCGCCGCGAGCGCGCCGTCGCTCTCCAGGGTCCGCTCGAGCCACGCCCGTCGCTCCGCTTCCGCGCCGGCTTCGAACGAGAGGCCCTCGGCGCCGTGTTCGCCGAGCGCTGCACTCCAGTGCTCGCGGCGACGCGCCAGCCAGCGCCCGCGTACGCCGAGAACACGCGCCACGGCCGACGCGAGCGCGCGCTCGCGCGCGGCCCGGTCCAGGAGCGCTGGAAGGTCGCGCGGCTGCGCTACGAAGCTCTGTTCCGCGGCCGCGGCCAGCCACTCGCGCAGGCAGTCGGAGTGTTCGCCGGCCAGCATGCGGCGCAGCGCGACGCTCGCCGCGGCAGGCGCGCGTTGAGCGTCGTCGAGCGTGCAAGGGGGGACGGGAGTCACGTCGCGACGCGGCTGGCAGCCCGCGCGGCGGGCGACCGCCACGAGCGCGGCCGCGTCCAGCCACGCGTGCTCGGGCGCACTCGAGTCGAGGGCCGCAAAGGCCTGATGAAGCGCGGGGTGCGGCGCCGCGGGAATTGCGCCGACGCGGGCGGACCCGAGCAACGCCAGGGCGCTCCAAGGCTCGTCCGTCACCGTGTGGACTCCGTCAGGGCCACGCAGTCCGGTCCGTCGAACGCCGCGAGCAGACGCGCGGCTCGTCCGTCCCACAGCCCGAAGCTGAGCAAAGCTCCGCCGGCGCCGAGCGCTTCGAACAGCTCCAGCGCGCCGGGACTCGCCGCCCACTCGAGCGCGTCGCCGCGTTCGTCGACGATGAACGGCGTGGCGTCGAGCATTCCCAGACGCAGCTGAGCGAGGAACGGTGTCGCGCGCCGCCACGGTTCGGCGGCCAGCGCCTGCGCATGCGCGAGCAGCACGCTCGCGAGGCTCGCGCTCGCGAGGCTCGGCGCCGCCTCGACTGTCGGCGTTGCTCGGAACAGGCCCCGCAACGGCGCCGCACCCGGGTGGAAGACGAGTTCGCCACGCAACGCCAAGCCCAGCGCGGGCGCATCGCCATCGCGCCGGTTGGGCGCGTCGGTGTAGAGGATGTAGGCGAAGCTGCCGCAGGTCGCGCCCACGAACCAGCACAGCGTGGTCGCGACCGAAGCGCGCTCGAAGTGCTCGCGGCCGACGACGACCCACAGATCGTGCACTCCGACGCCGAGCGAAACCTCGTCGGCCGTCACGGGCCAGCCCAGGTTCGCGCACAGGTTGCGCACCAGCGGCTCGTCGAGCTCGGCGCGTCGCTCGAATGCGCGCGCGAGCAGGTGGAGGCGCCCCAGATCCTCGAATACGGCCGGCTCGTTGCCGGGCTGCCCGAGCAAGAGTTCGCCAGCGGAGCGCAGCCGGTCGGCGATCCCCGGGGCCTGTGCGTCGACCAAGCGGCGTTCCATCTCGAGCCAGGCCTGCCGCGAGCGCGCGCCGGGGTCGGCCAATCCCACCCGCACCACGTCTGCGAGCCACTGCTCGAGCAGGGCGAGCCCCGCACTCGTCTTCTTCGCGCGTGCATCGCGGCGCTTCGCCTGCGCTGCGAGGTCCACGGTCGCGCCCTCGTCGCGCCGCTCGGCGCGCTGCTGACGGCGTTGTTCCTTCGCGGCGCGCTGCGTGAGCCACTCACTGGCCCACGGCGGCCGCTCCGCTCGCGGCAGCGCTGCCGGGTCGGCGGCCAAGAGCAGCAGGCCGAGCACGTGCTTGCACGGCAACTTGCGGCTCGGGCACGAGCATTTGTAGGCCCGCTCGCGGGGCAGCGCCTGCACCTGGTACGGCTCCGCTCCGCTGCCCAGGGCGAGGCCCCACACCAACTCGTCGTCCGCGCCGAGTTCGCGCCAGCGCCGTGGACTGGCCAACTCCCGGCCGCTCTTCAACCCGGCAGCGTCGGGGGCCATGGCCACCACTTGGTCCATCGTCAGGCGCTCGAGCACGCGGGCGAGATTGCCGCGCGGCCGCAATGCGCGCAACGCCTCGTGCTCGGCCGGCTGGTCAGCGTCGGCCGGCGCGTGCGCGCGGCAGACGACCCTGGCGTTCGAGGTCGCGGTGCAACTCGCGTTCGATGAAGGTCTCGAGCTGGGCGAGCAGCGATAGGTGCGACACGCCGAGCTCGGGCTCGCGGCGGCGACGGACGTGGGGCTCGCTGCGCAGCCGCATGCGACGCCACGGACTGTCGGGCGAGGCCCGCGGTTGCGGTCGATCTCGGCGGAATCAGCGTGGGGGGAGTACTTGGCGGTCTCCGTGCGTCGGCCCGTAGCGGTGTGGGACTCGGAGTACAGAGCGCCAGCGGCGAGCCGCAGGTGGCACGGTCTACTTCCAGGCTTGAGCGACGAGCGAAGCGTCGCAGGCCAGCGGGGACTCAGCTGAACCCGAGCAATCGTCCGCCCTGGAACACCGCGAACGAAAGCAGCCAGGCGAGAACGCCCGTGTAGACGAACAGGAACGTGGGCCACGTCCACGAGCGCGTCTCGCGCTTGACGACGGCGAGCGTGCTCATGCACTGGCACGCGATGGCGAAGAAGACCATCAGCGCGAGGCCGACCAGCGGCGTGTAGACCGGGCGGCCGTCGGCGTGCGCCTCTTGCTTGATGCGCTGGCGCAGGCCGACGGACTGCTCGTCGACGTCCTCGCCGATGCCGTAGACGACGCCCATGGTGCTCACGAAGACCTCGCGGGCCGCGAAGGCGCCGAGCAGGCCGACGCCGATCTTCCAGTCGAAGCCGAGGGGCTCGATCACCGGCTCGATGGCGTGCCCGAGCCGGCCGCCGTAGCTGCTGCGCAGCGCCTCGCCGGCGCGTTCGTTCTCGATCTGGGCGACGCGCGCCTCGAGCGCCTCGCCCGCCGGCAGCGAGCTCTGCGCCGCCGCGATTTGCTCGTCGAAACGCGCGTCGGTCTCCGCTTGGCGCGGGAAGGTCAGGAGCAGCCACATGACGACCGTGCAGGCGAGAATCACCGTGCCCGCCTCGCTCAGGAACACGCGCGTCTTGCGCCACATCGCCGCCACGACGCTGGGCCAGTGGGGGACGCGGTACGGCGGCATCTCGAGCAGCAGCGGCACGCTCTTGCCCTTGAGCAGCGTGCGGCCGAGCACCGCGGCGACGACGAGCGCGACGGCGGTGCTGAACACGTACATCGCGACCATCAACAGGCCCTGCACGGGCAACACGCCGAAGATGCGGTCGGGCGGGAACAGCGCCGCGATCAGGAGCGAGTACACGGGCAGGCGCGCCGAGCACGTCATCAGCGGCACGACCATCATCGTGAGCATGCGGTCGCGCTGGCGCTCCATCGTGCGCGTCGCGAGGATCGCCGGCACCGCGCAGGCGAAGCCCGACATCATCGGCACGAAGGCGCGGCCGTGCAGGCCGATCGACTTCATCAGGCGGTCCATCAGGAACGCGACGCGGGCCATGTAGCCCGAGTCCTCCATCACGCCGATGAAGAAGAACAGAAGCAGGATCTGCGGCAGGAACACGATCACGCTGCCGACGCCTTCGATCAGCCCTTCGGCGATGAAGTCGTTGAGCAGGCCGGCCGGAAGCGCGCCGACCGCGACGGCTTTGAGGGCGCCGACCGCGGTCTCGATCAGTCCGATGGCCGGATCGGCCCACGAGAACAGCGACTGGAACACGAGGCCCATCACGAGCAGGAACACCGCGAATCCGAGCGCCGGGTGCAGGAGCACGCGGTCGACGCGGTCGGTGTTGCTCACGCCCGGCGCCTTGCGTTGGCGCAGGAAAAGCGGCGCGCGCTCGTCGATCCACGCGTAGCGGCCCTGGATGACCTCGGCTTCGATCTCGCGGCCGTCGGCTTGCGCCTGGCGCCGCCGCGCGAGCACCGTTTCGCGCAGTTTCGGCGGCGCGTCGGGCAGCTCGTCGTGCTCGTCGAGCGACAGCAGCGCCCACAGCGCGAGCGCGTCGCGCCGCCGCGCGCTGTCGAGCCGCCACAGCGGCGGCAGGTGCTCGGCCACCGCGTCGATGTCGGCTCGCAGCCGCGGATCGGCCGGGATCCAGCGCGGACCGGGGCGCGCGCGCTCGGGGGCTTGAAGCGTTTCGTCGATCGCGGCGCGCAGCTCGTCGACGCCGTCGCCGTGCTGCGCCGACACGCGCACGACGCGCACGCCGAGCTCGCGCCCGAGCGCCGGCGCGTCGATCTCCAGGCCCAGCTCGCCGAGCATGTCGACCATGTTCAGCGCGATCACGAGCGGGATGTCCGTCTCGAGGATCTGCAGCGCGAGGTACAGGTTGCGCGTGAGCTGCGTCGCGTCGACGACGAGCACCACCGCGTCGGGCTGCTCGAGCGGGTGCAGGCCGCACACCGCCTGGATCGCGATCTGCTCTTCCGCACTGCGCGCGGTGAGGCTGTAGGTGCCCGGCACGTCGACGAGCGTCACCACGCCGGAGCGCGCGAGCTTCAACTCGCCGCTCTCGCTCTCCACCGTCACGCCCGGATAGTTGCCGACCTTCGCCGACATGCCCGTCAGGCGGTTGAAGAGCGTCGTCTTGCCGGTGTTGGGGTTGCCGGCGATCGCCACGCGGCGGGTCGTGCGGCGCGGCGGCGCGACGGTCGGGCTCGAGGGTGTGCTCACGGGCTCGTGCGGGAGCGCGGTGCGCGCTCGACGTCGCTCACGCGCCGGCTTCGACGGACACTTGGCGCGCCTCGCCGTGGCGCACCGACAGCCGGCAGCCGCGCACTTCGAGCTCGAGCACGCCGCCGACGTCCACGCGGCGGATCAGGCGCACGACCGTGCCGGGCAGGAGGCCCAGTTCCATCAGCCGGCAGCGGAACGCGCGGTCGCCGCCGATGGACACGAGGCGCGCGCTCACGCCGGGACGCAGCAGGTCGAGGGAGGTCAAGGGAGGTGCTCGGAAGGGGGCCAGCTAGTTGAGACTGGATCTCAATATAGTCGACCGCCGCAGTACCGGAAGTCAAGTAGCACAAGTGCGGCATGGCAGCGCGGAGCGAGGGTCCGTACCGTCCGGCCATGAACGCCCACGATCCCAAGCAGGTGGCCGGCCGGAGGGCCGCGGAGCTGGTTCAGGACGGCATGACGCTCGGGCTGGGCACGGGCTCGACGGTCTTCCACACGCTCGTGCGCCTGGGCGAGCGCATCCGCGCCGAGGGCCTGCGCGTGCGCGGCGTGCCGACCTCGGTCGACACCGAGCGCAAGGCGCGCGAGTTGGGCATCGAGCTGGCCACCCTGGCGGAGGTCGAGCACCTCGATCTGACCATCGACGGCGCCGACGAGATCGACGGGCGCTTCGACATGATCAAGGGCGGCGGCGGCGCGCTGCTGCGCGAGAAGGTCGTCGCGTCGATCTCGCGCCGCGAAGCGATCGTGGCCGGCCCCGAGAAGGTCGTCGAGCGTCTCGGCACGACCTTCAAACTGCCCGTCGAGGTCGTGCCCTTCGCGCGCGCCGTGGTCGAGCGCAAGCTCGCGAGCTTCGGCTGCCAGCCGCACCTCCGCCGCGCCAAGGACGGCGGCGACTACCTCACCGACAACGGCAACGAGATCCTCGACTGCCACTTCCCGTCCGGCATCGCCGACGCGCGCGCGCTCGAGCTCGCGATCGACGCGCTGCCCGGCGTCGTCGAGAGCGGCCTGTTCATCGGCCTCGCGCACGTGCTCGTGATCGGCCACCCCGACGGCCGCGCCGAAGTGCGCGAGCGCCGCTGACCGCGCAGCCCAAACATGAGCCGGGCCGGCGCGAGCGCGAGGCTCGGGCCGGCCCGGTGCAGTTGTCGAGGCCCCGCGGGGCCGGGTGTCAGATCGACTCGATGAAGGCGAGCAGCGC
>CALFYL010000323.1 GCA_937952135.1 uncultured Planctomycetia bacterium
AGCCAGTCGAGGGAGAACGCGCCGTCGCACTGGCCGCCGGTTCCGCCGGAGCCGAAGGTCGTGACGCGCGACCAGGGGAAGCCGACGCAGCGCACGCTCGAGCTGCCGAAGCCCCACGAGACCGAGGTTTGCGAGAGACCGTAGATGATCGAGCAGGGACGCTGGCCGTCGACGCCGTTCATCTCGAGGAAGAAGCCGCTCGACGCGCTCGCGCTCGGGAAGCCCGTCGCCGTGACGCGCGCTGTGCAGCCGTTGAGGCTCTGCGACGCAGTGCAGTAGGCCTGCCACGCGACCTCGTCGACGAGCCCGTCGCAGTTGTCGTCGACGCCGTTGCACGTCTCCAGCGCGCCCGGATTCACCGCCGGATTCGTGTCGTCGCAATCGCCGCCCACGCCGATGTAGCCGACCGGCGGGAAGCTGTCGAGCACGATCGAAGTCACGTCGCCGTACGTGTCGGCGTCGGCGTCGATGTACCAATCGCGCTGCAGGTCGCGCACGTAAACGTCCTCGAGCGCGCCCGACTCACCCGCCACCAGGTTCGTCGCGACCGTCGAGAACACCGCGAAACGGCCGGTGTCGCTCACCCCGCCGTTCTCGAGCACCGCCGACGACGGCTCGCTGGGCTCAGGATCGAGCGGCGTGCTCACGCGCTGAACCGCGCCGCTCGAGAACTTCACCACGAACGCGTCGACGACCGATCCCGAGTGGCCGCCGGCGAGGTTCGTCGCCGCCGAGAGGAACGTCGCGTACTGACCGTTGCGCGAAATGCGCCCGCGGTCGGCGGAGGCGTTCGACGGGCCGCTCGCGCCGGCGCTCACGAGCGCCGTGGCGCCCGCCGTGCGGTCGCGCAAGAAGACGTTGGGCGCGGCCGGACCGACCGTCGCGAGGTTGGTGCTAGAGCTCGCGAACACGATGCGCGAGCCGTCGGCGGAGATGCTCGGCTGCGAGCTGCTCGCGTTGCCCTGCACGCCGGAGGTGTTGACGCTGACGAGCTCGAGCGTCGGCCCGGTCATGTCGCGCACGAAGATGTCGTCGAAGCCGAGCAGGTCGCCGGGCACGAGGTTCGACGCCGCGCTGCGGAAGGCGACGAAGCGGCCGTCCGCGGAGATCGCGGGCTGGTCGCTGACGCCGTTGGCGCCGCCGGTTGCGAGGCTGACGAGGCGCGTCGTGCCGAGCGTCAGGTTGCGAAGAAACACGTCGACCTGGCCGTTCGGATCGTTCGCCACGAGGTTGGTCGCCGCGCTCGCGAAGGCGATGAACGAGCCGTCGGCGGAAATCGCGGGCTGGAAGCTCGCGGCGTTTCCGAACGCGCCGCCGGTGCTGACGCTGATGATCGTGGTGATGCCGATCTGACGGTCGCGCAGGAAGATGTCGCGCGAGAAGTTCGCGTCGCCCGGGGCGAGGTTCTGCGCCTCGCTCTCGAAGGCCACGAAGCGCCCGTCGTCGGAGATCACGCCGTGCACGCTGTTGCCGTTGGGCTCGTTGCCGGGGCTCGAAGTGACGCTGATGCGCTCGAGATCGCCGCTCGAGAGGTCGCGCACGAACACGTCGGTGAGGCCGGCGGTGTCGCCGCTGAGCAGGTTGCTCGCGAGGCTCTGGAACACCACGAAACGTCCGTCGGGGGTCACCGCCGAGGCTTGCGGGTTGAGCCACGAGCGTCCGTTGCCCGCGCCGCCGGTCGAGTTCAAGCTCGCGTTGGAGGTCGACTGAGCCAGCGAAGTGGAAGCGAGCAGCGTCGCTGCAACGAGGGTAGCGAGCTGAGTTCGGGAGCAGATCATGGAGACGGTCCGTCGCTGAGATGTTGGGCCAGGGAGACGAAACGGAGGCGCCGTCCACGCGAGGCTGCGCCTGCCGCTCCGAAGAACTTGGGGGAGGCCAATCGTACGCGGTGACCTCGATCCTCGCAGGCTCGCGAGGCTCCTTTCTCGGCGGAGCACGCGCGTCGCGCACAAGCCGCGGCGCGCGGTTCAGGGATCGCGGACCGCCAGCTCGCGAACGACGCACTCGCCGACACGCGCATCTTCGTTCCCTTCGAGCGCAGCGAACGTGTCGCTCGACGCGCCGCCGCGGCACTCGTCGGTGAAGCGGAGCCTCCAACTCACGGGTTCTGCCGGCAGGTTCGAGCGAATCGTGATCGGTCGTTCGAACGAGCCGCCCCAGATCCCACGGAGCTCCCACTCGCCGCCGGCGCGCGCGATCTCGAGCCTCGCACAGCCACGCACCGGGAAGCGATCGAGCCTCAGCTCGAGCACGGCCGTGGCGCGCGCCACGATCGTCAAGTCGACGCTCGCGCCCGATGCGAGCTCCGCGCGCACCGGACCGCCCTCGACACCCTCGCCGTCGCACACAACCTCCCACCGACCGGGGACGAGCCCGTCCATCTCGTAGTTGCCTGCGCTGTCCACTCCGACCTGACGGATCGTCGTGCCTCCCGCCGAGTATTCGTCGGCGCCGGGCCGCGCGCCGCCACCGCTCTCGAGCTGCGCTCGCACGATGACTCTCGCAGCACTCGTCTGTCGTGGGAGCTCGACGCGCCCCGTGAGCTTGGCGACACGGCCGATGCGCACGCGTTCGCGAACCACCGACGACCCGCCTGGAACCTCGAGCTCGACATGCGCGTTCGCCCGGCCGGAGACGGCGATCCACGCGGCGTAGCGGCCCGGAAGCACTTCGGTGAAGGTCACTCGCCCCGCGGAGAGGTTCGGCGATCGCTGAAAGGCGCTCTGGCCATCGAGCGCGACGAGATCGGCCACCACCGCGTCGAGCGGCGCGCCATCGCGTTCGTCGACGAGTTCCAACTCGATGCGGCCCTCGCCGACGCGGCGCCGGCTCAAGACGACGCGCACATCGCGATCGCCGGCCTTTGCGCGCGGCGAATCGAGTTGCTCGTGCTCGCCCTCCACATCGAGTATCGCGCCGAGCACGTACTCGCCGGCCATCAACGCGTCGATCTCGAACTCGCCGTTTTCGCCGCTCACTTCGCTTCCGCCGAAGCCCTTTCCGGGCGCGTCGGCGAAGACGTGGACGCCTTGGAGCGGCGCGCCGTGGTCGTCGACGACACGGCCGTGGATCGAAAGTCCCGCGCCGAGCCGCAGGTCCAGCGGAATCGACAGCGCACCGGGGCTTCCGCGATCGATCGCCTCGCGCGCCGGGGCGCAGCCAGGCGCGCTGGCTTCGACCGCGAGCAGCAGCGGCGCGCCGGGTTCGACGTCCAGCTCGAACTCGCCGTCGTTTCCGGTGGCGGTCGTATCGAGCACCTCGCCGTCGTCCCCCTCGAGCTTCACGCTCGCGCCGACGATCGGCTCACCGGACTCGGTGCGCACGGCGCCGCGCAGCGCCCGCGCGACGGGGATGCGGGACAAACGCAGCTCGATGCGCTCTCGCGAGGTGCTGCGAACGGTTCGGAACTCGCGAAACAGAACGCGGCCTTCGTGCTCGACCTCGACGACGTAGCGCGAGCCGAGCAGGCCGTCTCCCGACGAAGATCGGACCCGGAGCGCGTTCGGCATCGACGCGAAGCCGGTTTCGTCCGTCACCGCGCGGTGCGCCGAGGCCAGCGCGGGAGCGAGCGGAAGCAAGTCGTGCTGCATCCCGGTCAAGCGCGGAAACGGCTCGTGCATCGGGACCGTGCTCACGGTCGCGCCCGAGATCGGCGCGCCTTCGAGATCGCGCACGTCGAACTCGAGGGCGAGCGCGTCGTCGAGCACGACCTCGATGCCCGCGAGGGCGTCGCGGCCCTGCGGCGCGGCGACGCGCGTCCATCCGATGCCGCTGGTGTGCACCGCGAACAAGAGCCAGTGCCGGCCGTTGTCCACGAACGCGATCGGCAGACGGCCGTCGAGTTCGATCGAACCGTCGCGGCCGCTGCGCCCGATCGAGTGCTCCTCCACCGTGCGAAGCGAACCGGCGCTCGCTTCGACGATCACCAGCTCCGCGCCTTCGACGCCTCGGCCGTTGCGGTCGACGACGCGGCCGTGCACTTCGAGTCCGGGCCACAGGCGGATCTCGAACAGATCGACGGTGCGGCCGCCGTCGTGCTCGACGCGGCAGGCTTCGCGCCAGAAGCGCTCGCGCCGTTCGGCCGTGAGCGGGACGCGGCGCGGCGCGTAGCCCTCGGCCTCGACGAGGAGCGTCTGCTCGACTCCGAGCGGCGCGCGGAACTCGAAGGCGCCCTTTGCGTCGGAAACGGCGCGCAAAACGCGCTCGCCCGTCGCTTCGTCGTGCGTCCAGACGCGCGCGCCCTCGAGCGACGCGCCGTGGA
>CALFYL010000324.1 GCA_937952135.1 uncultured Planctomycetia bacterium
TCTAAGATCGAAGATCGATCCTCTAGCGCGAGCTCGGGGCAGCGGGCAGCGCGACGCGGAAGCCGAGGCCGCCCCCTCGATCCGACGGACGCCCCCGGCCCCGGTACGCGGAGCGGCACCAGTCAGCGTCGAACCAAAAGCTGCCTCCGCGGATCACGCGTTCGGAGCCGCTCGCCAAGCCGGTCGGATCCCGCTCAGGCAACTTCGAGTATTTGCCGTAACGGTCGGTGCACCACTCCCAGACGTTGCCGTGCATGTCGTGGAGCCCGAACGGGTTCGCAGGCTTGCGAGCGACCGACTGCAACGCGCCGCCGGAGTTGCTCATGAACCAACCGACGCGCTCTAGGTCCGCCTCTGTGTTGCCTGACCAGTAGCGTGTGTCCGTGCCCGCGCGGCAGGAGTACTCCCATTGCTCTTCGGTTGGCAGCTGCACACCTGCCCACTCGCAGAATCGCTTCGCGTCCTCCCACGACACGCCCACCACAGGTTGATCAGGTTGGTTGTAACGTCGATCCGCCCAGTACTCGGGCTTGGCGGCGTCCGGCGTCGCAGCCAGGAAGTGCGCGTATTGCGCGTTCGTCACGGGCGTCGGCGCGAGGAAGAACGGCGAGAGCGAGACTTCGTGGCGTGGCGACTCACGGTCAAAGTACCCGGCTGATTTCGGATAGTCACGATTGAGCCGCTCGATCTCCGCGTCGGTCGATCCCATCCAGAACTTCCCGCCCGGGATGGCGACGAGTTCGATCTCGCCGCGAGCGCTCATAACACGCTGCCGCGCGTCGATGATGTGGCCGACTGCCAGGGTTGAAAATAGAGCGACGCCGCCGAGTTCCACGGCGTTCGGTGCGGGCTGCACACCGAGGACACGCCGCACCCGCTCGTCGGCGCGCTTGAGCAGCGCCGGCGGGATCTCGATACCCCAGCGCACCGCAAGATCGAGCGCTAGGTACTGCGCAGCCGACGGCTTACGTGCTCTAACGAGCGCGGCGAGCGCCTTCTCGATCGGCTCGTCGGTGCTCGAGTCAGCCTCGTCGCGGCACTGCGTGAGGAACTCGATGTGCTCGGCGGCCTGCGGGTGCTCCAGCGCCGCTTCGAGGAACTTCCCGTAGGGCGCGTCTTCGAGTGCGAGGAAGAGCAAGATCACCTCTTGCCACCAGCTCTCGTGCAGCTCGCCTGCGAGTTCCAAGAGGCGCTCGGAGGAGCCGACGAGTTGCGAGCGCAGCTCTTGCGCGGCGAGGTGCTCCTGGAAACCCAGGTGCACGAAGCCGAAGGTCGACGTGCTGTAGCCGGTGACGAGGCCGCTCTCGTCGCGGATGGTCTCGAGGAAGCGCGCGGCGTCGCCCTTCCAGCGGATCTTCTTCAGGCGCGGCCCGACGATCGGCTCCATCTCGCGCGCGCTCGCCTGCCGACGGCCGTTCTCGGAGTGCAGCCAAAGCGCCAGCGGACGCAGCACCTTGAGCGCGTCCTTGGCCGCGATGCTGACCTGCACGTTGTGGGTCTTGTGCCACAGCTCGAGCAGAACGTTGATGCACTCGTCGTACAGGTCCGCGCGGCGCTTGGGCAGGCCGCCCTGCTCGCCGCGGTCGCGGTGCACGAGGCAAATCGCAGTGAGCAGCAGCGGATTCTGCGTCAGCTCGGCGAGGCGCGTCGACGAGCGGAACTTGCCGTCGCTCAGGCGTGCGAGCAGTTCGGCGGCGTGGCGCTTGGCGATCTTCGTGGATTGCGCGGCGGTGCGGCCCTGCGCGCGCCCGACCACGGACTCCACGGCCGAGTACCAGTTGTTCACGAGCGTCGCGACCTGCTCGTCGTCGAGCTGCGCGAGTTCGAGCGCGCGGAAGTGTGAATCGAGCTGCGCCGCAACATCGTCCGAGTAGCCGGCGAAACGACACGAGACGACGAAGCGGTCGCTCTGGCGCTCGGCGGCGGCCGCGGCGATGAGCTTCGCCACGTGGGCGCGGATCTTCTCGTCGGCGACCTCGTCGAGCCCGTCGCACAACCACAGGAGGTTGCCACGCTCGTGCATGCGCTCGAGCAGCGCGGCGTCCGAGGTCGAGAGTGGCGACTGCTCGTCTTCCCCGCGCGCGACGGTGGTCTTGGCGAGCTCGAGCAGCGACTTCTCCTTGCCCGTCGCGAGCCGCAGCCGCAGGAACATCGGCAGCATCTGCGTCGGTAGTTCCAGATCTTCAGGCTTGCGCTTGGCGAGCCACAGCAGGATGCGCTTGAGCTGCGTCGTCTTGCCCGAGCCGGGGTGGCCGAGGATCACGAGGCCGCGCTGGTCGTGACTTGCTAGCGATGAGAGCGCGCCGACGATCGAGGGCCGGCTCTCGAAGTCCTCGTCCTCGACTCGCGGCGCCATGCGTTCCGCATCGTGCTGCCGCCAGTGCACGTTGAGCGGCACGAACAGGTCGTCGAGACGCAGCGGTGTGCGGAACTTGGTCTCGAAGCCCATCAGCACGAGGCCTTCGAAGTCCTGGGAGACGCGGGCGACGAAGTTCCAGGCTCGGCGCTCAAGCTCGGGATCGACGACGGTCGGCTGGGCGCGCTTCGTCGCGCGTG
>CALFYL010000325.1 GCA_937952135.1 uncultured Planctomycetia bacterium
CGCCCGGCGCGATTCGAACGCACGACCTTCTGCTCCGGAGTTGGGAGGTCGTGTTTGGGGCTGTCGCGGGCGTCCGAGCGGAAAATCGCGGAACCCAGCGGATCCGCGCGGACGGGAGCTGACAAAACCGACCGCGCCACAGCCCCTGGAGCCTTCCTGGCGAGCGGAATCGCGCGGAGAATAGGCGCAGGGAGCGGGCGGGACGACCTGCCACAAACTGCCATTCGGCCGGCGCGGCGCTGCACGCCGTCAACGTCGCGACGCGCACCGAGTCGAGCCCGTCGACGCTATTCGGGGCGCCGACCGATCCAGGAACCCTGGCGGCCCGCCGCCTCCTGCCGTCCCACCTGCGAGAACATCCAGTGGCTTCACCACGACGCACGTTCGGTTAGGGAGCGGGGGCCTCTAGCTCACGCGCGCGGATCGCACGGAGATCCCGCCGCCGCAAAGGTGCCGACGATGGGAAGACTCACGGACGCCAGGGAGACGCTTGCGCGCGCAGCGACAGATGTCGGACGAGCGTCCATCGAGTTGCATCGTCTCTCCGCTGAGGTCGCTACCTTCGATAGCAAGTCGCCGGCCGGCACGATGGCGATCGGGACGAGTCAGCTAGCGAAGCGTATAGCGCGAGCCCAGCCACGATTGGCGCGAACTCAGGTCGCCCACGATCGTCCGAGCACCGAGGTGGCAGCCGCGCTCCTCAATGGCGGCACGCCGCCTGGACTTGCACTCGAGACCGCGGCCATCCGTCGAACTTCCCATGCGAAGTCTCGTCGGCAGCGGGAATGCCTGCGCGACTCGCTCGCGCGATAGGTCCTGAGGTGCACCACCCGATCTACTTCCCGTGCTGCGGCACACTGGAGCATGTCGCTGTCGACAGCTCGGCCTCAGCGCTTTGCCCACGGTGCGGCCAGCGGATCTCCGTCCCGGCGACCGCCGAAGTGTTCGTGTCGTTCAGCTTCGCGGACATGGAGAAGGCCAAGCACTGCGCGAGGCATCTCCACGCAGCGGGCCTCACCAACTGGTTCGCGCCGCAGCTCGGTCCGGGTCGCGACTTTGCCGACGAGATCGTGACTGCGCTGCAGTCTGCGAAGGCCTTCCTGTTACTCCTCTCCCCGACCAGCGCCAAGTCGAACTGGGTGCGGGGTGAGATCGCGCTCGCGCGCAAGAACGGCGTGCCGTTGGTGCCCGTCAAGTTAGAGGACTTTAAGGTCCCTGATCGACTGGTCCTTGAGCTCGCCACCACTGAGTGGGAGAACGCGTACGAGCAGGACCTCGCTTGGCACCTCGATCGCGTCGTCGACTCGCTTCGCACGATTGTTCGCGATCGCGCGGCGGCGGGCGATCCACCCGTGGAGTCGGCTACGACCGCGCGACTCACTCCGATCGAGCTCGCAGGGGTCCAGCCGCGCGTTCCTCCCTACGTCGGCCCTCAGCCGTTTCCGCCTGATCGCGCCGACACGTTTTTCGGACGGCATGACGACGCACGTCTGATCCTTAAGCTCGTGAACGACAGTCCACTGCTCCTGATCTATGCGCCTTCCGGCGCTGGGAAGAGCTCGATTCTGAACACGCTCGCGCGCAGTAGCCTCGAGCGTGCCGGGCGTGCGGTACTGCCGAGCACCCGCGTCGGCAGTCCCGCACCAGCGTCCGCTGCCAGCGAGCGGTCGCAGCCGCGTAATGTCTTTACGTACTCCGCGTTGCTGGGTCTCGCCGGTCGCGTGCCGGTCGATCCCGAGTGTGGACTCGTCGAGTTCCTCAAGGCAACGCGCGGCACGAGCGAACGGCCCCGCGTCCTAATCATTGATCAATTTGAGGAGATCTTCACTCACCACAAAGACAACTATGACCAGCGGGACGGTTTCGTCGACGAGCTAGTCGACGCGATCCGCGCCGATAAGGAGCTGCGTGTCGTGCTGGCGATGCGCCAGGAGTACCTAGCCAACGTCGACGAGCTGGTAGAGCGGTTGCCCAACGAGTGCCGCCCGGCTCGCTATAACCTTCGCCGGCTCAGCAAGGAGAAGGCGCTCGAGGCGGTCGTAAGGCCGGCGGCACCGTTCGCGCGATTCGAGCCCGGCGTCGCCGAGGAAATCGTACGGCAGCTCAGTCGGGAGCACGTGGAAGCCGTCTACCTCCAGGTGGTCTGCCAGGGCCTCTGGCGTAAACTCCAGAATGGGACGACTGTCATCAAGATGGAGCACCTTGAGCTCGCGGCGGGCGAGGGGCGCGGCTTCGGGGACTTCGTCTCGAACGCGCTGGTCGAGTTCTACGAGGAGACGGTCCGGGAAGTCGCGCTAGAGTCGGGCTATCCCGCCGAGCTCATCCGGCTTGGATGCATGAAGTTCGTCCACGCGTCGGGTGCCCGCCTGACGATCCAGCGGGAGGACGGCCACTCGCCTGACGACGGACGCACAGGAAGGCTCCCCAACCCTGTCGTCGACCAGCTGGAAGCGCGGCACCTCATCCGCGCCGAGCAGCGCGGCGGGGAGCGCTGGTACGAGCTCTCGCATGACCTCCTAGCGGAGTCTGTGAGCCGAGGCAGGGACCACCGCGCGAACCAACTCCTCACTGCGACCGACCTCCTGTCAACCGTCCTGGCGCGGCTGCGGGCGCAGAACGAGGGCACGCTGCGAGACGTGTTTGCTGCGCACGACGACCTACTGCGCGAGTGCAGTCCATTTCTCGGGCAGCCCGGCCTTTTCGAGGACGAGAGCGAACTCTTGTTGCGCTCGAGCCTTGCCACTGGCACCAACGCGAGGGAATGGTCCGACCGCGTTCACGAGGACTTTAGGGAGGTCCACCGGACGGTGCTCGCGGAAGCTCTGGCGAGTGATCGGGAAGCTGTGCGCGCCTGCGCATGTCGCGTGCTCGGGCGCTCCGAGGTGCCTTCGCTCGATGCAGAACTCGTTCGACTCAGCATGGAGGACGGCGACCGCAGCGTGCAGCGCGCCGCCGCGGAGGCGCTGGCCCGCAGGGGCCGCCCCGATCTTCATGAGTCGGTTGCCGCGGCGACGTTGAATGACGCGTCGCGAGGAGCCGCGGTGCGGGCGCTAGCGGAGGTTTCGCTGCACGTGGGTGGGGATGGGGACCGCGAGACCGCGTTTGAGCGGGTGCTAGTCGACATCCCGGTCCGGCAGAAGATGGAGGTTCGTCTTCTGGCGTTCAAGCGGAGGATGGTGGAATTTGTTCCGGTCGCGCCCTACCTCGTCATACCGGCGACGCTGCTCTCCGCCGCGATGACGGCGGCGTTCAAGTGGATGCCCGCCCACCTCAACTGGGCTCTATGCCAGGCCAGTGGCAGCTGGGCCATGGGTGTCTTTCACGGCGTCACCGCCGGCATGCTGTGGGCCGGCTGCATCTCGTTCGCTCTCGCGCTGCACCGATTCGTGTTCGAACGCTCCCGTTCCCCGCGATCGGTCTTGCGCCCATACCTCGCGCTGCTCTTCGGCGGTGTCGGCGGGTGCATCAGCGGCTTCGGAGTCACGTTCATCGTAGTCGGTGTCTACGAGATGAACAGCTTGGTCAAAATGGGCTGGTTAAACGATGTGAGTGCGTTGTCGAGCCGGATCGACCCGGTGCTCCTGCACGATTTATTCGTGCGAACGCGCTTTGGTTGGGCGTACGCGATCACCGGCTTCTCGCTAGGCGTCGGTATGGCGATGATCTCGAATGGGCTCGCGGCGTCCGGAAAACTCGAGGCGTTCATGGTCGAACAAGCCGGCATCCATACATTGGCTCAGGTTCGAAAGATCCTGGGAGGTCTGGCGCGCCTAGTACTGCGATACGGCTGGTGCCTCGCGGGGACACTCGCGCTCGGCGGCCTGGTGGCTGCGCAGATCCTGCGACCTGGCGTGGCCGCGCCCGAGGCGAAGCGCGACGTCATAATGGGGACCGCGATGGACTGTCTTTCCCAGCTGGTCGGCGGGCTCGCCGCGCTGGTGGGAATGGGCCTCGGGCTCGTCGTGATGCACTTCGGCGTCCGTGTCGCCCCGCGACGCCAAGTGCTGAAACCTAGGCGGGGGGCCGCCGCCATGCGGAGGTCGAGTTCTTGACAGCGCGATCAAGCTTCCTGCATGGGCGGGAGCCCGAGGGCGTCCTCGCAGCGGTCCGCGCGCGGGCCGGCACGGGCGACCGGTCCGATGGACGCAAGCTCGCGCTGGTGATTGAGGGCGGCGCGATGCGCGGCGTGGCGTCGGGCGGGGGCGCTGTGGCCCTTGCGCATATGGGGCTTACCCACGCGTTCGACGAGGTCCTTGCGACGTCTGCCGGCGTGATGACGGGTGCCTACCTCCTGTCTGGCCAGCCGCTGCTGGGCATCTCTGTCTACTACGATTGCCTCGCGAGCCGGCGGTTCGTGAATCCGCTGCGGTTCTGGAAGATCCTCAATATCGACTACGTCTTCGAACGGGTGCTAACCGTTGAGAAGCCGCTCGACGTCGAGCGGATCCGCGCGGCCATGCCACGGTTTCTTGTGTCCGCCATGGACCTGGATACCGGGGAGGGGGCGATGTTGGATGTCCAGGACCCGCGCGTTCCGGTCCTCGCCACGCTCAGGGCGGCCACATCGATTCCCGTTCTCTACAACAAGAGCGTCCAGATTGACGGCCGGCGCTACGTAGATGGAGGCTTGATCACGCCCTTCCCGCTCTGGCAGGCCATCGAGCGTGGCGCGACCGACATCTTGGTGCTCTCGAGCCGATGCGGCGCATACCGCCGGCCGGCACCGAACCTCGTCACGCGAATGCTGTTCGACGCGCTGACTGCGCGGGGCAACGCGCGGCTGCGGCGGGCCTTTCGAGAGCAGCAGGCCGTCGACGACGCCGTCCGGTCGGTGGCGCTTGGCCGTGCTCCAGCGCCTTCGGGAGTGCGCATCGCCACGCTCTGCGTCCGGCCACCCGAGCGTGTCGGGCGCGTCTCCACCAATCCCCGGGTGCTGCGGGAGGTCGCGCTTGAGTACGGAAGGGCGACGCTTGAGCTCTTTGGTGCTCCGACCGACGGCTTCGACCTTCCGCGGATCGGCGCACAACCGAGGATCTGACGATCTGCGGACCCTCCCGACGCGAGAAGCGCGCCAAGCGCACGCCAGAGGACGAGGCCGCGATGGGTGAGGCCGTCGTCGCCTAGGTCGCCAAGAACCCCGGCCAGTCGGTCGAGCAGATCGGCAAGTCGCTAGCGACCACGACCAAGGAACTCGCGCTGCCGATCATCCGCATGATCGAGGCGAAGAAGCTGCGCACGACGGGGGAGCGGCGGGGGACGCGGTACTTCAGGAAGGGGAGTGGCGAGCTGGGCAAGTCCGGGTAGCTTCGTGAACGTGGCGCTCGCACCGTCCCAACTCTGGCCGGACTCACTTCCGCTGTTCCTTGGCGCGGCGATCTACGCACGCCCGCCATTCGAGCCGGCCTCGTTTCGCGGCTCCGCTGTGGGAACTCTTCGGCTGGCCGCGCCCGCCCTTGAGGAACCCGCCGCCAGGCAACCGGTCCCCGACACCGCCGTCGCTGTCGAGACCAAGATTTTGAGCGGCGGCAACCTGCGACAGATCGTGCTACACGCACCCACTTTGTTAAAGCGACTCCTTCATTGGTCGATCGCTGCCTGATCGATCGACAAATACTTGCCGCGGCTCGCCCTTAACTTCTCGTCCAGAAATGCCCTCGGCTTCGCGACTTTCCGCCGTAGCGGCGGCACGCAACTCATCCAGCGTTTCCGACATCCTACGCAGCCCCGCTACGGTCGCTTGAGCCCACTCATCCACGTATTGAGTCGATGAGAAACCGTCTTCATCGACATACGGCGAGGCCGGCTCCAGGCTTCCGTCTTCTCGAATAGTGATGCCCATGGGATCAGAGGGCGACCCCTTTATGTAGCCATCACGATCCCTCTTTTCTCCGGTGACCACCGAGAGATGCAAGTGAACTCCCATTTCTCCCTTTTTTCCGCCGAACTTGTAATCCGCATAATTGCTCAGCGGCGCAATCAGATCTCCAAGCTTGATCGGGCCAGGTGAGGGAAGCTTGCCCGGGTCGAAGTGGTGCAACTTCACCCACGTTCCGTCCGAAGTCATGATAACTACTGTCCCGTCCTTTCCACCACTTGTCACAATGTCGCCGTCGAAGGGTGAATAGAAATTCGGCGCTGCGTCGCCACCAGTCCCGGGAGCGACATCGATTCCGTGCGATTGTCTCAGTTGGTGTTTCTTGTGGTCGTCTGTCATGCGATATCCCTTACCGATCTGGAGCTTGCCATGAGCGTCGATCCGCACGGCATTCTTTTCCATCCTGCTTTCTAGTGATCGAGAAACCAACCGATACTCATTGGATCCACGGTAGAAGCCCCATTTAAAATCGATTGAGATGTCCATAAATGCTCCATCCTTGCATGAGAGTTAGTGCATTGCATGCGCAATTACACCCGGTGAACGCTCACCCAAAGCTCAAACTCAATATCATCATCTGCAGTCAATGCAGTGCCAGCGAGCGACTCTGCTGAGACCTGGATTCGCCATTCGCCGTACGGCGACAAGCCCCTGGACGCCGAAGTCCAAGAAACCGGTGAGGGATCTGCGGCTCGCGTTGCCAGGCAAGACGTCGTCATCACCGGAACATCCCGCTGCTCGAGTTCGCCGTGAGTTGAACCGTCGGATAATCCATGATAGTAGACACCAACCGATGGAGCCCGGAGTTGCGCTGTCCAGCGCTCTGTGCCATCATCCTTCTCGAAGTGCCGCACGAAGAGGTCGGTTCGCACTATGCGGGCCGACACAAGCCGCCCAATACTTTGTTCTGTGATCTCGAGTACGAATTCTTCACCACGGATCGCCCGCGCCCAAGAATCCTGGCCCAAGTGACGTCGAAGTGAGATCAGGATCGTTGCATTCGAGCTTGCGTCCGATCTAGTCCGAAGCAGTTCGGAAGCACGCCGACACCAAACGGCAAGTTTTCTCGTCTGAAGAACCTCGCTTTCTCCAGAGATACGATCGAGTTGTTCGCAGGAACCGTAGACGCTAGCAAGCCCAAGTCTCACCGCGCGAAAGTACGTTCTCGCAGCCGAAAGTTCCAGCGACATGATGTTTATCAGAAAGGAATGGGCTTCACGGAAGTTGAGATCACCGCCAGGCTCGTTCGAGAGTGCCAATCGTTGCTCTAGCAATCCGAGTTCGATCTCCCATCGTCGGCGCTCGCGCGCTTCCTCCTTTTCTGCAAGTGCTAGCTTACAGTTGGCAACTTCAAGTTCACGCGTGACCGATTGCAATTCCGTAGCCAACTCATTCTTGCGTCGTTCTAGATCGATGATCTCCGAATGAATAGCGTGCTCTTGGATTGCCTTGGTTGCTGATGCGACATTGTCCTTGTCCGACTGATTGCCCTGATGTTGGTGTACTACCAACTGTCTATGCGCCGCGAGTAGAGGCGCTGTCGGGCGTCGCATGCGAATTAGCTCCTCAAAGGAGGCTATCGATTGACATAGCATTTGAACTCTGTGCTCTAGTGAGCTTATCGTCGCTTCCGCGACTTTGACCCCCGTGCTGAAGCGGCCATTCGCAATATCACCCAAGAAGATCGCGTACAACCCATGGGCTTGATCGTAACTGATCCGAAACGCGATTTCGCGTGCCGCTAAGTCACGCCTTTCCCTGGTGCAGTCGAGAGCGCGATCGATGCAAGCGGCCAACTCCCGGAGGTGAGAATCGAACCAGCGCGCCGTCGCCTCTTCGCTGCCGTGAAACGCGCCAAGATCAGCAGTCGGCGACGCTAGCGTCTCAAGTGGAACAAGCAGCTTGAGAAGGTCCTCGGAGTCGGCTGCAAAGCGGGATTGTAGTAGAGTGGCGATGTTGGTCATGGATTGAAGTACCGGGTGGATGGGAATTTTCAGCGGATGACTTCTGCCTGAAGGGCTCCGCTGAAAGCGCCGGACGGCCAGCTTCTGAATGGGGGGCGTTTAGGCCTGCGTTTGCATGTGACCATACTGACGTGACCGGGGAAGTTGCCCCCCCCCCCCCCCCCCCCCCCCCCCCCCCACCAAACCCCCCCCCCCCCCCCCC
>CALFYL010000326.1 GCA_937952135.1 uncultured Planctomycetia bacterium
GCGCCGGAGCGGATCAGCGCGTTGAAGTCGAAGGCGATCGCGCCGCTGCAGTCGACGCCGGTCGGATTGCCGCCGGTGGGTTGCGGCGCAGTGCGCTTGAGCGGCGCCGCGACGCACAGCGTGCCGCCGTTGAACGGAACCGCGTTGGGCGCGAAGCCGTAGAACAGCATGGCGTATCGGCCGTTGATGAGCTCGCGCGCCTCGACGAGGAACGCCGAGCTCGAGCTCGCCGAAGGCAGCCCCGACGAGGTCAAGTTCGACGTGCAGCCCTGCGAGTTCGTCTGCGCGGTGCAGTAGGCGGCCGGGACGAGCGGCGTAACGTCCTTCAAGAACACGTCGAAATGGCCGTTCGTGTCGCCGGCGACGAGGTTGTTCGAGGCGCTGACGAGCACGACTTGGGCGCCGTCCGCGCGAAAGTTCCTGATCGTCGAAACGCCGACGGCCTGCGCGCCCGAAGCGGACGTGCCGAGCGCGACGAGCGCGCCCGTGGTGCGGTCGAAGACCACGGCGTCGCCCGCGGCGGAATCGTCCCCCGCGATCCAGCCGGAGCCATTGCTGTAGAACGCGACGCGCCGGCCGTCGGGCGACAGCACCGGCGTGTTGCAGGCGGCGAAGTTCGGCTGGCCGAGCGAGTTGACGCTCACGAGCTCGGTAGTTCCCGAAGCCAAGTCGCGCACGTACACGCGCGTCACGCCCGCGCCCCCCGACGGGTGGTCGTTGGTGGCGAAGGTGTCGAAGGCGACGAAGCGGCCGTCGGCGGAGATCGAGGACCAGCTCGAGTCCGAGTTGCCCAGCGCCCCGTTCGCGAACACGCTCGCGTACTGCGTCGTGGCCGCGACGCGGTCGCGCACGAGGATCTGCCGCGCGACGAGGCCGCTCGGGAGCGTCACCCAAGCCCGATAGGACACGAACCGGCCGTCGTGCGAAATCGACGGATACCGCGCGAAGGGAGTCGCCGGGCCGCCGTCGATTCGGTCGAGCGCGCCGCTCGCCAGGTCGTACGCCCAGAGCTGGAAGGTCCCGGCGCCGGTCGTGAGGTCGACCGAGCTGCCGAACACGACGGTGCTGCCGTCGCCGGACACCCGCGGGGTCTCGAAGTGGCCCGTCGCCTGGGCGCCGGACACCAGGCGCGAGATCAGTTGGATCGAACCCGAGTTGCGGTCGAGAACGAACACGTCGGCGGAGTTCGGCGTGCCGGGAACCTCGGAGTCGCCGGCCACCAAGTCGCTTGCGGTGCTCACGAAGGCAACGATCCGCGCGTCGTCCGACATCGCGGGCCAGGTCGAGCCTCCGTTCGCCACAGCGCCCGTGGACGTTCGACTCAAGCACTCCGTGACGCCGAACAACCGATCTCGGACGAAGATGTCCGACGCTCCATTGCTGTCGCCCGGAACGAGGTTCGAAGCGTCGGATTCGAACACGACGAAGCGACTGTCGGCGGACACCGCGCCGAACTGGCTCGGGCCGTTGCCCTGGGCGCCGTTCGACGCGACGCTCACTCGCTCGACCGCGCCCTGCGAGAGGCCGGTCGCCGTCAACAACGAGCCCGCCAAGAGCGAGCCCACGACTCTGCCAAGTCTTTCTGCCTGCATGGTTTTGTCTCCGGATGTCGGAAAACGAGGACGGGGGTGATGCGCGCCTTGCCCAGGCGCGACCACACCCCCAAGGCTTGCCCTAGTGTGCGCGTTTCTCCGGGTCACAGGCAGCTCAGGAGGCGGATCGGGCGCGCGTCCGGCCCGCCGGGGCCCCCCGACCGGTCGTCGGAGGGTCCCGCGACGCGCTCGCCAGCGCGTAAGATGCCCGGCTTGCTCCCGAGGGGCGGGATCGCGCCGGCCAAAACCGGTGGGAACCCGGTCGGGCTCTAGCGGGAAGGGCCATTTGCTCGAAGCTAGAGCTGCGCGTCGCTGTCCGACCCTCCGGGGCGCGGCGCCCCTCGGCAACTCCGTCCCCCAAAGCTTTCCCCCAAAGCACCGCCGTCGCAGCCCCCAATGCGGATCTACCTCGCGGACCTGGGCCACAACCTGCTCACCAAGAGTTCGGATGTGTACCCGCTCGGAGTCGCCAACCTCGCGACCTACGCGCTCGCCCATTTCGGCGAGGAGCGCGCGCGGGAGAAGCTCGACATCACGCTCTACCGGGAGCCGCAGGACCTCGTGCGCGCGCTCGACAGCGCCGCGCCGGACATCCTGGGGCTGTCGAACTACGCGTGGAACGAGGAGCTCGCCTACCACTTCGCGCAGTACGCGAAGGCGCGTTCGCCGCGCACATTGGTGGCGATGGGGGGGCCCAACTACCCGCTCGTCGACAGCGTGCGCGAGAGTTTCCTGCGCGGACTGCCGAAGGTCGACGTGTACATCGACGGGCCGACGTACGAGGGCGAGCGAGCGTTCGTCCATTTGCTCCAGCGCTTCCTGGAGGCGGGCAAGCGCGTGGAGGGCCTTTACGAGCAACGCACGCCGGGCCTCGACTGGATCGACCCGCGCACGTCCGAGTTCGTGCGCGGCGGCGACGTCGAGCGCATCCGCGACCTCGACGAGATCCCGAGCCCGTACCTCGCGGGCCTGATGGATCCGTACCTCGCGACGGGCTACTTCCCGATGATGCAGATCTCGCGCGGGTGCCCGTTCACCTGCGCCTTCTGCAACTCCGGCGTGCGCTCGAACAGCCGCGTGTTCGCGCACAGCTTCGACAACGTGAAGGCCGACCTCGCGTACCTCGCCGAGCGCGTCCGGCCCGAGACGACGCTGTGCTTCGCCGACGACAACTTCGGCATGTTCGAGCGCGACGAGGAGATCGCCGACTACATCGGGTGGCTGCAGGACACCTACGGCTGGCCGCGCTACATCCGCACGACGACCGGCAAGAACAAGGGCGAGCGCATCATCAAGGTGATGCGCAAGATCAAGGGCGCGCTGCCGATGACGGCGGCGGTGCAGTCGATGAACCCGGTCGTGCTGAAGAACATCAAGCGCGACAACATCAAGCTCGAGACATACCGCGAGATCCAGAAGGAGCTCGAGAGCCAGGGCATGCAGAGCTACGGCGAGCTGATCCTGTGCTTGCCGGGCGAGACGAAGCAGAGCTTCCTCAAGGCGGTCGAGGACCTGCTCGACGCCGGCGCCAAGCGCATTTCCGCGCACCAACTGATGCTGCTCCACGGCGCGGAGCTCGCGAACCCCGAGGAACGCGCGAAATTCGGCTTCGACACGCGCTTCCGCGTGGTCGCGCGCAACATCGGCGACTACACGGGCGCTCCCGTGATCGAAGTCGAGGAGATGGTCGTCGCCACGCCCGACTTCAGCTTCGCGGACTACCTCGAGACGCGCGTCTTTCACCTGTTGCTCACGGTGTTCCACTACGAGGGCAACTACGACGAGCCGTTCCAGTTCGCGCGCGCGAACGGCGTGAAGCCCTTCGAGCTCGTGCGCCACATGCAGACGCTGCTCGAGCGCGCCCCGGCGGCGTTCCGCAAAGTGATCGCGGACTTCCTCGCGGAGAGCCAGGAAGAGATCTTCCCGACGCGCGAGGCGTGCCTCGAATGGGCGCACGCGCACTACGCGCAGCTGGTCGAGGGCTCGCTCGGCGGCAACCTGCTGTCGAAGTACTCGATGATCGGGCGCTTCTACACGACGCGCGAGTCGCTCGACTTCCTGCAGCTCGCGATCGCGAGCGCTCTCGACGCCCGCAACGGCTCGCACGACGCGGAGCAGCTCTCGGCCGTCGTCGACCACGTGCGCAACCTCGCGTTGCACGTGCCCTTCGCGCAAACCGCCGCCTCGCGCACCCGCTGGACCTCGCGCTTCGATGTCGAAGCCTGGGCCGCGGACGGCTGCACCCAGCCGCTCGCGAACTTCGCCTTCGCCGCCCCGCGCGAGATTTCCGCCGAAACAACGCCGCAGACCCGCGCGTTGATCCTGGCGAAGGTGAACGCCTTCGGCGAGCACGCTTCCGGCCTGGGCAAGTTCACGCGTACCATGTTCGCGCGCGACCTGCGCCGCGCCATCGTGCGCGAGCCCGCGAGCCGCGCCGAACCCGCGAGCGCCTGAGGGCCCCGAGCTTGAGCTCCCCGATCCCGAGCTCCCCGAGCTGCATCGATCCCGTGAACGTCGACGAGCCCGAACTCTCGTTTGTGATGCCCTGCTACAACGAGCAGGAGTCGATCCCGTTCACGATTCCGCCCTTCTGCGAGGCCTTCGCGAAGGCCGGCGTGCGGCTCGAGCTCGTCGCCTGCGACAACGGTTCGCGCGATCGCACCGGCGAGATCCTGCGCGCGCTGCAGCAGAAGGGCCTGCCGGTCGTGGTCCACAAAGTCGAAGTCAACGAAGGCTACGGCAACGGAATCCTGCAGGCCTTCGCTTCGTGCCGCGCGCCGTGGATCGGGATGATCCCGTGCGACGGCCAGGTCGATCCCGAGGACGTGGTCAAGCTGTTCCAGGCCGTGCGCTACACCGACGGCAAGGTGCTCGGCAAAGTGCGTCGCCGCTTCCGCATGGACGGCCCGCTGCGCAAGGTCGTGAGCGTGCTCTACAACCTGCTCGTGTTCACGCTCTACCCGGGCCTGGGCTCGATCGACGTCAACGGCAGCCCCAAGATCCTGCACCGCGAAGTGCTGCGCCGCCTCGACCTCAAGAGCAAGCGCTGGTTCCTCGACCCCGAGCTGATGATCAAGGCGCACTACCTGGGCGTGCGCACGCTCGAGATGAACGTCTTCGCGCGCATGCGCGGCCACGGCCTCAGCCACGTGCGCGCGAGCACCTGCCTCGAATTCTTCACCAACCTGCTCTCCTACCGCTTCGGCAGCGCCCTCGCCTCCTGGCGCAAGCGCGCCGAACCGCTGCCGCAGGGCCCGCTGCACGAAGCGCCGGAGTTCGAGCTGCCTCCGGCGCGGTAGCGCGCTCTCCTCGCCCCCGGCCTTCTTGAAGCACCGACCCTTCGCAGTCGGTGCTTCAAGAAAGACAGCGGCCTCACCTCACTGCGCCGCCTTCGCCTTGTAGGCGTCGAGGGTTTGTTGCAGCGGTGGGCGAGTCTTGTCGCTGGCGGCTTCGACGGCGAGCGTTTGGATCTCGATGGCCTTGGCGAAGTCGCCCTTGGTGGCGTGCACGCGCGCAAGCGTGTCGAGCATCCCGGCGCTCTTCGACTTGCTGAATTCGACGGCGGACTGGGCGGCGCGCAGGGCGAGGTCGAGGTCGCGGCGCTCGATGGTGGAGTTGGGATCGACGATGCCCCAGGCGATGGCGTTGAGCGCGCTCGCGTCCTTGTACTTCAGCGCGGTTTCATAGCGCTGGTTCCACACCACGTAGACCTCGGCCCATTTGCCGCCGGCCTTCAGCAACTCGAGCTTCAAGTCGTCCTGGTGCTTGGCGATGTAGGGGAATTCCTTGGCGAACTTGTCGAACTCGGTCTGCGCGCCGGCGGGGTCGGGCTTGAGCATCGTGCGCACCGCCTTGAGGCGCTCGAAGATCTGTTTCTCGCGCTCGGGGCCGGTCGCGAGGTCCCACTTGCCCTCGACGATCTCGTGCAGCGCGAAGTCCATCGACGCGGGGTGCCCCATCCACGCGATCCGGCCCTGCTGGTCGACGATGAACGCCGATGGGATGCCGTTGCGACCTGCGGCGGCCATGTAGCTCTTGTCGGTCACCTTGCCCGGGCCGTCGTACGCAACCGTGTACTCCATCCGGCCGCTCTGGTTCGCGACGAACTCCTCGATCGTGGCGAGCGTCGTGTCGTCGTACTTCCGCTCCCAGATGTTCGTGCCGATGATCGTGACGCGCCCGGCGTAGTCCTTCTGCAGCTTCGAGATGTGCGGCATGCTCGCGATGCACGGCCCGCACCACGTCGCCCAGAACTCGACGACGTAAACGTGGCCCGGTTCGAATCTCTCGACGGGCTTGCCCTTGAGCCACTTCTCGATGGCGAGCGCGGGCGCGGGGTCGCCGGGCTTGAGCGTCGCTTCCTTCTGCGGCGCCTGCGCGACGGTGTTCGCGTGCGCGAGCGCGGCGGCGGGGGCGAGGACGAAGAGGGCGGTCAGGACCGAACGAAGCATGGCGGGTTCCTTTCGATGCGGGGTCGCGGTGCGCGCTCGTGCGCGGCGCCCGCCAGATTAGCTCGGCGCGGGCGGTCCGAGCACGCGGCGGTCGCGCGCTACCGCCGACCGTTCGCTCGCGCCCCCGGGCCGTTGGCGACAAGCCGCGCCTCGGTGTGGAGGAAGTCGCTCCCGCCCGCGTCCAATGCCTCCCTGCGACGCGCACGAAGGCGTCGCCGGCCCCGAAGGAGAGTTCGAGGAGCATTCGAGGAGTATTCGAGGAGAACCGCTATGTCCCGCACCGCCCGTCGCTTCTGCGCGTGTCTGATCTACGGCGTCGCCGCCCTCCTCGCAGGGGCGGCGGTGGTCGAACGCAAGGTCGAGATCGACCCGCGCGGCGGCGTGGCGTGCGGGCTTAACCTCGAGCGCGCGCCGCAGCTTCGGCCGTGAGTCGAACCCGCGCCGCGATCCAGCGCGACGGCTACTTGGCGGCGTGAGCGGACAACTTCGCCAGCAGTGTCTTGTGCGAGTTGTCGATGAACAGGCACGGCCAGTCGGCGCCGGGTGTCGTCTCGGGTCGACCGATCGCCCAGGCGCCCGGCTCCTCCGCCAGCGCGCGAACGACGACCGGACGTGCGACGGAGCCGCGGTCGCTACTCGCGAAGGTCCACCCCACGATGCGTTCCGCGCCGACCTCGACGAAGTTCGCGACGGGGCGGTTCGTGTCGGGGTGATGTTGCAGGCTCAGAAGCGGCTTGCTCGGCGCGCCGCCCTCGTTCTCGAACGCCCAGCGAACCGAGCGCAACGGAAGCTCGTCCTTCGACGGGCCCTTGGCCGGTGGCCACATCGAGACTTCGTAACGCGAGCCGTTGATCGTGAAGCTCGCCGCGCCCTCGCCGTCGGGCGTCAGCAACTGGCCTTTCACCTGACCCGATGCGGCGTCGACCACGACACTGTCGGGATCGACTTCGGCGTTCCTCGCGAAGTTCTCGGCCCACGCGACCACGGCGCGCACATCGGGTCGCTCGCTGGCCATCGACTCGAAGACCGCGGAGGAATCCAACTCGTCGATTGAGTCGCTCGCTTCGGGATCTAGCTTCTCGCGCTCTGTGGCAAGTAGCTCGTCGACGTTCGCGTGAGCCAAGTCCTCGGGTGCCGTCTCCACACGAACGGGGAGCAGGTCGACATGCGAATCCTCTCGGTCTGGCTGTCGATTCGGAAACGCCTCGCGTTCCTCGCCGCTGCTCGGCTCCATTGGCGCGCGTTGCCACGCTGACGCGCGCCACCACGTTCCGATCGCGACCGTCGAAAGCGCTCCGAGCGTGAAGAGCGCACCTGTTCTCCGACCTAGCTTCCTCCGATTTGGCTTGCCACTTGCGAGCGGGCTGATTTCGGATGCGGTCGGTGCGGGCTTCATCGGATCCTCGCAGTCCCGTAGGGGACAGTTGTCGACGGGAGCGTCTCGCGGAGACCGCAAGTCGCTCTGAGTTCATTGTCGGAGTTTCTGAGTGGAGTTCGGGAGTCGATGCCGCGTCGGCGCCGACGAATTCCGTCGACTCCCGCCTGCAATGGAACAGGCGGAGTGCGGCGAGCCGACGTCGGCGAGGCGCGGCGGGAGAAGGTCGTCGGGAGGGCGACCGCCCCGTTTCGGAGGTCCCAGCGTAGCGATCTCACGTGTCCATGGGTGCGCGCGGCGCGGCCGACTGTTCAAGGGGCGAGGCGCCCCGCTCCGCAGGCCTCTTGTGCAGGCCGTTTGTGGGATTTTCTCGGGTGGAACGCGTCTCGGTTGGCCCGAATTCTGGCGCGCCAAACGAATTCCCCGCTCCCGCTTCCGGTGCGCTCGGGGCGTGGAGAGTGTCCGGAGGTTCACAGTGGGCGAGGCTCCGGCCCGCAGGGCTGGGTGGCCCGATCAGCCCGGATCTCGCCCACTTCGGTCGGTCGCTTGCAACTCAGATCAGGGCGTGCACACGCCGACCGTTCGGCACTCGGCGCCTTGGATGTTGCAGCTCAACCCTCCGCTGGAGTAACCGCCGGGGCACGTCTGCAAAACGCGCCCGGTTTCTGCGTGGTAGATCGCCATGCAGCGGTAGCAGCCGTCGCGGCTGGACGCGGCGCCGCGGACCGTTGCCGCGCTGCTGAGCGTTGCGAACGCCGAAAAGAACACGAGCCATCGGATTGCGATCATCGAGCTCTCTCCCATCGAAGAAGGATCAGATCAGATCAGGTCAGTCGCCCTGCCGCAGAGCGCGACAGAGGTTGCGGAGGCCATCGATCGGCAAGTCGACCAGTCCGCAGTCGCACGCGACCGGCGAACTGAACTTCGACTCGCGCACCGTCTCGCTCGGCGTGCGCTCCAGGCGCAACTCGATCGTCTGGCGCTGGGAAGGTCGATCGACATAGCACTGCATGAATGCGCCCTTGCGACGCGCGCCTCGCTCGTCGGTCGCCGCCAACTCGATCCAAGTGTCGAACTCCTCGCCGCCAGGCACTTCGAGTTGCGCGAGGACGGTGCACTCGGTGAGTGTGTCGGAACTCCAGCGCAGATAGATCTGCAGCACCCCCGCGAGGAACTGGGGGCACCGATCCGGACTGCAGGAGTTCGAGATGTCGAAGCGCACTTCGACAACTCGGTCGCCGTTGGATTGAGCCGGCAGCGCCGTGGCGCTCGCTTGCACCGATTCGTCCGGCCAGTCGACCCGGTGTGTCCATCCACCGCTCGGCGCGAGGGCGGGCTTGGAGTCCGAAAGGCTCGAGAGTGCTGTCTCGGCGAGTTCGAGGCACGCCTCGATCGGAACGGCTTGCTCCAACGACGCACAGAACAGCTCGCGCAGACTGTCTCGGACAGCACGGTCGGTCGACAACTCGGCTCGGACCTCGGCGGCCCCGCTCTTCGGTGTGGACGCCGCAGCGGAGATCGTGGGCGTTGCGGCGGAGGCGCCCGACTCGGCGTCAGCAGATGCTGGCGGCGCTGCGGATTCGAGTCCCACGCTCGGACGCTGCACGTCTCGTTGGCCATCGCCGCCTGCGCACGCGGAAAGTGCGAGCGCTACCAGTCCAATCGCGGCGGTCGTTCCAGCGCGCGTCGCTCTCATCCCCGGTTGGCGTCGCGCACGCGCGTGAGTGGGTCGTTCGGGCTCGTCCATCGTCGCCATTCGTGTCGCGCGCAAGGCTCCGTTCGCGATGGGCGCGCGCAAGCTGCAAAGAGTCACGCGCGCGGCCGCACTGGCCCAACAAAGAGGAATTCCGGCCCGGCATGCGTCTGCGCCGTCCCATCCGCAGGACAGGGTGCTCGTCCCTCGGCGGCCGGGTGGCGCTCCGGGCGCGCGGTCTCAGGTCGTGGCGCCGCGCAGTAGCCGCGCCGCGAGTGCTTGGATAGGGTTCGCACAGGCCTCTCTTCCCGAAAGGCGGTGTGGTGTGAAGTCTCTCGCAGAGGATCGAGCTCTCGCGTCGTCGAGTCGCTCGGAGTCGAACCTTGGTGCTTACGTCGACCGCGCGCCCTCTTGCGCGTTTGTCGAACATGTCGACTGGCTCCGGTCGCGCTTGCGACGGCCCGCGCTCCGGGGCGGTCTCGACGCTCACGACATCGAAGACGCGATCCAGGAGACCTGGATCCAGGCTTGGATTCGCGGCGCCGAATCGAAAAGTCGCGGCTGGTTCCTAGCTGTCGCGTGGAACCGCTGCCGCCGCGCGCTTCGCCAGCGCCGTGCGCGACGCAGCGTCGAGTGCGGCGGTGAGCGCTTGGACCTCAGCGCGCTCGACCCCGCGGCCTTCGAACGGGACGAGACCGGCGGCGTCGGCGAGCCGCTCGCGCGAGCGTTGCTCGAACTCGACGTCTACCAGCGGCGGATCGTCGAGCTCCACTTCTTCGAGGGGCTCTCGGTGCTCGAGGTGGCGCGCCGCAGTGGGAGTTCGCGCAAGCGCGTCCGAGGCGCACTGACCCGCGCACTGCGGTCGATGCGTTTTTCCGTGCGGGAGTGCGGCGTTCGAGACTGACCCGCCGGGCGGGACGGTGGCGCTTCGATTCGCGCCGCTTAGCGAAGGGAACGAAAGGAGTGGAAGCCGCTCGAGGCCGCGAGCGTCGATCCTTGGGGGCATGTTCAGCCTCCAGATGGAGCGCTTCGAGGTTGCGTCCGGGCTTCTCGCGTTCGACTTGTCGTTCACGTGGACAGCGGCGTGGGCGTTCGTGCTCCTCGGCTTCGTGAGCGGCGCGGTGCTCGGCGTGGGCTTTCACAGCGCGGAGTTCCTCGGCGGCTACGACTCGTGGCGCCGGCGTCTGCTGCGGCTCGGGCACATCGCGTGCGTGGCGCTCGGCCTGTTGCAGATGGCCTACGCGCTCTCGCCGGCGGCGCAGGTCGATGGGGCCTTTGGCGCCGCGTGCCGCGCGCTGTGGTTCGTCGGCGCGCTCGCGATGCCCCTCGTCTGCTGGCTCGCAGCCTGGCGCAAGCCGCTGCGCCATCTGTTCGCCCTCCCGGTGACGTCGCTGATCGCGGCCGCGACGCTTACCTTGATCGCGCTGGGCCGCGCGGAAAGCGGACTTGCACCATGAAGATCGGACTTCTCGCCATGAGCGGCATCCGCGCGCACGATCCCGTGCTGCTGAAGCTCGGACTCACGCTGCCGGGCTTCGTCGAGCGCTCGAAACAAGTCGCGGCGCTGCCGAGCTTGGGCTTGCTTCAACTGGCGGCCGCGACGCCGCCGGGACATGAGCTCGCGTACTTCGAGGCGGCGGAGGATCGCGCCGAACCCGACGCGCTGTACGACTGCGACCTGGTGGCGATCAGCACGTTTTCTGCGCAGATCTTCGAGGCGTACTCGATCGCGGACCGGCTGCGCGCAGCGGGCGTGAAGGTCGCGATGGGCGGTCTGCACGTGTCGGTGCTCCCCGAGGAAGCCGCGCAGCACGCGGACTACGTCGCGGTCGGCGAAGGCGAGCAGGTGTGGCCGCACATGGTCGCCGCCGCGGAACGTCGCGAGCCCCGACGCATCTTTCGGGCGGCGGATTTCGAGCCCGTGGACGTCGCCAAGTTGCCGGCGCCGCGTTACGACCTGCTGCTCGAGCGGCCCTACAACCGCTTCACCGTGCAGACCTCGCGCGGTTGCCCGTGGCGCTGCGACTTCTGCGCGTCGACGGTGATGCTCTCGCAGCGCTACCGCAAGCGCCCGGTCGAGGACGTGGTCCGCGACGTGATCGCGATCCGCCGCTTGCGCCCGAACGCGTTCATCGAATTCGCCGACGACAACACCTTCGTCGACAAGGAATGGGGGAAGGAGCTGTGCCGGGCGCTCGCTCCGCTCGGGGTGAAGTGGTTCACCGAGACCGACATCTCCGTCGCCGACGACCCGGAGTTGCTCGAGCTGATCGCGGCCAGCGGCTGCCGGCAGTTGTTGATCGGGCTCGAGAGCCCCGAGGCCTCCGCACTCGAGGGCTTGGAGCTGCGCTCGAACTTCAAGGCGCGCCGCGCGGCGAGTTACGTCGAGGCGATCGAGCGCATCCAAGCGGCGGGCGTGACCGTGAACGGCTGCTTCATCCTCGGGCTCGACCACCACGAACCGAGCGTGTTCGACGCCGTCTTCGAGTTCGTCGAGCGCACGAAGCTCTTCGAAGTGCAGATCACCTACCTCACCGCGTTCCCGGGCACGCCGCTGTTCTCGCGCTTCGCCGCCGAAGGGCGTCTGATCGAGCCCGGACGCTGGGATCTGTGCACGCTGTTCGACGTGAACTTCCGTCCGGCGCGGATGACGCCGGACGAATTGCGTGCGGGCTTCTACGGGCTGACGCAACGGCTCTACTCGGCGCCGGCGATGGAGCGGCGCCGCGCGGGCTTTCACGCGAACTTGCGCGAGTTGCAGCGCCGGCGGGGTTCGAGTTGGCCGACGCGGCGCACAGCAAGCGTGTAGCCGCGCACGGGCGGTTTGGCGCAAGTGCACGCGACCACGGTTCCGCTCGAGCGTTGCGCGTTCTGCGCGCGGAGACGGCGAACCTTTCGCCAGCGAAGGATTTGCCCATTCCGTCCGCGGCCGCATTGACAAGCGCGAGCCTCGCCCCGCACGCTCAGCGGAATGCACCCCCAACATTCCGTCCTTCGAAGTGTGTTCCTCGCGCTCGGTGTTTCCGCCGGCGTGCTCGCCGCCCAAGCGTCGGCGCAAACCAAGCTGCTGCGCTATCCGGACATCCACGCCGAGCGCGTCGTGTTCTGCTACGCGGGCGACCTTTGGCTCGCGCCGTCGGTGGGCGGAAGCGCGACGCGCTTGACCGCGCATCCGGGCCTCGAGTTGTTCCCGAAGTTCTCGCCCGACGGCAAATGGGTGGCCTTCACGGGCCAGTACGACGGCGACGAGCAGGTCTACGTGATGCCGGTCGCGGGCGGCGCGCCGACGCAACTGACGTTCTATCCGGCGCGCGGCCCGCTGCCTTCGCGCTGGGGTTACGACAACCAAGTCTATGGCTGGACGTCGGACTCGAAGAAGATCCTGTTCCGCTCCATGCGCGAAGGTTGGGACCTCACCGACACGCGCCTGTTCACGGTGTCCGTCGACGGCGGTTTGCCCGTCGCGTTGCCGATGCCCGTCGCCGGCGGCGGCGATCTGTCGCCCGATGGCTCGAAGGCCGTCTACTCGCCGCTGACGCGCGATTTCCGCACGTGGAAGCGCTACCAGGGCGGCTGGGCGCAAGACCTGTTCATCTTCGACCTCACGTCGTCGAAGCTCACGCCCGTCGCGCACCACGTGCGCACCGAGCGCGATCCGATGTGGATCGGCGAGCAGATCTACTTCGCGTCGGACCGCACCGGCACGCTGAACCTCTTCAGCTACGACACCAAGGGCGGCGAAGTGCAGCAGCTCACGACCAGCACGAAGTGGGACGTGCGCTGGCCGTCGAAGGGCGAGAACGGCGAGATCGTCTACGAGAACGACGGACAGTTGTGGGTGTACGAGACGCGCGCGCGCGCGAACCGCAAGCTCGACATCCAGGTGCCCGACGACGGCGTTTCGAGCCGGCCGGCGCGCGTCTCGGCGGAGGGGCACATCGAAGACGCGAGCTTGAGCCCGAAAGGCGAGCGCGCCTTGTTCGTGGCGCGCGGCGACGTGTTCAGCGCGCCGATCGAGAAGGGCGCGACGCGGAATCTGACGCGCACCTCGGGCGCGCACGACCGTTCGGCCACGTGGTCGCCGGATGGGACGACGATTGCGTTCCTCTCCGACGCCACGGGCGAAGACGAGGTGTGGCTCGTGGCGCAAGACGGTTCGAGCGCGCCGCGCCAGCTCACCAAGGGCGGCGATCGCATGCTCTTCGGGCTGCGCTGGGCGCCGGACGGGAAGCGCATCGCGTTCCACGACAAATCGAACCGCTTGCGCGTCGTCGACGTCGCGAGCGGCGCGGTCACGGACGTCGCGCGCAACCCCGGCGGCTCGATCGGCGACTACACCTGGTCGCCGGACAGCGCCTGGATCGCCTTCTCGCTCACGGGTGAGAACGGCCTGCGCTCGATCCACCTGTGGGGCGGACCCGACGCGCGCACGGCGCGCGTCACCAGCGAGCTGTGGAACGCCACGGAGCCGGTGTGGTCGCCCGACGGCGAGCACCTGTTCTATTTCTCCGACCGCGAGTTCGCTCCGCAGCTCTTCACGGGCCTGGAGTGGAACTTCGCCGTGAACCGCACGACGGGCGTGTACGCGCTTGCGCTCAACGCGAAGTCGAAGCACCCCCTGCCGCCCCAGAACGACGAGGTCACGCTCGCGTCGGAGGAAGGCGGGAAGGCGGACGAGAAGGCGGCCCCGAAGCCGGACGAGAAGGCCGGCGAGGAAAGCGAGGAAGGCGAGAAGAAGGACGACGCCGCCAAGCCCGAGGCGCCGAAGCCGGTGCGCATCGACTTCGAAGGCTTGGCGCAGCGCGTCGCGCGGCTGCCCATCGGGCCCGACAACTACTCGAACCTCCACGCGACGAAGGGGCTGCTCTTCTACGTGCGCTCCGGCGCGCCGTACTACGGCCGCGAGAGCGAGCGCAAGAGCGACTTGATGGTGTTCGACTTCGAGGAACGGGAGGCGAGCACGCTCGTCGATGACGTCGGCGGGTACTCGCCGAGCTTCGACGGCTCGAAGCTGCTCGTGGCGAAGGGCGGCGGCTTCCACCTCCACGACGCGAAGCCGGGCAAGTCGGAGCCGAAGCAAGTCTCGACCTCGGCGCTGTACGTCGATCGTTCGCCGCGCGAGGAGTGGAACGAAGTCTTCCACGAGGTGTGGCGGCGCTTCCGCGACTTCTTCTACGTCGAGAACATGCACGGCTACGACTGGAACGCGCTGCGTACGCAGTACGAGGCGCTGCTCCCGCACGTCGGACATCGCGCCGACCTCAACTACGTGATCGGCGAGATGATCGGCGAGCTCAACGTCGGGCACGCCTACGTCGCGGGCGGCGACTGGGTCGCACCCGAGCGCCCGAGCGTGGCGTTGCTCGGCGCGCGGTTCGAGCTCGACGCGGCGGCGAACCGCTTCAAGATCGCGCGCATCCTGCGCGGTCAGAACGAAGAGGCGCGCTACCGCTCGCCGCTGACCGAGATCGGCGTCGACGTGAAGGCGGGCGAGTACCTGCTCGCCGTCGACGGCGAGGAACTCGACGGAGCGATGAACCCCTACAAGCTCCTGCGCCACCGCGCGGGCCGGCCCGTGGAATTGCTCGTCGGCCCCACGGCCGACAAATCGGGCGCGCGCAAGGTGGTCGTGAACCCGATCGGCTCGGAGACCGAGCTGCACTACCTCGAGTTCGTGCTGCGCAACCGCGAGCGCGTCGAGGAACTCTCCGGCGGCCGGCTCGCCTACATCCACATCCCCGACATGGGCGAGGACGGCATCCGCGAGTTCATCAAGTGGTACTACGGCCAGGTGCGCAAGGACGGATTGATCGTCGACGACCGCAACAACGGCGGCGGCAACGTGTCGCAGATGGTGATCGAGCGCTTGCGCCGCACGCTGCTCTCGACGGGCTTCTCGCGCAACTCGGAGTTCACCGAGACCTACCCGAGCGTCGTGTTCAACGGCCCGATGGTGTGCTTGCTCAACGAGAACTCGGCCTCGGACGGCGACATCTTCCCGTGGATGTTCAAGACCTGCGCGCTGGGCCCCCTGATCGGCAAGCGCTCGTGGGGCGGCGTGGTCGGCATCACCAGCCACGGTCCGCTGATCGACGGCGGCTCGTGCAACGTGCCCGAGTTCGGCAACAACGACGCGAGCGGCGGCTGGGCCGTCGAAGGCCACGGCGTCGACCCCGACATCGTGGTCGACAACGACGCGACGAGCGTGCTCGCGGGACGCGACCCGCAGCTCGAGCGCGGAGTGCAGGAGCTGTTGAAGCTCTGCGCCGCCAAGCCCGCGAAGCTCCCGGTGCGCCCGCCGGCGCCGGTCAAGACGAAGTGATCGCGCGCGGGCTCGGCCCGCGGGTGACATGTTGTTCACGATGCGCCGTTCGTTCGCGATCCCGTCGCGGACGAGCGGCGCTCGCATTGAAATGCGCACGCCTCGGCGTTCGATCGAGCGGTGCGCGCCCATGTCGAGGGTTCGGCCTGCCCGCGCCTTCCTTTCGCGAGCTCTGGCCCCTCCCTTGCAAAGACAGGTCGACCGCGGGTGCGGCCGAAGCGAGGGAGGTCGCCGCGAGGAACGCGGATGGGGACAAGGTCGATGGGGGGGCGCAACGCCGTGGTCGGAGTCCAGACGAACCGAATGAAGCAGCCCGAGCACTTGGCGGACGCGCGCGCGTCCGAGCCGCAGGGCCCCGGTGCGGGGGATCTGGCTTCGTCGGCGCCCTCGGTGCTCTCGCCGGCCGAAGAGCTCTTGATCGAGTTTCTCGGCCGCCACTCGATCGACGACGGCGCGGCCTTCGACGCGTTGTGCGCCGAGCAGAACGCGCTCGCACCCGAGCTCCGCGAACTGCACGCCGACTGGGCGAAGCTCGACCGCGTGCTCGGACTGAACGCGGGGCGACGGAACGACTCGGACTCGCCCCCCGACCCCCGTCGAGCCTCGGATCCCAGCTCGAGGCGCGGATCGCCCGCCGGGCCGTCGACGTCGCCCGCGCGGATCACCGCGGACGGCGGCACGGCGGACCAAGCTCCGAGCGGCTTCGACGACGTGCTCGCGCGCCTCGCCTCGCACAGCGCGCTCGAGAGCCGCTACGTGATCGAGGAAGAGCTCGCGCGGGGCGGCATGGGCGTCGTCTTCAAGGCTTGGGACGCGGACTTGCGCCGCCACGTGGCGATGAAGGTGCTGCGCGACAAGCGACTCTCGCTCGTCACAGGCGCGCCGCTCGAACGCGAACGCATGCTCGCGCGCTTCCTAGAGGAGGCGCAGATCACCGGCCAGCTCGACCACCCCGGCGTCGTGCCGGTGCACGAGATCGGGCTCGACGCCGACGGCCGCGTGTTCTTCACCATGCCGCTGGTCCGCGGCCGCGAGTTGCGCGAGATCTTCAAGCTCGCGCGCCGCGGCGCGGAGGGCTGGAGCCTCGCACGCGTGCTCGCGGTGTTCGTGAAGGTCTGTGAAGCGGTGGCCTACGCGCACAGCAAGGGGGTCGTGCACCGCGACCTCAAGCCCTCGAACGTGATGGTCGGCGCCTTCGGCGAGGCCTACGTGATGGATTGGGGCCTCGCTCGCGTCGTCGAGCGCTTGCGCGGCGCGTCGGATGTCGTCGGCCAGGCCGCGTGGGTCGAAACCGACGTGCGCGCGCGCATCGACAGCACGCCGGGATCGCCGCTCGCCACGCGCGACGGCGCGGTGATCGGAACTCCCGCCTACATGGCGCCGGAGCAGGCGAACGGCCGCGTGCAGGACATCGGGCCGAGCAGCGACGTGTACGCGATCGGCGCGATGCTCTACCAGTTGCTCACGGGCACGATGCCGTACGCCGACAGCACGAGCCGACTTACGCCGCAGGCGCTGATCGCCGCGCGTTTGTCGCGGCCGCCGACGCCGATCGACGAGCTGGCGCCCGACACGGCGCCGGAGCTGGTCGCGATCTGCCGCAAGGCGATGGCCGAGTCGCCGACGCAGCGCTATGCGACCGCGCTCGAGCTGTCGGAGGACCTCGAAGCGTTCCTCGGACGCCGGCCCGTGAGAGCCTTCGACTCGTCGCTGCCCTACCTCGTGCGGCTGGCGATCCAGCGCAACCGCAAGACCGCGGCCGCGGTCGCCGTGGGGCTGCTCGCGAGCGCGGCGCTCGTCGCGCGCGACCTAGTGAAGTCGCGCACCGTCGCCGCGCGCGAGGCGCAGCACTCCGCGACGCTCGCCGATGCGAACCGACGGCTGCAACGCGACGCCGATTCGGCGCAGGCGAAGCTGCTGCTCCAGGAGGAGGGCACGCTGCGCGTCGCGTCGCGGGACGACCTGGGCGAGCTGCGCTCGTGGCTCGCGAGTTCGGAGGGCGTGCTCGGCCGTGCGGTGGAGCGCCGTTCGAACGCGGCCTTCGGCGCGGTGCTCGAGGACAGCCGCGAGGAGCTCGAGCTGTGCGCGGAGTTGAGCGCGGCGATCGGGCGCGTGCGCGAGCGCGCGCGGCGCGTGGAGGCGCGCGAGCAGACCGATCGCGAGCTGTGGGAGAGCGCGATTCGCGACATCGCTGCGTCGCCTGTCTACGGCGGTCTCCGGCTGACTCCGCAGTGGGGGCTCGCGCCGTTGCAGCGCAACCCGAGCAGCGGGCTGTGGGAGTTCTGGGTGGTCGAGAGCGGCGAGGCGCCGCGCGTGGTCGACGCGGCCTCGGGTCGGCTCGAGCTGACGGAGGCGAGCGCGCTCGTGCTCGTGCTGGTTCCCGGCGGCCGCGCGCGGCTCGGCAGCGCACGCAACGACTTCGGGCGCAACCTGCTCTTTCCGGCCCGCGACGGCCGCGGCCGCGTGGACAACGAGGACGAGCGCTTCGTCGAGCTCGCGCCCTACTTCCTCGGCAAGACCGAAGTGTCGCAGAGCGTCTGGCGGCGCGTGATGGGCGCGAATCCGGCGCACTTCAGCGACAGCGAGGCCTGTGCGTTCGAACCCTGGAGCGGGCTCCTGCCGGTCGAGTCCGTGAGCTGGAACGACGCGCATTCCTTCGCGGAGAAGCTCGGCCTCACGCTGCCGTTCGAGGCGCAGTGGGAGTACGCGGCGCGCTGCGGAAGCCGAGCGCCTTTCGCCTTTGGCTCCAGCGACGATCTCGCCGATCTCCTGGGGCAGGAGAACCTGAACGATCGACTCGGCAGCGAGCAGGCGCCGGCGTCGATCGCGCTGCTCAGCCAGTGCTGGTGCGACGGGTATTGGAGCGTGTCGCCGGTGATGAGCTTCGCTCCGAACGCGTGGGGGCTGCACGACATGCTCGGCAACGTGAGCGAGCTGTGCGCCGACGTGTACGAAGCCGCTCCCTTCGGCGCCGATGTGCTCGGCCTCGACGGCGCGTCGCCCGCGAGCAAGGGACGCTACCGCTCGTTCCGCGGCGCCTCCTTCGCGACTCCGCGCGCCGAGGCCGTGCGCGTCGCCTTCCGCCAGTGGGACCGCCCCACGACCGCGAACCACGGTCGCGGACTGCGCGTGGCGCGGCCGCTGCGTTAGCGCGCGCGCCTCACGCCTCGCCTACTTGTCTTTTCGCGGCTGCTTGAAGATCGCGAGTTCGTCGCGCGCCGACGCGTAGCGCACGTAGAACAGCAGCGCGAAGGCGGCCGCGAGGACGGCGAGCGTTGCGGCGAGGATCAGCAGGCCCATGAGCAGCGGCTGCGGATCGTCCGCGGGGGAGACCACGACGCCGATCTGGTTGCCGATGTCGACCGGGGTCTCTGGCGGCGTGCACTGCTGCGCGACGATCGAAGTCGGCGCGGCGCTCGTCGGGCTCTCGTCGCCGTCGCACGACGGCACGGCCGTCACCGAGAGGCAGAAGTACTCCGCCAACTGCTGCGCCGCGGCGAGGCTGAGGCCCTGGAAGTCCGGCGTGGGGACGGTGCTCGAGACGAGGAATGCGACCTGGGTGTCGGGACCGAGCTCCTCGCCGGCGGCGGGGCTCTGCAGCACGACGCAGCCTTCGTCGGGAGGGCTCGCGAGCGTCGAGAGGTCGTGGCCAACGAACCGCGCGCGCCGGCGCAGCTCGGCGGGGATCGAGCGCGGCGACTGGCCGGTGTAGGCGCCCATGCGGTCGAACGCAGCGCTGCGGATCGGCGCGCTGGAGCTCGGCGCTGCCGCGATCGGGCCCGCGATCGGGCTCGCGAAGCTGGTTCCGACCGACAACGCGAGCGCGAGGACGAGCGCCGGCGGCCGTGCGATGCGAGGGAAGTTCACGGTCTGCGAGCGGCGAGTTTGCATGGGGTGTCCGCGGTCGGGCGCCGACGAACGCGGGCGATCCTAGGTGCGCGCGCTCTCGCGTGTCAACGCGGCGAGCGGCGCGAGCGCGCGGCCGAGCGGACGGCCACGCGAGCGGCCAAGTGTGCGACGAGTCCCGCGAGGATCGCGTGTTGGAACGTGCAAATGCGCGGTGCGACCTGAGATAATCCCGGCCCCACGTCGGCCACGACGGGCGTTCGAAGCGCTCGAGCTGCCGACCGCGCCCGCGGCCCGGAGCTCTTCCGCATCGGGTCCGGCGCACCCCCGCCCCCTCGATGAGCAAGACCGTCGTCGCCGTCGCCTTCGCGCTGCTGCTGGCCGCCCTCGCGCTGCCCGCGGAGGCCGCCGCCCGCTGGTTCGCGGGCGACAGCGCGCGCGCCGGCTCGGTCACGACCGGCGTGTTGATCTTCAAAGGCGCGCTTGCGCTGCACGGCCTCCTGCTCGTCCTCGCCGCGCGCTGGGCGCCGCGCGGGGCGCCTTGCGAACCGCTCTCGCCGAAGGGCCTCCGCCCCGCGCGTTCCGCCGGCGCGAGCGCGCTGTGGGGCATCGGCGGCCTGTGCGTGCTCGCCGTGGCGCTGCGCGTGCGCGCGCTCGGAGTCGGCTTGAGCTTCGACGAGATCGACACGCTCGTGCACTACGCGCGCCGCCCGCTGCGCGAGGTCGTCTCGACCTTCGATTCGCAGAACCAGCATCTGCTGTACTCCGTGCTCGCGCGGATTTGCTTCGTCGTCTTCGGCGAGGGCGCGTGGTCGCTGCGCCTTCCGGCCGCGATCCTGGGCGTGCTCAGCATTCTGGCCGTGTACCGGCTCGCGCTCGTCGTCGCCGATCTCCGCGAGTCGATCTTCGCCGCCACGCTGCTCACCGTGTCGTACCACCACGTGTGGTTCTCGCAGAACGCGCGCGGCTACACCGGCTTGTTGCTGTTCACGGTGCTCGGGACGGTGCAACTGCTGCGCATGTTCGGCGAGACGAACCCGCGCGGACTGAGACGTCCCCTCGCCTACGGCGCGTGGATGGCGCTGGCGGCGCTCACGCACGCGACCGCGGTGCTGATCGTGGTCGGGCACGCGCTCGTGTGGGCCTGGCTCGCGTGGCGCGGACGCAAGCGCGCGCTCGGCGCCAACTTCTGGCAGCCCGTGCTCGGCGGGGTGTTCGCCGCGGGCTTCGCGCTCCTCGGTTACGCGCTCGTGCTGCCGCAGTTCATCGACACGCTGCTCGCACCGACGTTGCCGGGCGCGAAGAGCGTCTGGAAGAGCCCGCTCTGGCTCGTCACCGAGACCTACTCCGGCATCGCGAAGGGCGTGCCCGGCGGCTCGTTCACGGTCGTCGGCGCGCTCGTGGTCGGCTTGCTCGGACTGCGCTCGTACTTTCGCCAGAGCGCGGCGGTGCTCGGCGTGTTCTTGGCTCCGACGGTCGTGACGATCGCCGCGCTGCTCGCCACCAAGCACAACCTCTGGCCGCGCATGTTCTTCTTCGGCGCCGGCTTCTACGCGCTGATCGCGATGCGCGGCATCGTCGAGTGGACGCGCATCTTCTCCTTCGGGCAGTTGCCGTCGCTGATGAACAAGCTCACGACCGCGGCGCTCGCCCTGGCCTGCCTGGCGAGCGCGGCGAGCGTTCCCATGGCGTGGCGCGCGAAGCAGGACTTCGAGGGGCCGCGCGAATTTCTTTCCCGCGCGCGCCTGCCGGGCGACGCCGTGGTCACGGTCGGCATGACGAGCCTGCCCTACGCCGAGTATTTCACCGAGGCTTGGAGCTCGGTCGATATCCCCGACGCGGCGCGCCCCGACCCCGAGCGCAGCCTCGCGGCCCTCGTCGAAATCGAAGCCGCCCATCCGCGCACTTGGATCGTGTACACCACCCCGCCGCAGCTCGAAGCGCGTCAGCCCAAGATCTGGGCGCGCATCCAGAGCGAATACGTCGCGCACAGCGAGACCTTCTGGGGCACGCTCGGCGGAGGTGAAGTCGTGGTCGTGCGCCGCGATCGCGAGGCCGACGGAGCCGGCGCCAGGTGAAGCGCGGTTCGTTCAAGTTGGGCGTCAAGCTCGCCGTCAGCGCGGCGCTCGTCGCGTTGATCTTCGCGGTCGTGCCGTGGAGCAAGCTGTGGACGAGCATGCGCAGCCTCGACCCGGCGACCTGGGCGCTCGTGTGGGCGGGCTTCCTCGGCGGGCACGCGCTCGGCGTCCTGAAGTGGCGCTACAACGTCAACCTCGGCATCCGCAGCGAGCGCGCGCGACTCGGCGTGCTCGACGCGACGCAGTGCTACGCGGCCGGAATGTTCGCGAACCTGTGCCTGCCGAGCATTGTCGGCGGCGACGCGTTGAAGGCGCTGCTCGCGGCGAAGGTCACGGGCCGCACGGAAGCCGCGGTGATCGGCGGCTTGACGGAGCGCTTGATCGACACGCTCGCCTTGCTGCTCGTGATCCTCGCGGGCGCGCTGTGGTCCGCCGACTCGATGCCCGGCTGGGCGCAGAGCACCGTGCAAGTCGGCGCGCTCGTCGCCCTCGCCGGCGCCGCGCTGTTCACGCCGCTCATCCTGCGCGTGAAGCTCGCGCGCTGGCCGAAGAAGCTGCGCCGCACGGTCGGGCGCGCGCTCGTCGCCTTGCGGCGCCTCACCGAACGACCCCAGCGCGCCGTCTTGGTGCTCGTGCTCTCGCTCGCGATCCAGAGTTGGTTCGTGCTGCTCAACCGCGAGCTGGGCCGCGGCATCGGCGTTGACGCGCCCCTGGCGGTGTGGTTCTTTGCCGTGCCCATGGCCAAAGCCATCACGCTCGCGCCGATCAGCTTCGGCGGGTTCGGTCTGCGCGAGGTCACCCTCGCCGGGTTCCTCGAGAAGCTCGTGCGCACGCCGCTCGAGCTGGGGGTCGCGGCCTCGGCGCTGTGGCAGACGGTCGTCGTCGCCACGGGCTTGCTCGGCGGCCCGCTATGGTTCGTGCTCGGCTTCCGCCGCGGCGCGAGAACCGGCGCGGGGCACGGTTCGCTCCTGTCCGTTCCGCGCACGGAAGCGAAGGCGACGACGCGGCATGGCTGATTCGGGGAGCGTTGAGCCGCGCGTCGTGATTCTCGGCGGCGGTCCGGCGGGCGTCGGCGCCGCGCGCGAGTTGCGCCGCACGAAACGCGCGAGCGTCGTGCTGCTCGAACAGGGCGCGCACTTCGGCGGCAACGCCGGCTCGTTCGAGTTCGGCGGCCAGTGGC
>CALFYL010000327.1 GCA_937952135.1 uncultured Planctomycetia bacterium
AGACGACCGCGACGAACACGGATCGGCGCGCGAGCTGCATGGCGGTTGAGATGGTACGTCATCGATACCGCCACAAGTCAGCCGCCACGTCGGACTGGGCGCGATGCGTCGCCTGAACTCCGGCGGCACGTCGGGGAGGCCACTTCGTGGGACACGACGCGGATTGGGCGGACTGGGATGTGGCTCACGTCGCATGCGAGGAGATCTTGAGCCGGGCGGTAACTCAGTCGAACGGTAGCCGTTAGCGCGGGCTGCGAAATCGAGAGCGGCTCTCAGCCGGGTCGTGCGTGGGTCTCGATCGACTCCTGCACGGCGCGTCGGCGCTACCGATGGGAGTCGCCTGGTCTTCGTGGACCAGCGATTCCAGAGCCTCGGCGTTGGCGCATTGAGGGACAACGATGAATGCCTCGACTTCCGCTACAGCAGCTGGCGTGACGCTCGCGCGCGCGGCGCTCGGACCCTCGGGGTGGCGTCGCCGACTGTTCGTCTGCGGCGGACTCCTGTCCGTCGGGATCGTCTCGGCAGCGCACTTCCTGGAGCCAGACCCAGTGCCTGGCTTCGTGATGCCGGTCTCACCGAGGCTCGCAACGCTCCTCATCGTCCTGGTTGCCTGTCGCGTGGGCTTCACGCTCCGAACGACGATGCGAGCCCGGATATCGAACGTGGTGGTGTCGCTCGCGTTCTTGTGCCCGGCGATGATCTGCTCGCTCGCCGCAGCCACTCGGCCGGAAGCCTGCTTGAGGTGGGCTTCGCTAGCGATGGTCGCGCTGTCCTTGTGCCTGCTCAGCGTGACAGCGGCTGTGCTGCTGCGCCGGGAAGGCGGCTGGCGCTAGCGCGCATCAGCCGTGGCGTAGCGGTGCATGCGCGTCCATATCCCTCCGCGCCAACGAGCGAGCTCACTGAGCCGATCACACTGGCGGCGTGCTCGGCTGGCTGGACACGATGCGTGGCTTGCGGAACGAGTGACGCGCTGAGCAGCGCAACCCGCATCCCTCGCACCCGATCGCCGTAGATCGCGCTGTTCGCGGACCGGCCGAGAAGGTCAGCGCGCAGCCACTGGTGGAGTGTCAGCCTCCGCCCGCCGCGCCGCGCGCTCACCCCTCGAAAACACCGAGGAAATCGAGGCTCTCGCGCGCGCCCTGGTCCGCTTACGGCGCACGAAGCCGCGACATTACCGCAACTCGTGTCCGCCTCCGCTCAGGACGCCTGCGCGCTCGCCGCCGTAACTCGCGCGCAGCACGGAGTTTATGTGGAGCGGGCGAAGGGGTTCGAACCCTCGACATTCAGCTTGGGAAGCCGGAGGCGGTTACGGAACGCGGCGCACGTGCGCGAACCGGTCAAGTGCGGTCAAACGCGGCCAGCAGCGGCCGACACCGGCCAAGAGCGGACATTCGACCTGGATCTCGACCGCGACGCCGATCGTCTCGCACCGGCCAGGAGCGGCCAGGAGCGGGGCTGGAGGGTGCGACGAGGATGCGATCGATGGAGGCGCGGGTACGGTGCAGAGGATGAGCAGCCACGGTTCCCGCACGGAACGCCGACTCGCGAGGCGATGGGGCGTGTCGTTCGTCTGCGTCCTCCTGGGGGCGTGTACTGACACTTCGAGGGCCGTGCAGGTAGTCGCGCGAACTGACTTCGAGTCGGCTACCAGGAGCGCCCGCTCATACGTGTGCGCAGTTGGGGACGTCGATCGTGACGGAGTGTCGGACCTAGCATTCGGGGCCGTCGGCCGGGACGGGGATGCAGGCACCTTGACGTTGGTGTCGTGGTCGACCGGCAAGAAGATCTGGCAGGTGGCTGGCGAACAAGACGCCTCCGACTTCGGCCGAAGTGTCGTTTGCGTCGGCGACCTGGACGGAGATGGCATAGATGATCTTGCCGTCGGACAGCCGGAAGCCGGAGAGGTTGGAGTGCGTCCGAGGTATTCGATTCTCACTCTGCGGTCAGGCCAAAGCTCCAAGGTGCTGTTGACCTGCGAGTCCGAGCACCCAAGCGATGGACTCGGATACTTCATGCTCCCTACAGACGACGCGGATGGAGACGGAGCTGCTGACCTGCTAGTTGGAGCGCCTACTCGTTATCGGGGCAGTCTGCGCTCGGGCGCTGTCGATCTGAGGTCAAGCCGAACTCTTAAGCTGGTTCGTGAGATCAGGCTCACCCAACCAAACAATCTTGGGTTTAGCTTTGCACTCGTCGACGACATCGATGGCGGCGGACAGCGCGATATCGTGGCCATCGCGCTGGGAGCTGCAACAGCCGTCGCGGTTTCCGTCGAACGCGGAACCGCTTTGTGGACAAAAGACTTTGACTGCGAAGCGGTAGAGATCTTGGGGTCAGGAAAGAGCAGCGTTGATGGGTCCGCTACTGTCCTGTTGAAACTCCGACGCCGGCGACAGACCTTCCGTAGCTCAACTGAACTGATTGCAATCTCTGGCGCGACGGGAGATCTCGCGGAGACCCTCGGCAGCGGAGAGGCGTGTGTCTACACCTCGGTTGACGGATCAAGCATGCCGCGATACTTGGTCGCGAGTGTAGGCTCCGGCATCGAGTGCATACCGGATCACGTTGCAGCCCGAACCCAGTTGACGAACCCAGAGATTGGGCGCTTTCTTGAGCGGCAAGTTCTACTCGACGCCAGCCACTTCCTAGGCGACCTTGACGGCGACGGGACTCTTGAGATTGCAGTCGTCGGGAGGCAGCTTGATCGTCACAGCGGCATAGTGGACTGGTCGCAGAGCAGTTCCTCAGTTCTGCTTGTCTCTGTGCCGAGCATTCGGAGATAGCACGGAGGCCACACCCGGCTTGCTCCTAACGGCAGGCTAGCGCTCGTGAGCCGTTCGCGGTTCGACGCCATTCTGCCGCAACCCACTAGATACGGTACTAGACTTGTCTGGATCGAATCGATTCAGTGAATCGAGCGTGCATCGCGCCGCGATAGTCAATAGGCTTGCCGTCGCGCGCTCAGGCCTCGCGTCAGTGCCCGCACATTCCTAGCTCGCTCACCCACACAGGCGTTCACGCGCCTTGAGCCATGAAGAACTCAGCAATCGACTCCGCCCTCCGCGCCCGCATCGACTCCTTCACCACCGAGATCACGGCGCTGGTTCGCGCGTCGGCGCTTGAGGCCGTGCACAGTGCGCTCGGTGCGACGTTCACGACAGCACCGGCCAAGCGCGGCCCGGGTCGTCCGCCGCAGGCCGCACCGCCTGCTCCGAAGCGCCGCGGCAAGCCCGCTAAGCGCACGCCCGAGGACGTTGCCAAGACCGGCGAGGCCGTCGTCGCCTACGTCGCCAAGAACCCCGGCCAGTCCGTAGAGCAGATCGGCAAGGCGCTGGGCAAGAAGACCAAGGAGCTCGCACTGCCGATCATCCGCATGATCGAGGCGAAGAAGCTCAAGACGAAGGGGAAGCGCCGGGGGACGCGGTACTTCGGGAAGTAGGGAAGTGGCGAGCTTGGCAAGTCCGGGTAGCTTCGTGAACGTGGCGCTCGCTCCGTCCCCACGCTGGCCAGACTCACTTCCGTTGTTCCCTGCGCTGCCGAGGCAAACTGCGCACGCCCGCGATGCAGGTCGGCATCACCAAGCGCCCCCATACGCTGCGCGAGATCTTCCTCTGGCAGCGCCCACCTTCGAAGTATCCGCCGAGCGACAACTGGTCTCCGCCCCCCCGCCTCTGACGAGAGCATGGATGTGAGCAGGGGCGGCCAACCACACTTAGTGCAACATGCACCCGCTCAGGGTCGCTTCGTGGGTCTGCTGCACCATCGGCGGAGTCATGTTTTCTCAGGGCATCAGCTTTGCCATGCCGGGCCCAGAGATTGAGGAGCGGCTAGAGGACTATCTTCGCCTACACGCCTAGCTCTTGGCTGGAGGTGGAATCGCGCTCGTGTTCGCGGGCATCTCCATCCTTCACTTGACGACCGCCGTGAACGGCATCCTGGAAGGCTCAAGCGCAGGCAAGGTTGAACCGGCCGCATCACGCGGGTCAGCACCCCACTCGCCCCCCGCCCCCAGTAGCGGGGGGGGCCGGCCTGACCATGCTCCATGAAACCGCTCGTCCGACGATCGCGCTCCGGCCCGGCGAGCGGCGGGGGACGCGGTACTTCGCGAGGTAGGGGCGCGCTCTGGGTCAGCGCCGGCTCTCCCAAGTTTGAGAGAGCTAAGTTTCGGGAGATTCCGGATTCCGTACGGACAGTCTTGTCGTTCTCATCGTTGTGCACCCACCCCCCCACCTCCGACTAGACTGTGGTCTGGTGGCGATGCGACCGACCACGGTTGACGCAACATGCACCGCCCCGCATTCGATGCAACCGCGAGATTAAGTGGCGGGCGAGCGGACTTGTTGTCGTTGGGACTCAAGAGTTTGGCTTCGGGGAGCGGAGGAGACATGAACTGGAAGTGCGCATGCGTGGTGGTGGCTCTCGGGATGGCGGCCTGCGTGGGCGGTCCGGTCCGGTCCGTGGAACCCACTCTGGGAGCTGAAGGCGTCACCTACTGCCTGCCCCGGACGCTCGTGGAGCTGATCGTCACCGTTTCGGAGAAGCAGGCGCCGAAGGGCGGAATCCAGTTCGAAGTGGGTCTCTCGATCCAGCCACACCTAGTTGCTGATCCGACGAAGGAGTTTGCCCTTAGCCGCAACACGAGCTCGTTCTCCATCGACGATGTCAAGGTGAGCCTCAACCCTTCCGGGCTCCTCGCCTCCGTGGGCACGGAGTCCACCGACGCATCCCTGGAACTGGCGCGGGGAGTAGTGGACGCCGCGCTCGCCGCGGTCAAAGTGAGCGCGCTCGCATCTTCGGGAGCGTTCGCGCTTGAGGACGCCCAGGCCCCCACCGCCGACGACGCAGAGCGCGCGGCGCGACAGCAGATCGACGAGGCGATCGTGCGCCAGATGCGCCCGCTCGTGGGGACACACCGGCGGTTCTGGGCGCTACCCAGCACGGGCCTACTTGAGAACACCTTCGCCGACTTCCCGGCCCGCGGCTGGTCCCTCAAGGTCTCCATGACCCGTGTGGATATGGCCGGCCTTGTGGCCGCCCCATCATCGTCCGACGGTTCTGGGCCCGACCCGGCCGTTCCGATCGAGGGGATCTACGTGCGCGGGGTCGAGCCCTACGTTGCCACCGCGACCGTCTCTTGGTTCCTCGATCTGCCTGCGGACCCCGACGACAGCTCGGTGCACAAGGACATGGAGATTGCGGCCCGGGAAAACGAACTTGATAGCGAGCGAACGTTTGCCTCGGCCCAGGTGGACCTAGACACCCGCAAGACCGCAGCTGCCCGCGTGGAAGAACAGAGGAAGAAGATCGCAGGCATCAAGACGGAGCTTGAGCGCGCGAAGTGGCGATTGGACCAGGCGCAAGTCGACCTCGCCGCCGCGAAGGCCAAGGACGCGCAGACGGACGTGACGAAGCTGAAACGAGAGGTCGACGAAGCGAAACAGCTGGTCATTGAGAAGCAGGCGGCGCTTGACATTGAGCCACAGCCGAAGGAGGTCGACATCCAAGAAGCGGAGTCCAGAGTCGCGCGGGCCCAGTTCGAGCTCGATTCGGCGAGGGCGGATGTCGCGCGAGTGCCTCAGCGACAGCAAGACTGGACGGATCGGACCCGGTTGACATGGCGTTCCGCCGCGGAGCAGCTGGGGTTCCAGTCTGCAGCGCTTGGCCTCCGCGGATCCTTCCAGGCCAGCGCAGAGACGCGCTTGGCGGTTAGCGACTTCGCTCCGATCACGCGCGTCTCATTCGAGCGCGCTCTCTTCGTCAAGTCTACCGACCATGTCGGATTCACGGACGGGGTCGTGACGTCGCAGGCGTGGAACCGGCCCAGCTCCGTGGCCGCCGTCGCGCACTTCCCCGCGGATGTCCTCGAGAAGGTGATCTCTCTGCCTGGCGAAATCCTGAAGCTCCGTTTCGATATCACAAAGGGCGATACGGAGCTCGTGGACCAGCAGAACGCACTGGTCTCCGCGCAGAGGGGGGCGGCGCTGCAACGGCAGTCCGAAGAGATCGCTTACTGGGAAGCGCTGGGCCGTGCTCGCGAAGCCCGCATCACATGGCAAGCCCTCGCCGCGGATGGCCAGGACAAGGCCGCGATTGCAGCCGCGCGAACGGCCTTCGCGAGCGCTGCGCTCGCCGCCAACTCTGCGGCACGCAGGATCCCATTGCCGGTGCCGTATCCCGAGTTCCTGGAGCCGTGAGTCGGGGAGGAGGAAGGGTGGACCGCGCCGCTCTTCGGCGCGTGCTGCGGCTCGTCACCCAGGGGCCCCCGCGGCGGGGCATCTCTTGCTCGCGGCGCCTGGCGCTGGAGCAGGCTCAAGCCCGCTGCGGAAAATGGGCGCAGTCCCCCGGGGTGGTCGGATTCGGGATCGGGCCCCGGGTTCGCGAGGGCTGCGTGCTTGGGGAGCAGGTACTCAAGGTCTACGTCGAGCGCAAGCTGAAGCGGAAGGAGTGTAGTGCTCTCGTCGATCGCGAGATCCTGGTAGCAGGCGAACGAGTGGCCGAGGTGGACGTTCATCCGCTCGGACGCTTCGAGCTGCACGCGCCCTTAGGCCACGAGCGTCCCTTGCGTGCTGGGCTCGGGATCGGAAACGCCACGGTCGCCAACACGGGGACACTCGGCTGCTTCGTTCGCCGACGAGGGGCTGGAGAGGCGGATCCGCTGTTCCTCCTAAGTTGTGCGCACGTGCTTGCGTCCCGCTTCCCGACGACCCCGCCCGAGCCGATCCTTCAGCCGAGCCGCGAGCACTACGGTTCGGAACTCATGGACCACGTGGCGACACTCGTCGAGTCCGCTCCGATCTGGCCGAGCCCGGTGTGGAACGAGGTGGACGCAGCGATCGCTCAGCTCGACGACAAGGTGCGCGCCGCGCTGACCGCAGAGGCCGGCCTTCCGGCAGGCGTCGCGACCGCGATCAAAGTCGGCGCGAGGGTGCACGGGGAGGGAGCGAGGTCCGGCAAGATGTCCGGCCGGGTCGTCGATACGGACTTCGTCCTCGCCGACGTGCACCTCCCGACAACCTCGGGAGGTGTCTTGCGGGCAGGCTTTCGCCGGCTCGTGCTCACGACGCGCTACGGGCGGCCGGGCGACAGCGGAGCCACGATTCTCGACGAGCAAGATCTCCTGCTCGGCCTCCACATGGGGGGCTTTCCGGACGGGGCCGTTTTCTGTCGAATGGCCATTGCGCTGGAGGTACTGGGCATCGATGCGGTGACCCGGAGATGATTCTTTTCTGAGCCCTTGTGTTTCCCGACAGCCCATTCCGTGGTGGCCGAGTTCCCACTCACGGCGTCGATCGTCTGGCAGGTCCCACGGTCCGCAGATCGCCGCAGCGTGCCGATGCGAATTACAGCTGTGGTGTCAACGGCGCATCAGGCGGACTCGGGCACGCCGTGCAGGCTCAAAAAGTTAGAAGTGGATCTCGGTCAGCTCGGGTTCGAAGTCCGTTCCAAGTTTGAGAACGAGAAAAATTTCGTTGAATTTCTTTTTCCACGGACCTCAAACGTCGTTCTCTTGTCAGCGACCGTAGCGACTGACGGGAATAGCATGAACGGCCCGTGACCTCCGTAAGGCGCGGCCACGCAGGCTAGCTGCAATCTACCAAGGGGCTTCGCCTAGCTGGCTGCGCCCTGCGTCGGGCGGCTCTGTCCCGCTCACTAGGATGTCCCACCCCAAAGAGCGTGCGAAGGGTGGGAATGCGGTACCTCCGAAGCAGCGACGCTACGTAGCCAGGCGGTCGCAGTGGCGCTGATCCAGGGCTGCAACACGGAAGAAATCACGATGACAACACTCGGTGAGGCCGAAGCGATGGCGCGAAGGCGAGTAAACGCCTGGACAGCGGGCGCGGTCGCGATCGGTTGGGTTCCCGGCAGCATGTTTGCTCTGGCCGCCGCGGACGTCGAGATCTGCCGCGAAGTCGCGGACTGCTTCGGCGTTAAGCACTGGAGTGCGGAGGCCGTTTCGACCGCCGTGGGCGCCTCCGTCGTAGGGAAGGTGGTTGCCGGAGAAGCTCTCTCCTTTGTTCCAGTGCTGGGATGGGCCATAAAGTCGGCAGTGGCAGGTGGGATCACCAAAGCCGTCGGTGAAGCCATAATCGAGTACTTTCGGTCCCGATCCCCATACCAGAACTGACGTGCGCCGGCCAGCTGCTCATGAAGCCGGGAGGAACGAAGGGGAGAGGGGCGGTCGCTCTACTTGCGTGGCAGGGCATGGTTCGCGAGGCCCCCCCGGCTGCGACGGCCAGTAGATCGGCTAGTCGCTTGGGGGGAACCCGGTGTCTTACCGAGAGCTCTCGCGTGACCCTGCCAAACGCGACGGGCCGAATTTCTAGCCGCTCCGAGCGCCCTCCGGTGACCCGTCAAGTGGACGAGCTTCACCCGAACTGGGGTGGAACTGAATGCCCGAGCCTTGACACGCGAGCGGATGGGGACCCGGTCCTTCGCTCAGTAGCGTCGGCCAGGTCGCGGACCAGGGGGCCGCGCGTTCGGCCCGTCCACCTGGACTACATCTGGGAATGGGAGCGAGCGATCCTTGACAGAGCGGAACCCAGCGTGCTTCCCTGACCCCAGCGCCACCACCACCGCGTGATCCGTCTTCCCGGCGGGGCGCGTAGGTGAAGCGCGTCGGATAGTCCTCCGTACTCGTCATGGCTCGCAACTCGTGGCTTGCACCGCCCGCTGGTTTATGTGCGTCGTCGACGCAATGCCACCGTGGTGTCGCTCAGCATCGTTGGAATGGCGGGCTTGGTTCAGAGTCACCGCCGGGTCTCGCTGTCCGCGAGCGCCCAAGCGGCTCAACAGCCGGCGTATCCGTCTATCGGTACCGGACTCTGCCGCAGACTGTCCGTATCGTCTCCGCATCTCAGCCGAGCGCGACGAGCGTCCGCAGGCGCAGGCACCGGCGCATCGAGCACGGTTGGGTCTCCAAAGTTCGGGGTGGCGACCTCCAGTCACGACCTTCGAACGGAAATGAAATCTGATGCACCCCCAGTCGTCTCGCATGGAACAGCCGCTAGCTACACCGCTCACGGAAGCGTCTCACCCTCTCGTGCCAGATGCTGGTGGGGATGCAAACGCGATAGCAGTCCACGCAGCAGTGTCAGCCGCAAACACGGGGCAATCGCGTGAGACAGCCCAAGTCACTGTTGTCAGCGGTTGGTTTCGCGACATTTCGAAATCGCTTCGAGCGGCGAACGGGTGGCGGCTCGTCGGCAAGTTCATGATCGTGCTGGGCGGGTCATGGGGCCTTCTCATGACGCTTCAAACTATACATGGTGCATCGAAGCAAGAACAACTGCGGCAGTGCGAAGCGGAGTTCGATCGCCTTGCGGAGGACCTAAACTCGCCGTTGCAATGGCGCCGGGTAGCGGCTCTTAAACGTGTTTCCAAGGACTACCGGATGAGGGCAGACCCTGATCCAGAAGTGCCCATCCTGGACGCTTTGGTGGCCTCGATCGGAGTTCGATCGCGTGGTAGCCCGATATTCGCGGAGCGCGTGCGCGAACTGTTGACAAACTACACAGAGGAAGCACGAACCGGGGATCGCCCGCTGTCATCAGCAGAGGTACGAGCCCTCCTTGCCGCGTTCGGCGAGATCGGTGCGAAGGCTTGGTTGGAGCCAACCGCAGAAACTGAGCTCAACTCTGCCGACATTGCGTGGATCTGGATGGACGATCCTGGCGGCCGAACTGCCGACGCAGCCTCGGTCCGCGACATACTGGCCGGTGTTCAAATCGAGGGGGCTCAGTTTGTAGACAGGCAGCTGCCCGGAATGAGATTGCCCCAATCGAGGCTGCACGGAGTGACTTTTCAGCGAACCAACTTAGACGGAGCTGTCTTTCACGATACGGTAGTACAAGATTCAGTCCTGGCCCTCACACACGCGAACAATCTTGACCTGCGCCGGGCAAAGTTTGTAGGCAGCACCGTGCAAGAATCTAGCTTTCGAGGGACGATTGCTCCCTTTGTGCAGTTCGATTCGTGCATGATGATCAATGTCAGTTTCTGCTCGCTCGGATCCACACGGTCCGATATGTCCGGGGCAACGTTCCAGAATGTCGTCATGACAAGTGTCGACTTCAGCGGAGCCATCCTTGATGGCGCCGTTTGGAGTTCGTCGGAGGGTAATAGTAGTGCAGTGTACGCAGGGGCAACCGTATGCACGTTTGCCGGCGCAAGAATGAGAAGCGCCAACTTGCGATCCATTAATGCACAGGAGAGCTCCTTCGCTCGAGCAGACTTGGAGGGCGCAGATCTACGCGACGCAAATCTCCAATACTGCCAGTTCAACGGTGCCGTGATTGACCGAGTTGACATGCGCGGCGCGAACTTGTCGAACGCACTCGGGATTACCGGGACGCGCACTAAGGACGGCGTGACCCGAATCGCTAGTTGCGCAAACGCCAACATAGCTTCAACGAAAGGGCTTACCTCGGCGGACCGCGATGAGTTGCTTCGAATGGGTGCCGTCGAGATCTCTGCCGACGCCGCATGGCAGCGCTACAAGCAAGCTAGCTATCCGAGGGACCGCCTTGGGGAATTCGTCGAGGCCGCATCGGGTGGGAAAGGAGCCGAGCTTGACCGGTAAGGCCACCAGGATTGGGATAAGCGTCATCAGCCTCGGTTCTCGCCGGTTTGGTGAAGCGACGCTCCGAGAACTGGCAGGCGAAGTCGTCCGCGCCGGTTGCCAGACTCTGCTACTAGTACTTCTCGACCGTGAGGAATGTGCAACGCTGACTCGGCTTTTTGGCATCACGCCCGGGATGGCAGAGCGCGCCGTTCGTCGCCGAGTGGAGATGTTTCGGTGCTCGGTGAGGAGCTTCATCCCCTGCGCTGTCGAATTTGTCCTCTCGTCGACTGCAGCCACGCGACCGTCTCGAGAGCAGATTGCGCAGATTCGCAAACAGGTCGGCGAGAGCGCATTGCTGTCCGCCGTGTTTTCCAATTTGCGCCCGGTGCTTACCCGCCTGGGCGTTAAGAACCAAAGGGCGCCCGCTGTTAGCGAGATCGCCGACTATCTAATTTACGAAGCGTCTGTGCGGGCCGAAGTTGTGGAGCAGCGACGCCCAGATGTCGAGTTCACAATTGGTGGAGACGGGGCGATTATGGACTCCCTCAGTGCGCTACTTTCCGGCGGCGGAGCGGTAGGGCATCGGCCGAGGCGTGTCGAATTGGATGTGGAACCCACGTCTCAGGCTGTCGAGATGGAGGACGTCTCGCTGACGCTGAGAGGTCCAGGGCGACGATTTTCGCTCACAGTCAAACGGTGGACCGTCGAAACCGGTCAGGTTATGGGGGTGATCGGATCGAGTGGTGCTGGAAAGACCAGTCTTCTCCGTGTCATTGCGGGACATGTAAAAATTAATCGAGGGAAGATACGAATCGGAGGTGAAGACGTTAGGTCTCGCGCACCTTATGAGCGTCGAGTCGCCACGGTGTTTCAGGGCGGGGGGCTCTTCCCAGATCTTTCCTGCCGCGAGAATGTAGAGCTAGCGACCGCAAGGCACCTGTCTGGAAAAAAGAGCCGGAGCGCGGAAGCCGACTACTTCCTTCAACTTCTAGGAGTGGGAGACTTGGGGGCTGCGCTTCCAGCAACGGTGAGCGGCGGCCAACTGCAACGTGTCTCCTTGGCGCGAGCGCTCGCGGCACGTCCAATGGTCCTGCTTATGGACGAGCCGACTACGTACTTGGATGCGATTAGCCGCCAAGATCTTGTCAATACGCTGAATACTATTGTGGTGGTTCCGCCCAGCCCGACCGTCATCATTGTGAGCCACGACGCCGACTTCCTAGTTTCGGTCTGCGATACAATTACCGTTATTGCTTCCGGACAAGTGGTCTCGCAAGGATCGACAAAAGATCTGCTAGCAAAACCTGTTAGTGGTGCCACGGCAGCACTTCTTGGCCGACACACCGTGCTTACTGGTGTATATTGCGAGCACTCGCACATATTCGATGCTGAGCCAGCCGGCTCCGTAGAGATTCCCAGTACCGCTGACGAATCTTCGGGAACATCCACCGTGGTTCTCGCCATACCCCACACCGCCATTAGGTATCACTCCGGGAGCCACGGGGAGCGGAACGTGCTCAGAGGCGTTGTTCAGTGGAGACGTGATCTTGAGCATGTGGTCACACTCGGTGTGCGGCTGGTGGGGCAGCCAGCAGTGGTGCAGGTCAGTTGCCCCTCTAACGTTAAATCCAGAACTAGTGCCCACGTTGGCGCTAGCGTTGCGCTCGCAGTAGATGGAAGCCACGCGGTCGTTCTCCCTCCTTGAAAGGTATCGCCAAATGAATGACTACAACTCCGATACGTCTAACCTCTCACGTCGCATGCTGCTGAGGCGGATAGCGCTTGCGGGCACAGCGCTTGCGACCTCGAGCACACTTGGAGCCTGTCGGAAGGAGGAAGTAAAGCCCCTGCGAGAAATCTCTTTCTACGCGACAGGTACGCTGGATATCGAGACAGAATGGGCTCGACTCGCGGATCAGCGCCAGATCAAGTTGCGGTTCATCGATAACGGCAACGATCCGGGGCCCGTCATCGGCCAGATGGTCACGGGAACCGCCGCAAAAGACTACGATATCGGCGGTCTTCAAGGCGGTGCTGAGCGAGAGTTGGCGGAAGCGGGCGTGATAGAGCCTTGGGATATCAAAAGGATTTCCGCTTGGCCGCGCATGTGGGATCTGGCGGCTTCCGAGATCCCGTACATCCGACATAAGAACGCCACCTACGGCATCCCGATCGCCGTGAATGCGGATTCGATGATCTACCTGCCTGAGCGCATTAAGGCCGTGGCAGGCTACGAGAGTGGGCGTATTGACTCCTACTTCGCACTGTTCGATGAACGCCTGCGTGGGCGGGCTTCGATGGAGGACGCTTGGGTGAATAGCGCGATCTTTACCGCTATCTACCTCAAAGAAACCGGGCACACGATCGCCGATCCAGGGAATCTGACCGAGTCAGAGTTGAGGGAAGTTATGGGATTCTTGATCGAAAAAAAGCGGTCAGGGCAGTTCAAGAAGTTCTGGCGGGGCTGGGAGCAAGGCGTAGAACTCTTGAGCAATGGAGACGTGTGGGTGATGTCGGGATGGGAGCCGATTGTCTACGAGCTTCGTCGGCGTGGGATTCAAGCCGAGTATGCCATACCGAAGGAAGGGTATGAAGGCTGGTCCAACGATTTGATATTGCACAGCGGCGCAACTACGCGGGGACGTTTCGGGACCGCGCACGAAATGGTGGATTGGATGCTGAGCGGTGAGTACGGCGCCATCCTAGCGCTGAAGCGCGGATACGCGGTACCGAACGACTTAACTACTGAGTTTGCTTTGACACACCCCGAGCACAACGACGGGAGAGTTCAGGCAATCTGCGACAACGTGCAGAAGAAGTTTGTCAGTGGCAAGGGGCGAGCGTACTGGCAACGGGTCCGCCCGGACAATCATAGACTCTACGACGAGTGGTGGAGCCGGGTGCGAAGTGCGTAGCCGAATGCCTGCATCGTCTCGTACGCGCCAGTTTGTCGGAGTGAGCTGTGGGTTGGCTTTCGTCGCAGTTGGCTTCGCGATCTTCGCGGTAGTCAGTGGCGCTCCAATAGCAGAGATTGCGGCTCGGGCTGTGAGGCGCGGCACTGGACGTGGACTAAGTGCATATCTGCCTGAGCTCGCCGACATTGTCTGGCGCGCTACTCTCTTCAGTGCGTTATGCGTACCGGTGTCTGTGGTGCTGGTGTGTCACCTTCGCGCGGCTCTTGGTGGTAGGGGGCGGGCGCTGGCGGTGGGCGTGTTGCTAGGTGCAGTTACGATCAACGATGTTTTTAGAGGTCATGTCTGGTCGACGCTCCTGACGGATCTGGACCTGGCTGCAGACTTCGCGCGAGCTTGGGTGCCCAACTTCGTGATAGTTGGAAAGTACACAACAGTAAGTTCGTGGTTCGCCGAGAGCACAGGCATCGTCGCCCTACAAGCGCTTGTGATAAACACGGGAGCCGACATGCGTCCGTTTGCTGAGGAGCGCTCCATGAATGAGCACGTTCGTTGGCCATCCATAGCAAGGATCGGCGTGTGCACTAGCGGGTGGGTGCGCTGGATTGGACTAGCGTGGGGTAGCTCCGTCGCGGCGACGATAGCGGCGACGGGAGCCGAGTCGCGCGTTGGACAAGGTGTAACGATCGATGTCATGTTTCACAATCTCATGGGAAGGTCGTCCACAGCGAGCACCGCAGGTGTGGATGCAGCTCGGCTCGCCTTGGTGTTCGGAGTGATTGGACTTGCAGCCTGCGTCTCGGTGCTAGCTTTTATGCGGCGCCGCGCGATGGAGAAGCGGGCCGGAGGAACCGAGTCGATCATTTTAAGACTCTCGCTTGCGGGGGGGAGGTTCGCAGTGGGCGACAAGCATCACGGAATCGTCTGCATGACGGTGAACACTCTTACTGCCGGCCTGATCGGCGCGTTAGCAGTTGCTGGCTGGATTGTTGTGTTAGCACCGCTACTTGGGTCAATTAAAGTGGCCTTGAGTGGCGGAATTTCTGGCCGTGTCGGCTCAGCTTGGGAGGCGCTCAGCACGTACTTCGAGTCCGACAGGAACTCGTCAGCTCTACTGCGATCGATTGCCTTTGCGACGGCAGCGAGTTTGGTCGTCACTTGCCTGATGGCCGCACTTGTGCTGGCGCGTGAAATGCGACGCACCAGCGAGCTGTTTGTTCTTGTCGTGATTGGAATGGCCTGGGCAATACCTGGTGATGTGTCCGGTCTTGGGCTGTCTTGGTTCGGGCAGCGCGTTGAGTCGATAACGGGCCGATTACCGATAATTGTCGCCGCGCTTGTGGGTGGAGCAATGCCGTGGTGCGTCGCGCTGCTACTGATGTCTCTTAGGAGTAGGCCCGCCTCTCGGGGGCTAGCCGCGGCCGAACTCATCGGTATACCTATAGAAAGGGCTGGCAGAATTCTGCGCGAGAAGCGATCGATCTTGGCCGCGCTTGCGTTGTTCGCGTTTTGCAGCGCTCTCAATGAATCGGCGCGGTCGAAGTACGTGATCGGAGTGCACGAGACCCTGGCGATACAGATCGTGGGCCGTTTCGGTCGTGGGATTGTGACTGTGAGCGAAGATTTCAGTGTTCTGATGGCGGGGATGACGTTGTTGACCATAGTCACGTCTTCCATTTTAATGGCTGCAACCGCTCGCTCGGCCGCCGACGACGCTTGATAAGAGGTGTTTGGCCAAGAGCGTTCCATTACGTCTTATGGTCGCGGCTGCCGGTTTCGCTTCCCGGCTTTGGAGGCTGACGGCAACGACCGAAATCGCAGGACGAACATCGACCTCGATTAGGCTGCCCTTCAGGAGCTTCAAGTACCTGGAGCGGGGGGCTCAACCTCACACGCCGTGTGACAGTGCCTTCCTCGCCAAAGTGGAGAACGCGGTCATGGTCAACCTCGTGCATGTGTCGGCTGGCGATCAGGAGCGAATGCAGGTCAATAACGCTGCGATCGAGATCGTCCGTCTGCGGGATTTGTCAGCGGACGCGATCTCTGAGCGCGTCGGGGACGGCACTTCACGCGCACCTTCCCCGACTTGAGGGTATCCGCCCGGCGAAGCTCTCGATTACCCACAGCCGGACGAGAGCGCGATCGACCTCGAGCGAATCGGCGCCGATCAGATCGCGCAGCTCATCGAGCGCCGATTCAAGGGTCACGGTCTCGCACGGCTGGTGGCGGCGATCCTCAATGCGCAGGGGTACCAGACTCATGTGAGCGGCGAAGGGCCGGACAAGGGGATCGACACTCTCGCGGCGCCGGACCCTCTGGGATTCGGCAGCCCGAGAATCTGCATTCAAGTGAAGTCCGGCGACGCTCCCGTGGATCGCCCGACGCTCGATCAGCTCATCGGCGTCATGCAGAACGTCAACGCGCAGCAGGGACTGCTTGTCGCGTGGGGCGGCTTCAAGAACTCGGTGACCAAGGACATCTCGTCGCAGTTCTTTCGCGTACGCCTGTGGGACGCCGATACGCTCGTCGAGCAGATACTCGCCCAGTACGAGCGCTTGCCGGTCGACATTCGCGCAGAACTGCCGCTGGAACGAGTGTGGACGGTCGCGCTCGACGCGGATGAGGAGTAGGCCCCCCGAGCGTTCGCGCGCGGCGGCGGCGAGCAGCGACTGAGCCTCGTCCACCGAGGCCGCCCGTCCGAGCACGCGCCCGAGGAAGCCGAGGATCACGCGGTCCGGCTTCACGAGGTCTTCGCGGCCGGCCAACATGAGGAAGTAGCGCCACGAGATGCCGGACGACTGCCCGGGGATGCGGCGCACGTCGCGCTCGACCGCGGACAGCTCGCGGGCTTCGAGGACGTCCTGGAGGTGCTCGATGCGGTTGCGCGCGAGCACGTCGGCGAACTGGACGACGGCCTCGGCCTTGAGGATCCCGTTGCGGCTCGACGTGCGCTGGCGGTTGCCGAAAATCTCGGCGGCAAGCGTGCTCGCGTCGTGCCCGCGGACGCGGTCGAGGAAGGCGGAGACCGACTCCTGCTCTTCGCGAGGCGGCACCGATCGCGTGGGCGACTGCCGTGGCAGCCCGAACCGCCGGCAGTAACGGTCCAGCACGTTGCGTACGCTCTCATAGCGCACGCCGATCGAGAACACCGAATCGATCACGCACAGCGGCAGGCTGGCGTAGAAGTACTCGGCGTCGACCTCGACGGTGCCGGCGTCGGCGTCGGCGAGCACCGAGCGGCAGGTGGCGACGATGTTGGCGAGGTCGGTGGGGCTCGCGGATCGCATCGGCGAGATCGTGCCATGGAACGCGAGCTGTTGGCCAACCGCCCGGTGGACCAGCGTCACCCGAGCTGGAGTGGACTTGAATTGCCGAGCCTTGACAGCGCCTCGACGCCGCCGG
>CALFYL010000328.1 GCA_937952135.1 uncultured Planctomycetia bacterium
CCAGCCGTAGGACCGCACGGGCCGCGCGGCCCCCTTCAAAGTCAGGCCACAAATTTAGGCCTCAACGTCAGGCCTCAACGTCAGGCCGGGAAGTCCGCCCCGGAAGCCTCAACGCTCGGCTCCGATGATCGATCCGAACCAACCTTCGCCCGCCGGCGAGCCCGAAGTTGCGCCGCCGAAGGCGACGCTTCTGTCGCTCTCGCCCGAGGAGCTGCGAAGCCGCGTCGTCGAGCTCGGTGGAAGGCCGTTCCACGCGAAGATCGCGCGCGAGGCGGTGCTGCAGAAGGCGGTGCTCGACTACGCGCAGATGACGAGCCTGCCGGCGGCGCTGCGCGACGCGCTCGCGCGCGAACTGCCGATCTTCACCGGCGCCGAGAGCGCGCGGCGCCAGGCCCGCGACCAGACCACGAAGCTCCTGATCGCCTTCCCGCGGGTCGGTTTGCGCGACGCGAGCGTCGAGGTCGTGCACATCCCGCCGAAGGACCGCGAGAGCCGCAAAGGCGCGACGCTGTGCGTGTCGACGCAGGTCGGCTGTCCCGTGGCGTGCCCGTTCTGCGCGTCGGGCCGCGCGGGGCTCGTGCGCAACCTCGAAGCGCACGAAATCGTCGAGCAATACGTGCGTGGGCGCGCGATCGGCGAACTCGGGCGCAGCGTCGTGATGGGCATCGGCGAGCCGCTGCTCAACTTCGCGAACCTGTCGGCGGCGCTCGATGTCGTCCACGACGAGATGGGCCTCGGCGGAAGGAAGATCACGGTTTCGACGGTCGGCTTCCCCGAGCGCCTGCGGCGCATCGCGCCGACTCGTCCGCGCTTCCAGCTCGCGATTTCCCTGCACACTCCCGACCAGGAGCAGCGCGACGTGCTCGTGCCCGCGATGAAGGGCGTGCCGATCGAGGACGTGCTCGAATCGGGCGACGACTGGTTCGAGCAGACCGGCCGCGAAGTGACGTACGAGTACGTGCTGCTCTCGGGCGAGAACGACACGCCGGGACACGCCGAGCGACTGGCGCGCCGCCTCAAGGGCCGGCGCTGCACGGTGAACTTGATCCCGTTCAACCCCGTCGACGAATCCGGCTTTCGCCGGCCCCTGCAGAGCGCCGTCGACCGCTTCCACGCGCTGCTCACCGAACGCGGCGTCGTGGCCACCGTGCGCTGGTCGCGCGGTCTCGAAGACGACGCGGCCTGCGGCCAGCTCCGCGTGCGCAAGCTCGCGACGTCCTGATCGCAGCAGGCCCCTCGCGGGGCCCGGAGAGCAGGTTCGTCAGACGCGCGCCGGCAGCGCTTGCTCGATGCGCGCGAGGGCGGTGTCGATCTCCGCGGCCGTGATCGCGAGCGACATCCGGAAGCGGATCGCCCGCGGACCGGACTTGAGCGCGATCACGCCGTTCTCGCGCAGGCGCGTGAGCGTCTCGTCGCGCACCTGCGGGCTCTCGAGAGTGAAGGCTACGAGCGAACCCGCGCCGCGGACGTTCGTGAAGCCGCCGCGCTCCCGCGCGAGGCTGCGCAGGCCCGCGAGGAACTGCTCGCCGCGCGCGGCGGAGTTTTCGAGCATTCGATCGCCGAGGATGATGTCGATGATCTGCCGCGAACGCACCATGTCCGCGAGGCTGCCGCCCCAGGTCGAGTTGATGCGGCTCGCGCGCTTGAACACGTGCTCCGCGACGTCCTCGACGCGGCGGTTCGCGTACAGGCCGCACTGCTGCGACTTCTTGCCGAAGGCGACGACGTCCGGCGCGACGCCCTTCGTCTGCCACATCCACGGCGCGCCGGCGCCGAAGAAGCCCGTCTGCACTTCGTCGAAGATCAGCAGCGCTTCGTTCTCGTCCGCGTAGCGCCGCAGCGCGCGCAGGAACTCGGGGCGGAAGTGGTTGTCGCCGCCCTCGCCCTGCATCGGCTCGAGGAGGATCGCGGCGACCTTGTTCTTGTGCTCGGAGAAGGCGTGCTCGATCTCCGCGCAGGAGCGGCGTTCGCTCGCTTCGATGTCGTTCACGATCTCGCCGCTCGGTCCGAACTCGATGGCCGGGTTGTGCACGCGCGGCCAGCGGAACTTCGGGAACAGGCCGGTCTTCAGCGGATCGGTGTTCGTGAGCGAGAGCGTGTAGCCCGAGCGACCGTGGAAGGCGTCCTTGAAGTGCAGGATCACGAGGTCGTCGCAGTTCGCATCGAGCGCGGTGCGTCCGAGCTTCTGCGCCTTCCAGTCGAAGGCCGTCTTGAGCGCGTTCTCGACCGCGAGCGCTCCGCCCGTCACCCAGAAATGGTGCGGGAAGCCCTCGGGAGTCACGCGCGTCGCGAAGGCTTCGACGAAGCGCGCCATCGACTCGGTGTACAGATCGGAGTTCGACGGATTGTTGGCCGCGGCGACGAGGAGCTCCTTCAGGAAGGCCTCCTCCTTCATCCGCGGATGGTTGTAGCCGATGGCCCACGACGCGAAGCACGTGAAGCAGTCGAGGTACTCGCGGCCCGTGCGGGAGTCGTGGAGCCACGAGCCGTGCGAACGGTCGAGATCGAGCACGAACGGGAAGCCGTCCGCGAGCTGGTGGCGCTTCAGGGTCTCGTGGACGTTCTGCGGGTGGATCATGGCGGCGGGGGGTGTTGGACGGCGGAGCTCCCGCGGGCGCGGGCGTTCAGCGTGTCGGCTTCAGGTTGGGAGCGAGTCGGGCCACCAGCGCGGCCCGAGGTCGAGCCGCGCGCGCAGCTCGCGGCCCTCTTCGTCGGACGCGACCCGCACCAAGCTCAAGACCGGCGCGGGCCGAGACGAGCGGCACAGCGCGCCGGAGGGATCGACGTTGACGAACACGAGACCTCCGACGCCCTCCGCGCGACTGCGCTCGCGCGCGGTCGGCGGCTCTCCGAAGATCGGAGTCGCGCCTTCGTCCATCCCCTGCGCCCAGCACTCGAGCACGTGGCGTTCCAGGTCGTCGTCCAGGGCCGGAACCGGACGCTCCAGGTCCGGGTCGGCGCCGAGACGGCGGCGGAGCTGCTCGCACAGTCGCGAGTAGAGCCGCTGATGGCACAACACCCGAGCGACTTGCCCCGGGTGTTGACCCGAGAGTGTAGCCCCGCGCGAGAAGGCGCGCTCCACCAGCTCGGCGCAGACCTCGTCGAGGTTGTCGCGTTCACAAACCACCACGCTCGCGTTCGCGCAGCGCCAAAATTCCCAGCCGGCGTGGAGGCGCGCGCGGAAGCGTTCGGCCAGCGATTCCAAGTCGGATTGCGGCGCCTTCCAACGCACGGCCGCGAGGCCGGGCGTGCCGAGCAACGCGTCGCGACCCTCGCGCGACGCGCCGTGAAGAACGTTCACCACGCCGCTCGGGAATGTGCTGGTTTCAAGCCCGCGGGCGAGTGCTTCGGCGGCGTGCGGCGCGCGCGAGTCCGCCCACACCACCACCGTTTCGCCTGCGATCAAGCGCGGCGCGACGCGGGCGAGCAGGGCCGCGGCGCCGTCGCTCCAGTGCGCGCCGAAGGCGGACACACCTTGGGACGACGGTCCGTCGCGGTACAGCTCGAGTCCCTCGAAGAGACGCAGCTCGTGCTCCGCGGCGTGCGGTGCGTACTCGTGCGGCTCGAGGCCGAAGTCGTCGGCGATCGCGGCGACGTCGACTTCGCGCGAGAGCGCTGCGGCGAGCTCGTACAGCTCCGACCAGCGCTGTTCGCGCGGGCGAGCGAGCCAGCGCTGCGCGGAAACGGCCGCGGCTTCGACGGCGCTGCGCACGTCGTCGGCGCTTGCCTCGGGCCAGCGGTGGTCGAGGGTCTCGAACTCTCCGCGCTCCGTCTCCGCGCTCTGCGTGCGGCGGACGTAGTAGCGCTCGCCTTCGGCCGCGCGCCACGCGCCTCCGATCCAGTTGTGGTGTTCGCAGAGCGCCACGGCGGAAGAGTCTGCGTCTTGCCGTTGCTCCACGCCAGCGCGGCGCGCACCATGGCGCCGTGGACGCATCGGGAGAGCACGTCAAGCCGCGCCTGCGGCACTCGAAGGCCTCGCGCGTCGTGACGCGCGGGGACTTTCAGCGCGCCTACGGCGAGGGCGTGCGCGTGCGCGGCGGCGTGCTTTCGTTGGTGATGGTCGCGAACGGCCTCGAGCAGTCGCGGCTGGGCCTGTCGATCGGCAAGACGATCTGGAAGGGCGCCGTGCAACGCAACCGCGTGCGGCGCATGTTCCGCGAGGCCTTTCGACTCGAGCAGCACGGGCTGCCGGGCGGTTTCGACGTGATCGCGATCGCGGCGCGGCCCAAGCTCGAGCCCGAACTCGGCGAGACGCGGGCCGAGTTCGTCGCTTTGATGCGCAAGGGCGCCGCGCGTTGGAGATCGACGACGCCCGAGGAGCGCGCCGCTCAACGCGCGGCGAACCAGGCGCGGCGCGAAGCGAAGAAGCGATCCAAGCCGGATGCCAAGGCCCGCGCGCGCGGCGTCGCGGGCGGGCGCGGCGACGGAGGCGCGAAGTGAGCGCGCTGGGCCGCGTCCTGGCCTTGCCCGTGCGCTTCTACCGGCGCTATTTGTCGCCGCTGAAGCCGCCGATGTGCCGTTTCGCGCCGACTTGCAGCCAGTACGCGATCGAAGCGCTCGAAACGCACGGCGTCTTCAAGGGCTCGTGGCTCGCGCTATGGCGCATCGCGCGCTGCCATCCCTTCGCCAAGGGCGGCCACGATCCGGTGCCGCCGCGCCGCGCGTGACCCGGAGGCGATTTGATCCGCGTGCGCGGGTCTGCGATTCTTCCGCGCCCATGCAGCCCCGTCCCGCTTCGCTCCGCGTCCTCGCGTCCAGCCTCGTCCTCTCCGCCCTCGGCGCCTGCGCGGGTCCGCCGCTGTCCGGCCTCGAGAACGTCGACGACCTCATCGAGCCGGACGAGAAGCACTTCGCGCACCTCTGGCGCATCACGACAAAGGGCGAGAACGCCGAGGGCTACTGGAGCTTCGCCGGGGACCGCCTCGTGTTCCAACGCCGCGCGGGCGACGCGGAGTGCGACGCGATCTTCGTCACCGACGGCGACGGCGGCTGGAAGCAGGTTTCGAACGGGCGCGGGGCCACGACCTGCTCGTACTTCCTGCCGGGCGACCGCAAGGTGATCTTTGCGTCGACGCAGGCGCACCACGAGCGCTGCCCGCCGCCGCCGGACCGCACGGACGGCTACGTGTGGCCGCTGCACCCCGAGTTCGACCTCTGGATCCACGACCTCGAGACCGGCGAGGAGCAGCAGCTCACGAACCACTGGGGCTACGACGCCGAGGCGACGCTTTCGCCGGTCGGCGATCGCATGGTGTTCACGTCGGACCGCTCGGGCGACCTCGAGCTCTGGACCTGCGCGCTCGACGGAAGCGACCTGAAGCAGGTCACCAGCGAGCTGGGCTACGACGGCGGCGCGTTCTTCAGCCACGACGGCAAGAAGCTCGTGTTCCGCGCGACCACGTTCGTCGAGCAGGGCGCGGATGGCTCGAAGGTCGGCACGCGAGAGCAGTACGTCGAGCTGCTGGCGAAGCACAAGATCCGCCCGCACAAGCTCGACATCTACGTGTGCGACGTCGACGGATCGAACCGCCGGCGCATCACGGAACTCGACGGCGCGAGCTGGGCGCCGTACTTCTTCCCGGGCGACCGACGCATCCTGTTCTCGAGCAACTACCACGACCCGCGCGAGATCAAGGTCGAGTTCGACCTGTTCGCGATCGACGTCGACGGCGGGAATCTCGAGCGCATCACGACCTACAAGGGCTTCGACAGCTTTCCGATGTTCAGCCGCGACGGGCGCTGGCTCGTGTTCGGCTCGAACCGCGGCGGCAGCGAGGCCGGCGAGACGAATCTGTACCTCGCCGAGTGGCGTTGACGAGCGCGCGACGGCGCGGGCCTTCGTTCGACCCGCGCAGGCCAGCGGGCGCCTGAAGGCCGGCGCGTCCGAACGAACGCCGGAATCCGAGTCGCCCAGCTCGAGCGAGCCGAGTCCCCCACGATGTCCGCTCTCGCGATCGCGATCTTCGCCGTCACGTACCTGCTCATCGCCGGGCGGCGCCTGAGCTGGCTGCCGATCGACCGGCCCGCGGGCGCGTTGCTCGGCGCCGTCGCGATGGTGGTCTTCGGCGTGCTCGCTCCGAGCGAAGCCACCGCGGCGGTGAACGGCGAGACCTTGTTGCTCCTGTTCGGCTTGATGGGCGTCGGAGCGTTCCTGGCCACCGACGGTCTGCTCGATCGCTCCGCGATCTGGCTCGCGGCGCGTTGCCGCACGCCGGGCCGCTTGCTCGGTGCGCTCGTGTGGTCGGCGGGACTGCTTTCCGCGGTGATCACCAACGACGCCGTGTGCGTGCTCGGCGCGCCGCTCGTGATCGCGTGGGTTCGGAGGCTCGATGTCCCCGCGCTTCCGTTTCTGCTCGCGCTGTGCACGGCGGCGAACACGGGTTCGGTCGCGACGCTCGTCGGCAACCCGCAGAACATGCTGTGCGCGCAGCTCGGCGGGCTCGAGTACCGCTCCTACCTGCTCCACATGGCGCCCGTCGCCCTCGCGGGACTTGCGTTGAACCACGCATTCCTCGCCTGGAGCTTCCGCAAGCAGCTCGCCGGCGCACTTCCGAGCGTGGTCGCGCCCACGCTCGTCGATCGGCGCTCGGCGCTGACGCTCGCCGTGCTCCTCGCGACGGTGGCGTCGTACTTGTCGGGGACCGACCTCGCGTGGACCGCGGCCGCGGGGTTCACGGCGCTCATGTTCCTGCACCGCGCCGACACCAGCCGGCTGTGGGAGCGCATCGACTGGAGCGTGCTGCTGTTCTTCGCCGGCCTGTTCGTCACCGTCGCGGGCCTCGAACGCAGCGGCGCCGTCGCCGAATTCTTCGCGCGTTACCCGCTGTTCGGCGACGGCGAGCCCAACCTGTGGCGCGCGAGCGGCCTGTTCCTCGTCGGCTCGAACATCGTCTCGAACGTGCCCTTCATCCTCGTCGTGCGCGAACAACTCGCGGGTTTCGAGAACCGCGAGCTCGCCTGGGAGCTGCTCGCGATGTCGTCGACCTTCGCTGGCAACCTCACCCTGCTCGGGAGCGTTGCGAACGTGATCGTCGCCGAGCGCGGCCGCGAGGTCGGCGGGATGGGTTTCGTCGAGTACGCGAAGGTCGGCGTCCCGCTCGCGCTCGCCACAACCGCGCTCGGAACCGCGTGGCTCGTGTGGCTGCACGGCGCCTGAGGCGGCGCGGCGAGCTGGCGGGAATCAGTTGGCGGTGTTCGCGGGCTCCGCGCGCAGTTCGCGGATCAAGTCCTCGACCTCGCCGCGCACATCCGCAGCGAGCTCGACGCCGCCGAAGCGCGCCGCGTAGAGCGATCGGACCGCCCGCTCCAGACGCTGCATCAGCGAAGGCGCGACGCGCGCATCGGCGCTGCGCACGATCTCTCGCAGCGTTTGCGAGGCCGAAACTCGCGCGCCACGCCCGCGCAACGCCTCGATGAGCCGTTGCTCGAACGCGAGCGCGCGCCCTGCCGAGGAGCGCGCGACTTGCACGCCGCGGACCGCGCGGCGGAACACGCGGAACAGCGTGACGACGCTGGCGAGCACGATCGCGAGCACGAGGCCGACCGCGAGCGGCTCGCGCCTGCGCGCCGAGGTGAGAAGCGCGTCGGGCCCCTCGGCGAGCCGCGCGACCACTTCGCCCACCGAGGGCGCTTGTTCCTCGCCGCTGAACAGCGCGCCGACGTCGTTTCGAAGCGCCGAGCCCCAACGGGACAGCGCGCCCGCCTCGCGCTCGGCCCCGGGCGTCGGCGCGCGGCGGTCCGCCGGCGTCGGCTCGAGGCGCACCCATCCGAGCCCCTCGAAGTGCACCTCGATCCACGCGTGTCCATGGCGCTGGCGAAGCACGTACTCGTCGCGCTCGAGGTCGTACTCGGAGCCGAGAAAGCCCGCGACGGCGCGCGCCGGAAGGTCCAGCGAACGCAACATGACCACCGCGGCCGCGGCGATCGAAGCGCAGTACCCCGAACGTCGCTCGAGCAGCCTCGCGAGGCCTTCGAGTCCTTCGGCGCCCGTGCCTTCCTCGGAGTAAGTGAAGCCGTCTCGGAAGTGTGCGACGACCGCGAGCACGCGCTCGGCGTCGCTCTCGCGGTCCGCGGCGACGCGTCGCGCTTCGCGTGCGATGCGTTCGAAGGCCGCGTCGTCGCGCGGCAAGTCCAGGAAGCGCGCTTCAGGGTGGCGCGCGCGCGCGGATTCGCCGGGACTCAGCGTCGGTTCGCGCGACGCGGCCACCAGCGCGTACTCGGCGCGCTCGCCGGGGGCTTCGAGCAGCAACGCGCCGTCGCCGAGGCGGCGCACTTCGTCGATTCGAATCGCGTGCAACGGCTCGAGGCGGAGCAGCGGCAGCCAGCCGCCGCGCGCCGTGCTCTGCGCGAACTGCGTCACGGTCGCGGTGGTCAGCGGCGCGCGCGACGCGGGGCGCCGCAACTCGATCCAGCCGTCCTCTTCTCCGTCGTCCGCGTCGCGCAGCTTTGCGACGCCGTCGAGGCCCGAGCTCTCGAGCCGATCGCCGTTCAGCGCATCGAGGGTCGTGACCGGAAAGTACGGCGGGCGCGCGGGTTGGAAGGCTTCCCCCGTGCGGCCGTCGCGCAGCGCCACCGTGGCGAGGATCTCGTCGCTCCGCTGAGCGTCGCTCGAACCCATCGAAACCGACGTGAGCCACTGGCGCATCGCGCTCTGAGCCGACTGCTTCAGCGGATCCCGAGGTTGCGCGGCCTCGTTGCGTTCGAGCCTCGCCGCGTCGAGCGCGCGCGTGTAGGCGCGTTGGCCGAACCCCGTGAGCATCCAGGCGAGCGCCGCGACGAGCATCCCGGCGAGCATCGAGCGCGTCGGCGGCGCGTGCGGCGCATTGCGCGCGAATTCTCCGCGCCCCGACGTCGCACGCCGCGTGAGAAACCGCCGGAGCGTGGCTTCGCGGTGCTCGCTCACCAGCCCCGCGCCGCAGCACGCGGCGACCGCGAGGAACGCGAGCGAACTGCCCGTGCCAGGCGCCAAAGTGTGGACCGAGACCGCGCAAGCGAGCGAGAGCCAGAGCGCGGCCCTGGGCGCGCTGCCGCGATGCGTCGAGTGGAGCATCCAGCCGAGCGCGGCCAGACCCAGCGTGACGGCCGCGAAGCGAGTCGCGCTGGCCCCCACCGCGCCCACGGCGGCCGCGGTCGGCGCCACGAACACGAGCAGCCACGCGGCGAGAGCTTCTCCACCTCGTCGCCGCGCCCAGCCCACGACCGCCGCGCACACTGCGCCGAGCGCGAGCGAAGCCAAGGCGACCGCGGGCCAGAGCGACTTCCAGTCCTCGACGACCCTCTGCGCTTCCTGCGGCGCGCGGGCGAGACCGATCGCGGCGCCGAGCAGTGCGCCGAGCGCGAGGACTCGCGGCCCGGGTCGGCGGAAGTCCAACGGCTCGACCGGACCTTCACGGGCGTCCCGAAGTTCGCGCTTCGTGCTCACGATGCAGGTCCTGCGGACTTGGCGCGCGACGGTACGCGCTCGGCGAGCACGACGTGCCCGCCTTCGTTCGAACGTCGATTGAGCACGCGCCACCGGCCGTTCCACTTCGCGCAGCCGTGGACGAGCAAGGCGCCCTGCAGCGGTTCGCGCGCTAGCGACGACTCGAGCTTCGTTGCTTTCGCCGCCGTGAGCGGCTTGCACTCGACGATCGCGAGGCGCGCGAGCATCGCCTGAACCGCGGCCCGCGACGACGGAACCCGCAACGACCAGGGCTCGGGCCCTTCGAAGCGCAGGTGGGTGGCCTCGCCTTGGCGGGCGTGCCGCTCGACGAGCGCCGCGGTGAGCGCGACCGCGTGCTCGAACGCGTCGTTCGTTCCGTTCGCCCCGATCCTGCGGTCGGTCCAGCCGAGCAACGTCACTCGCTTCTCCGGGCGCTCCTCGCCGCGCAACTCGCGCACGACGAGCTTTCCGCGCCGCGCGCTCGAACGCCAGTGCACCCAGTGCGGGCTGTCGCCGGGCCGCGCGTCGCGCAGCGCGTAGAACTCGTCGTCGCCGCGCCGTGCGTGGGCCACGCGGCCCTGCTCGCGCCGTCGCCGTCGAAGTTCGAGGTCGTCGAAGTCGAGGCGCGCCACGCGCGGCAGGCTCAGCCAATCGATCGGCGCGTCGAAGCGCGCGGAGGCTTGCCACCAGCCGAGCGGAAACGTGCTCGCCACTCGCAGTTCGAGCTTCGTGCGCCGGCCGCGGCGGCGCGTGCGCCACTCGCACGGAACCGTAGCTTGGCCGCGCGCCGGCACGTGCTCGACCCACGCGAGCGGGCGAGAGGTCGTCGGTCCATCCGCCCCCGCGAAAACGAGCAGATCGCGCGGTGCGACGCCCCAACCCACGTGCTCCACCCGCAGCGGAAAATCGAAGAGCACGCCGCTGCGAACCGTGCGCGCCGCGGGCGGTCGAAGGCGCAGGTTGCGCACGCCGAGCCAAGCGAGAGGCGCGCTGAGGGCGAGGGCGAGCAGGATGCACGCGGGGAACACCGCGAGCATCGAACCGAAGGGCGCTGTCGCCGCGAGCAGCGACAGCGCGACGAGCAGCGCGGCCCGACCGCTCGGCGTCCACGCGAGCGAGGTCCTCACGGGGCGCACCGCGGGTTCGTTCATCGCGGCGCGGGGATCTTGTCGAGCAGCTCCTCGAGCGCGTCGGCCGCGAGCTCGCGGTCCGAGGCGTCGCCCGCGGGCGCGAGACGGTGCGCGAGCACCGGGGAAGCCGCGCGCTTGAAGTCGTCGGGAGTGCAGAACCCGCGGCCGTCGAGAAGCGCGAGCGATTGGGCGACGCGCCTCAGGGCGAGCAAGGCGCGCGTGCTCACGCCGTGCACGAAGCGGCCGCTGGTGCGCGTGGCCTCGCCGATCGAGAGCGAGTAGTCGAGCAGCGTCTCGTCCACGCGCACTTCGCGCGCGAGCTCGCACCAGTTCGAGAGTTCCTCGAGCGCGAACACGGGCTCGATCGACTCGACGCGCGCTTCGCCGCCTTCTCCGCGCAGGATGCGGGCTTCGTCCGCGCGCGGCGGGAAGCCGAGGCTCAGGCGCACCGCGAAGCGGTCGAGTTGCGACTCGGGCAGCGGGTACGTGCCCTCGAACTCCAGCGGATTCTGCGTCGCGATGACGAAGAACGGCCTGGGCAGGCTCTTGGTGACGCCGTCGACGGAAACCTGGCCTTCGCTCATGCACTCGAGCAGCGCGGACTGCGTGCGCGGCGGCGTGCGGTTGAGCTCGTCGGCGAGCACGACGTTCGCGAAGATCGGCCCGGACTTGAAGACGAAGGCCGAGCGTTCGGGCGACCAGACCGCGACGCCGAGAACGTCGGACGGGAGCAGGTCGGAGGTGAACTGGATGCGGCGGAACTGCGCGCCGATCGAGCGGGCCAGCGCGCGCGCGAGCGTCGTCTTGCCGGCGCCGGGCGCATCCTCGAGCAGCAGGTGACCGCGGGCGAGCACGCACGCGACCGCGAGCTCGAGTTGCTCGCGCTTGCCGAAGATCACGGTCTCGAGCGTGTCGACCCAACGCGCGAGCGCGTCGAGCGAAGGGCCGCCTTGGCGGGTCGGATCGGGGGTGCGGGTGGCCATGCGTTCGAGTCGTTCGCCGAGGGCGCGTACTGTAGTCGGTGACCGTCGTGGCTGGCAGGTCCGCGCCGTCGCGATCGACGCGTGGACGCGCGCCGCGACGGGCGTCGGCGGCGAGTGCGCTCGCAGTTCGCCGACGCACTACCCGCAGCCGCTCGGCAGGCAACGCAACGGGTCCGATGTCGAGCGCGCCATGCCTATACTGCCGCGCTTTCTCGCCCGATCCGGCCCCCCATCGCGACCCTCCGTGCCCCAACTCCGTCTCCTGCACGTCGGCCTCGGGCCGCTCGGCCTGCGCATCCAGCGCGACCTCCTCGACAAGGGTCTGGGGCGCACGATCGCCGCGGTGGACCCGGCGCCCGAGCTCGTCGGGCGGCCGCTCGCGGAGCTCGTCGACGGCGCGCCGCACTTGCCCGTCGCCGCCTCCCTCGACGAGCTCGAGAACTGGGAGGACATCGACGCGGCGGTCGTGACGACGAGTTCGGAGCTCGCGCGCTGCGCTCCGACGTTTCGCGCGCTTCTCGAACGCGGCGTCGCCGTGGTTTCGAGCTGCGAGGAGCTCGTGTGGCCCTGGCTGCGGCACGAAGAGCTGGCCGCCGAGCTCGACGAGTGCGCGCGCAGGAACGGCGCGCAGTTGCTCGGCACGGGCGTGAATCCGGGCTACTTGATGGACGCGCTGCCCGTCTTCGCGAGCGCCGTGTGCAAGTCGGTCCGAGGCGTGCGCGTGGCGCGCATCCAGGACGCGACGACGCGCCGCCTTCCGTTTCAGCGCAAGATCGGCGCGGGCCTCTCGCCGGCGCAGTTCGAAGCGGCGATCGCCGAGGGTTGGCTGCGGCACGTGGGGCTCGGCGAGTCGCTGCACTTCGTGGCGCATTCGCTCGGCTGGAAGGTCGAGCGTTGGAGCGAGACGATCGAGCCGGTGCTCGCGACGAAGCCGCTCACGAGCGGGCTCGGCGCGATCGAGGCCGGGCACGCGGCGGGCGTGCGGCAGGTCGCCGAGGGCTGGGTCGACGGAAAACCGACGCTGCACTTCGAGTTCCAGGCCGCCATCGGCCAACCCGATCCGCACGATCGAGTGCAGCTCGATTCCGATCCGCCGATCGACCTGGTGCTGCGAGGCGGCGTGCACGGCGACATCGCGACGAGCGCCATCGTGCTCAACTCGATCACGCCGCTCGTCACGGCGCGCGCAGGTCTGCATACGATGGCGACGATCCCCATGGCCGCATGTTTCGACGCACGGCGCGCCGCGCGCTGAACGAAGAGAGCTCTGCATGCCGCGCCTCGCGATCCAGGCTTCGAGCGCACGAACCGTCGAGCTGGACGGCCGCGAGTTCGTATATTTCGGCGGCTGCGGCTACCTCGGGCTCGCGCACCATCCGCGCGTCGTCGCGGCGCTGACGGAGGGCCTGCAGCGGTTCGGCGTGAGCGCGGGCGCGTCGCGCGAGACGACGGGCAACTGCGTCGCCTACGACGAGCTGGAGCTCCAGATCGCGGCGCGGCTCGAGCTTCCGGCGGCGGTTCTCACGCCCGAGGGCTACACGGCGAACTTCGTGGCGGCGCAGGCGATCGCACGCGAGCGCCGCGTCGCGCTCGTGGACGACCGCTCCCACCCGAGCCTGTTCGACGCGGCGCATTCGGCGCGCCTCGAGGTGCACGCCTGGCCGCACGGGGAACTCGTCGACTTGCGCAAGCTGCTGAGCGAGCACGGACAGCGCGCCATGGTGGTCGCCGACGGCGTGTTTCCGATGCTCGGCGAGTTCGCGCGAGCGGCGGAGCTTGCCGAGCTCGCGCGCGAGTTCGGCGCCGGGCTGTGGATCGACGACTGCCACGGAACAGGCGTCGTCGGCGCACGCGGCCGCGGCGTGCTCGAGCACTTCGGCGTCGGCGGCGACGACGTCGTGCTCACGTCGACGCTCTCGAAGGCGCTCGGTTGCTACGGCGGCTTCGTCGCGGGCTCGCGCGAGTTCACCGAGGCCGTCCGCCAGCACAGCCAGGCCTACATCGGCTCGACTCCCCCGCCGCCCGCCGTTGCGTGCGCGGCCCTGGCGGCGCTGGAGCTCGCCTTCGACGACTCCAGATGGCTCGCGCGAATGCGCGAGAACGCAGCGCTCGTTCGCGCGGGCTTCACGCGGCTCGGGCTCCCGGTTTCGGCTGAAAACCTGCCTGTTTTCGCGTTTGGCCTCGGCGACGCCGCGCGCATGGAGCGTTTGCACGACGATCTTCGGCGCGGTGGGCTCTTCGCTCCCTATGTTCGCTACTTCGGTGCGGCGCAGGCCGGCAGCTTTCGTATCGTCGTCAACGCCGCGCACGAGCCCGAGGACCTGCAGCGTTTGCTCGCGGGCCTCGAGCACGGTCTCGCAGGAAGCCGAGCATGAGTCGTTCTCCCTCCACCCGAGCCCGTCCGGTCCCCGACGAGCTCCTGCGATCCTTGGCCGAGCGCTACGGCACGCCGCTCTACGTGTACGACGCGGCGACCCTTCTCGCGCGAGCGAACGAGCTGCTGAGCGCGCGAGCGAGCGACGGGCGCGGCTTCGACGTCGTGCGCTACGCGCAGAAGGCGAACCCGAACCTCGCGCTGCTGGCGCTGCTGCGCGACGCGGGCGTGCTCGTCGACGCCGTCTCCGCCGGAGAGCTGCGCCGCTCGTTGCTCGCGGGCTTCGAGCCGAGGCGCACGCAGTTCTGCGCCGATCTGTTCGACCGCGAGACGCTCGGCTTGCTCGGCGCCCACCCGTTCGCGGTCAACGTCGGCTCGCCCGACATGCTCGAGCAGCTCGCGGCGCAGAGCGGCGCCACGCGCAACGTCGCGCTGCGCATCAATCCGGGCTTCGGCCACGGACACGACGCGAAGGTTTCGACGGGCGGGAGCGCTTCCAAGCACGGAATCTGGCACGCGGACGCGCCGCAGGTCGTCGCGCGCGCGCGCGAGTGCGGGCTCGAAGTCACCGGCCTGCACGTGCACATCGGCTCGGGATCGGACCTCGAGAACCTCACGCGCTCCGGTGCGGCGCTCGAAGCGGCCGCGCGCGCGGTCGGCTCGACGCTCGAGTCGATTTCGGCGGGCGGCGGCCTGCCGATCCCCTATCGACCCGGCGAGCAGCGCTTCGACGTGGCCGCGCACGTAGAGTTCTGGTGCTCGGTGCGCGCGCGCATCGAGCGCGATCTCGGGCGCCGCATCGCGCTCGAGGTCGAGCCCGGCCGCTACCTCGTCGCCGAGTGCGGCCTGCTCCTGTGCGAAGTGCGCGGGCTCAAGCGCAACGGAGAGCACGAGTACATCCTCGTCGACGCCGGCTTCCACAACCTGATCCGGCCCGCGATGTACGGCGCCCACCACGAGATCTCGATCCTCGGCCGCGACCGCGCGCCGCGCGAGCCGTTCCTCGTCGCCGGGCCGCTGTGCGAGAGCGCCGACGTTTTCACGCAGGGAAAGCAGGGCGCGCCGCTGCCGCGCGAGCTGCCGCGCCCCGAGATCGGCGACCTCGTGTGCCTGCACGATGCGGGCGCTTACGGGGCCGCGATGGCCAGCGGCTACAACTCGCAGTTGCTCGCGGCGGAAGTCCTGGTTCACAATGGCGCCGGGCGGCTCGTGCGCGCCCGTCAGACCTTCGAACAGCTCGTGGAATCGGAATTGGAATGCAAGGAATGAGGAAGTGGATCTCGGCGCTGCTGGTCGGCGCCTTCGCGGTGTCGCTGCCGTTCGCGAGTGCGCGGCAGGAAGACCCGCCCGAACCCAAACGCGAGCTCGGCCGCATCGAGACGCTGCTGACGGCGAACCCCGAGAAGTTCGAAGCGGTCTTGAAGGGCGCTCACGCCTTGCGCGTGCAGGTGCTGCTCGGCGAGATCGTCGAGGGCGAGAGCGGAGCGGAGTTGCGCCAGAGCGGTTGGCGTCTGGACGCCGAGTACTTCTACCCCGGAAGCGCGGTGAAGCTGGTCGCGGCGGCGGCGGCGCTCGAGCGCTTCAACGAGCTCAAGCAGCAGACGGCGCCGGCGCTCACCGAGCGCACGCCGCTCGCGTTCCACCCGCTGTTCAAGGGCGAGGTGCTCGAAGCCGCGGATGCGACGAACGTCGAAGGCGGCGTCCTCACGCTGGAGCACTTGATCCGCAAGGCGCTGATCGTCTCCGACAACGCGGCCTACAACCGGCTGTACGACGTTTGCGGCCAGCAGTGGCTCAACGAGCGCGCGTGGCGCGCGGGCCTCAGCAACGCGAAGCTCTCGCACCGGCTGGCGGTGACGCGCTCGATCGTCGACAACAAGCGCACCTGCGCCATCGAGTTGCGCCTCCCGGACGGGCCGGTGCTCGTCGACGGGCGTTGGAGCAACGTCGGCGAGCTCTCGGTCGTCGGACCGAAGTTCGTGTACGTCGGAAAGGCGCACCGCGACCGCGGAAGTCTGATCGAACACCCGATGTCGTTCTTCAACAAGAACTACCTGACGCTCGGGGATCTTCAGACCGCCATCGTGCGCATCGTGCGGCCCGACCTGAAGCTGCGCGGCGAGCCGTTCGACCTCACCGAGGAGCAGCGCAAGCTCCTGATGGACGCGATGAGCGTCTACCCGGGCGATTCGAAGAACCCGGTGTACGACCGTGCGGCATTTCCCGACGAATACGCCAAGTTCTTCCTTCCCGGCGTCGCGCGCGTGATCCCGAAGGAGCGCATCAAGATCTACAACAAGGTCGGCCTCGCCTACGGCTTCGTGGTCGACGGGGCGTACATCGTCGACACCGAGACGAACAAGGGCTTCTTCCTCGCGGCGTCGATGTACGCGAACTCGGACGGCGTGCTGAACGACGACGTGTACGACTACGACACGGTCGCGTTCCCGTTCTTCGCGGACCTCGCGGAAGTCGTCGCGCGCGACGTGTGGGGAAAGAAGTAGCGGCGCCGCGCGTCTCGACGAGCCATGAAGTCCCGAGGCTTGCTCGCAGCGCTCGTGTTCGCGCTCGCGCTGGTCGCGGGGCTCGTGTGGTGGATCGGCCAGGATCCGAGTACGGCGCCGGGAACGGCGCAGGCGTCGACGACGAGTGAGCCGAGCCCCCACGCGCCGGCGCCGGTCGAAGTCGAGGCGCCGACTTCCAAGACGCTGGCGAGCCAGACCGCCGCGCCGCTCCAGCGCGAGGCGCGCGGAAAGACGGCCTATCAACCGGCGCAGGGTCCGACGGGATCCGTGCTCGTGCGCGCGGTGTGGGAATCGAGCGGAAAGCCGGCGGTGAACGTGGGTGTGAACTTGCGGCGGTTGGGCGGCCCGTTGACGCTGCTTGCGGCGCAGGCGCGGTCCGATGCGGACGGCGTCGCGTTGTTCGAGGGTGTCGAGGTCGGGCTCTTCGAGGTGGGCGGCGATCGCTCGGGAAACTTGCCCGGCGAGGTGACCGCGAGCAAGCAGACGACGCTGGAGCTGCGCCTCGAGCCCGGAATGACCGTGACGGGCCGCGTGTCCGATGCGGAAGGTCGCAGCGTGTCGCAGGGCCAGGTCTGGCTGCTGAGCGCGCGTGAATGGACCGAGCTCGCGGAGTGCGACGCCTCAGGTCGGTACCGGATCGAAGAGCTGCCGCCCGGCGCGAAGCTCGCGGCGACGGCGCGCGATCGAAGTCCCTCCAAGGCGCAAGCGGTCGACGGAGCTGTCGGCCAATCGGTCACGCTCGACTTTGAGGTCGGGGGCGACGCAGCGAGCATTCTCGGGCAAGTGCTGGACCCCGACGAGAAGCCCGTGGCAAAGGCCGTGGTGCTGCTCCAATACGGTGAACGTGGGTTGTTCCGCAGGGCACCCCCGGATCGCTCGGCCATGTGCGATGAAGAGGGTCGTTTCGCGCTGCACAGCGTTCCGCTCGGGAGCTGCAAGTTGATCGTGCAGTCGCAGTACTTCGCTCCTGCCACGCGCGAGATGGACGTCACTCTCGGCGAGCGGCACGAGGTGATTGTGAACGTCGAGCCGGGAGCGGAACTCACCGGCGAGATCAAGTTCGAGGACCGGCCCGCTTCCCGGGCGCTGGTCATCGTCGGCAATCCGTTTGGCAACCTCTGGGGCGGCGCCGTGACCGACCACCGAGGTCGCTACCGAATCACGGGGCTTCCGCCCGGCCTTCAGGACGTAGCCTCGGCGCTTCGCACGGACGGACGTGAACAGGTGGCCTGGACCGACGAGATTCCCGACGAGGAACTTGTCAAGGCCGAAGCCGAGGTCGAGCTCGCGGCCGGCCGCGCGGTGATCTGGAACGCGGAGCTCGAGAAGCGCAAGGACTGAGGCCGCTTCACGGCCTCACGCCGAGCAGCAGGCGATCGAAGCTGCGCGGATCCTTGTTCGGTCCCGCGAGGCACGCGACGTAGAGGTCGAGCACTCCGTCGCCGTCGAAGTCCGCGAGCTCCAACCCCAACTGCTGCGCGACGATCGGCCCCTCCACGAACTTCGCCGTCGCGTCGACGAACTTCGCGCCATCGTTCGAGCCCACGTTCTCCCACACCGACAACGGCCCGAGGTTGGCGCGCACGAGATCGAAATCGCCGTCGCCGTCGAGGTCGAGGAACTTGGCGTCGACCGTCGTCTCCTCTTCCTGCGGCAACCACGCGGTCGTCGCATCGCGGAACTTGCCCTTTCCGTCGTTCAAGTACAGCCGGTCCTGCGGCGCGCGGCCTTGCCAGCCAACGTGCGCGAAGTACAGATCGAGATCGCCGTCGCGGTCGACATCGAACGGCGTCACCTTGCGCGCTTCGACCAGGGCGCCGAGCGCGGGCAGCCGCGCGGCGGTCTCGTCGACGAAACGTCCGTCGCCAGCGTTGATCCACAGCGCGTGCCCGCCTTCGAGCGCGAGCACGAGGTCCAGATCGCCGTCGCGATCGACGTCGCAGAACTCGGCGTCTTGCCCGGTCGCCGCTTCGCGCGGAAGGCGCGCCGCGCTCTCGTCCTCGAAGCCGCCCTTGCCGTCGCCGACGAGCAGCAGGTCCTGCCCGGCGCCGCAGAAGAACAGATCGAGCTTGCCGTCGCCGCTGATGTCGGCGTGCGCGACGGCGTTCGCCTCGCTGTCAGGGAGCACGTCGAACACGCGCACGAACTTCCCCTCCGCCGTGCCGCGGTAGTACTCGTGCACGTTCTTGCGGCCGAACTTCACGTCGTCCTCGGACGCGAACACCAGATCGAGCCGGCCGTCGCCGTCGAAGTCCGCGATCGACACGTCTTCCGAGTCGTGGCCGGCCGGACCTTGGCCCAAGCGCTCCTTCTCGAGCGGCGGCAGGAGGTCGGACGCGTCGACGAACTTTCCGCCGCCTTCGTTGCGCAGCATCTTGTTGGGCAGGAACTCCTGGGCGAGCACGAGGTCCAGGTCCCCGTCTCCATCGAGGTCCGCCGCCTCGACATCCATGCTGTTGCGCCCCACCGAGTCCTTCGGGGGCAGGTGCGTCTCGGTGACGTCGCGAAAGCGCGCACTTGGCGGGGTTTGAAGCGCGCAGGCGAACGTGAGCAGGGCGATCGTCGTGGGCATGTCGGGCGGCGGACTCGGCGGAGGGTTGGGCGGCGGGGACCGGTGCAGTGGTGTGGGCGTGCCTTCAGTCGCGCGGCGGCGCAAATCCTCGCGTAAGGAGTTTGCGCCTCAGCTCGGTATGCGGCGCGCAGCTTTCGCGAGCACCCAGCCGAAGCTGAAGGCCGTCAACGCGCCGATCGGCGAGAACCACGGCCACGCGACGGGCGCCTCGTCCAGGCGGACCGTCCACACGGCGAGCGCGACACCCGTGAAGAGCGCGACCGACTGGAGAGCCATGCGCGCCGGACTCTTCTGCTGGCTCGCGAGTTCGGGCCGAAGGCGCAAGGCGAGCCATGCCACGGCCAGCGCGGCGCCCCCGACGTACACGACGTCGTGCGCCCACGGCGCGTGCCACGCCACGGCGAACACCATCAGCACCGAGAGCGGAGCGCTCCACAGAAAGCCGCTGCCGTCGACGCGGCCGCGCCAGACGAACGCGAGCGCGAAAGCCGCGAGCAGCGCGCCCTGGGTGTAGCCCGGCATCGAGAGCGCGAGGTCGAGGATGTGTTTGTAGCGCGGATCGTTCTGGATCGTCTCGCACAGCAGCGCGATGAAGCACAACAGCAGGCCGAAGCCGAGCACGAGCCCCTTGGAGACGCGCAGCGCGCGCCGCTGCTCGCCGGGAGCGTCGAGCGCAGCGCGCTTCGCGCGCATCGGGAGGTAGAAGGCGCTCAGCGCCGTCTGCGAGAGCGCCGCCAGGATCGAATCGAGGCTCGAGATCGCCGCGGCGAACACTCCGGCCACGATCAGTCCCTTCAGCGGACTCGGCAGCACCTCCACGATGAACAGCGGGAAGATGCGGTCCGTCTTGGCGGTGTAGAGTTCGAGGGCGCGGCCGCTGAGCGGGTGCTCGTGGTAGTACGCGTACAGCGCGAGCCCGATGCACGACACGCCGACCGTGACCAGCATCGATCCGTAGCTCGCGAGCATCGCCTTCTGCGCCTCGCGCACCGATCCGCAGCAGAACACACGCTGCGCCATCAATTGGTCGGTTCCGAACACGCCCACGCCGACGATCGTGTTCGCGATCAGCGCGGCCCACAGCGTGTAGGCGCGCCTCGGATCCAGGCTGAAATCGAAGAAGCGCAGCTTCTCGGCCGCGTGGTTCAAACTCACGATCCGTTCGACGCCGCCCTCGACGTGCGCCACCGCGGTCCACACCGAGGCGACGATCGCGAGCAGGAAGATCCCGAACAGCACCGCGTCGGTCCAGATGACCGTGGTCATCCCGCCGAGCCAGGTCCACGCGACCGCGACGATCCCGATGGCGCCGATCGACCACGCGAGTCCGGGCACGCCGCTCGCGGCTTCGAGCGCCGCAAAGGGCTCGGCGAGGATCACCTCGAGCACCAGCGCGGCCAGGTACACGCGCACGGCCTGCCCGAGCACGCCGCCGACCGAGAACAGCACCGTCGTCATGCTGCGCACGCCGCGGCCGAGCGTGTTCCCCATGTAGTCGTAGGGGCTGAAGATCTCGCGCTCGTAGTAGCGCGGGATCACCGCCAGCGCGACGATCCAGCGCGCGAGGAACAGTCCGATGATCCCGAGCTGCAGGTAGGTCAGGTTGCCGCCGTCGTTGAAGACCGTGGCGGGAAGGCTGATCAGCGTGACCGCGCTGATCTCGGTCGCGATGATCGAAGCCGAGACCGCGTACCAAGGCAGTTTGCGGCCGCCGAGGAAGTAGTCGCGGATGGTCGCGGGCTCGCCCGAGGTGCGCCGCCCGATCCAGTGCGTGAAGGCGAACAGGCCCGCCGCGACGAGCCAGTCGAGCCAACCGAAGCCGCCGGACAACGTCGCGTCCGAGACGACCGCGACGCTATCCACCCGCCCGCGCCTCGAGGAGCGCGCTCGCGGCGGCGCCGATCGCGGGCGCTGCGCGAAGCGTGGAGATGCGCGTGGTCCAGTTCACGCCGTCGAGGCGGCGCTCGCGCAAGAGTTCGGCCGCAAACGCGCAGTAGGCGCGCTCGAACCACGCGCGGGTGCGCTCGTCGCCGAGCAGTTGGCCGAGGCGCTGGCCGACGACGACGCGCGCGAGTTCGTGCGGCCCGGGCCAGTCCGGCGTGTCGGGGCCGCGAGCGCGCAGGGTGCACACGCGCTCGACCACCAGCTTCGCAAGCCGCTCGCCCGTCAGCTCGAACAGCATCTGGGCCTTCGAATCGGAATCCACGGAGTCCTCGGGAAAGCCGCAGCGGCCTTCGAGCGCCTCGTACAGCCCATTGAGTCCGCGCGTCGAGAGCACGTCGTCATAGCTGCGCTGGTCGAAGTGGTCGCGCAGCTTCCAAGCGCGCGGGAACCACGGCTCGAGCGACTCGAGCGGCACGAGTTCGCCGTTCAGCTTCAGCGCCTCGGCGAGCCCGCTGCCGCCGCCGAGGTAGTACGCGCATTCCGCGCCGTGCAGCAGCCCGTCCTCGGCGTACTCCTCGCCGAGCCCGGCGCACCAGCCGTCGCTCTCGAGCCGGCGGATCGGCGCCTCGAGCTCGACGCCCTCGCTCCCGAGCAGGGCCTCGAGCTTGTCGACGAAGTCGCGGCTGCGCGGACCGTGGCGCGCGAACTCGATCCCGCGGCCGTCCACGGTCTTCAGGCCCGGCATGGCGATGCCGACGAGCACGCGCGGCGCGCCGCGTGCGCGCACGACGTCGAGGATGCAGCGCGCGGTCGTTTCGATGCGCCGCCACGCCTGGTCGACTTCGAGGGTGTCGATCGGCCCGAGCGCCGCGGCGCTCTCGCAACCGCGCTCGGCCGGCGTTCGGAACCCCGGCGTTTCGGGCCACTCGCGTTCGCTCGGCGCGATCCGCGCGCGAAGCCGGCGCTGCCCGCGGTTCTCCATGAGCTCGATCTCGTGGGCGCGCACTCCGCTCGCGCCGCCGTCGACGCCGATCAACTGCGTCGAGAGCGGGAGGTGCGGAAGCGGACGCGGCATGGCGTGTGAAGAGTGCCCGTCGGCGCCGCGTGAAGCAACCGCGGGCGCACTGGGAACGAGGAGTTCCGCGGGAGCGAGGGGAACTTTCCCGTTCGCGGCCAATTTCAAGGGGCCGGATCCTGTCGGTCCCTTCAAGCGCGGCAGGCCGCGAGCGCGTGGACGTCGTCGAGTGGCGGAACGAATCGCTCCTCCCGCTCGAGCCCGATCGCAAACCGGATCGACCCGCTAGCCGAAGCGTCCCGTCACGTAGTCTTCCGTCTCGCGCAAGTGCGGCTGCAGGAAGATGTCGTCCGTCGGTCCGTACTCGATCAAGCGGCCGAGGTACATGAAGGCCGTGAAGTCGCTCGTGCGCGAGGCCTGCTGCATGTTGTGCGTGACCATCAGGATCGAGTACGCGCCCTTCAGCTCCTCGATCAGATCCTCGATGCGGCCGGTCGCGATCGGGTCGAGCGCCGAGCACGGCTCGTCGAGCAGCAGCACCTCCGGCTCGGCCGCGATGGCGCGCGCGATGCACAGGCGCTGTTGCTGTCCGCCCGAGAGGCGCAGCGCGCTGTCCTGCAGCCGATCCTTGACCTCTTCCCACAGACCGGCTGCCCGCAAGCTCTCCTCGCACGCCTGCGCCAGCGCGCGCCGGTCGCCTTCGCCATCGATGCGCAGCGAATACACCACGTTCTCGAAGATGCTCATCGGGAACGGATTGGGCTTCTGGAACACCATGCCGATGCGCTTGCGCAGCTCGATCACGTCGACGCCGGGCGCGTAGATCGGATCGCCGTTCAGACGCATCTCGCCGCCGATCCGCACGCTGTCGATCAGGTCGTTCATGCGGTTCACCGAGCGCAGCAGCGTCGACTTGCCGCAGCCCGACGGTCCGATCAGGGCGGTGACCTTGCCGCGCGGCACGCGCATCGACACGTCGTGCAGCGCGTGCATCGCCCCGTAGTGGAGGTTGAAGCGCTCGATCTCGAGCACGGCCTCCTCCGCGGCGATCCCCTCGTGCGTCTCGGTGACGTGCGGCTCGTTGCGCGCGATGGCGTCGAAGACCTTCGTCGGTCGCTGCGGGTGCGCGCGCTCGGGCTGCGGATGTTGCATGGGCGGTTGCGGCAAGCGCCGCGCGGGCGCCGGGACCAGGACGTCGTGCTCGTGGGCCTGGGGAGTGCGGTCGGCGATCATAGTTGAGCCCCCTGGAAGCGGCGACGCAGTCGAGCGCGGACCCCGATCGCGATCAGGTTCAGCACGACGACCAGTGCGATCAAGAGCAGCGTGGTGGTGTACACGAGCGGCTTGGCGGCTTCGCTGTTCTGACTCTGGAATCCCAGGTCGTAGATGTGGAAGCCCAGGTGCATGAAGCTGCGCTCGGGGTGCAAGTACGGAAACGTGCCGTCGAGCGGGAGTTCGGCCGCGAGCTTCGACGCGCCGACCAGCATCAGCGGCGCGACTTCGCCCGCGCCGCGCGCGAGCGCCAGGATCATGCCGGTCATGATGCCGGGCATCGCGCGCGGGAGCACGATGCGCCAGATGGTCTGCCACTTCGTCGCGCCGCACGCGTAGCTGCCTTCGCGCATCGAGCGCGGAACGGCGGCGAGCGCTTCCTCGGTGGGGACGATCACGACCGGCAGCGTGAGCAGCGCGAGCGTGAGCGAGGCCCAGATCAAGCCGCCCTTGCCGTACGTGGGCGTCGGGAGTTTCGCGGCGAACAGCAGCTCGTCGATGTTCGCGCCGACGATGTAGCAGAAGAAGCCCAGGCCGAACACCCCGAACACGATGCTCGGCACGCCCGCGAGGTTGTTGATCGCGATGCGCACGGCGCTGACGATCGGGCCAGGCCGCGCGTACTCGCGCAGGTAGAGGGCTGCGAGCACGCCGAAGGGCACGACGAGGATCGCCATGATCAGCGTCATGAGCACGGTCCCGAAGATGGCCGGGAACACGCCGCCCTCGCTGTTGGATTCGCGCGGCTCGCCGAAGATGAACTCGGCGACGCGCGAGCCGTAAACGCCGAGCTTCTCGGTCAGCCCCAGGCGGTTCGCCGGATAGGCGCGAACGATCTGCTCGAGCGCGAGCGAGTGCTCCACGCCGTCCGCGGTGAGGAGCGTCACGCGCCGGTCCTCGTTGCGCTTGCGAAGCTCGTCGACCCGCTGGGTGAGCACCTCCATGCGCGCGTCGGTCTCACGCTGAACTTCGAGCGCGAGTTCCGCCGCGCGCGCGGCCTGCGGCGACTGGGCGCCGTGCTCGAGCTCGGCCTCGCGCACCGCGAGCCGCGCGTCGTCCTTGGCCTTCGCCTCGCGGCCGATCTCGTGCGTCTCGAGCTCGCGCCGTTCGCTCCACACTTCGCGCGCCGGTCCGTGCGCGCGCTCGAACGCCTCCCAGACCTTCGCGGGATCGCCGCTCACGCGCTCGCCGTCGAACTCGACCGCGATCGGCGTGCCGTAGAAGCGGCCCCACTCGAGACGCTCCACCACCGCGATCCATTCCGGCCGCGACTGCGCGGCGATCTCGAAGTCGCTCACCCAGCGAAAGTGCGTTCCCGTCAGCTCGTAGTTGCCGCTGCGCAGCATGCGCCGCGTCGACCAGCCGTCGTCCTGCGCGAGTTTCGCGTTCGCCGCGTCGCGCGCGGCCTCGGGCAGCAGATTCACGACCTCGGGCGTCGGCTGGTAGCTGTCGACCGCGGCGACCTCGCCCGCCACACGCTGTCCGTCGAGGGTTTCGAGCTCGAGCACCTGCGCTGGCCAAAACGTCGGCAGGCCGCGCGAGATCACGAGCAAGAGCAGCCCGCCGATCATCGCGATCGCGAGCGCGAGCGCGCCGCCGGTGAGCCACACCATCGGCTCGCCGTTGGCGAACAGCGAGGTCGCGCGCCGCACACCGCGGCGCCGCACGGTGCGCGCGGGCGCGCCGCTGGAGGCCTTCGTCGGCGGCGGGGTCGCGAGCTCGCTCACAGTTGGAAGGCCCTCCGCCGGAAACGCTGGCGCACGACCTCGGCCGCCGTGTTGACCACGAAGGTCATGGCGAAGAGCGCGAGCGCCGCGAGGAACAACGTGCGGTAGTGCGTGTCGCCTTCGACCGCTTCGGGCAGCTCGACCGCGATGTTCGCGGACAAGGTGCGGAAGCCCGAGAAGATGTTCCAGTGCATGACCGGCGTGTTGCCAGCCGCCATGAGCACGATCATCGTCTCCCCCACCGCGCGGCCCAGGCCCACCATGACGGCTGAGAACAGCCCGCTCGCGGCGGTCGGCACGATCACGCGCAGCGCGGTCTGCCAGGGCGTCGCGCCGGCGCCGAGCGACGCCTGGCGCAGTTGCTCGGGCACGCTCGTCAGCGCGTCCTCGGCGAGCGTGTAGATGATCGGGATGATGGCGAAGCCCATGATGAAGCCCACCACGAGCGCGTTGCGCTGCACGTACGTGTCGACGATCGAGCCGCGCGGATCGAAGCCCAGAGAGTCGAGCAGCCGCGCCACGAGCCAGGCCGCGAGCGCGGCGGCGGCGCCGGTGGCGAGGAAGCGAGCGAGGTCGAACTGCGCGCAGCGGGCGCGCGACCACTTCAGCGAAATGCGGCGCATCCAGGGCCCGAGCAGGCGCCCGAAGGCCAGCGCGGCGCCGATCGCGGCGATGGGCAGGAGCATGAGGAACCAGCCCGCGGTCGCGCCGCCGTGCTGGTGGTCGAGCCACGCCTCGAGGTTGCCGCCGAAGTACGCGGACTCGACGCGCGGGCCGAGCCACGCTCCGGCGAGCAGGCCGACGGGCACGGCGACCGCGATCACCGCGAAGCGCTGCCACGAGCTCAGCCGCAGTCCGAGACGCTGCGGCACGAGCTGCCACAGGCGCGCCCCGAGAAGCAGCGCAACCGGGACGCAGTAGAAGCTCGCGATGACCGCCGCGAGCGAGTCCTGGACGAGCGGCGCGACCACGTTGCCGGCGAGGAAGCCCAGCACCACGCTCGGCAGGCTCGCCATGACCTCGATGGTCGACTTGACGGCGACGCGCGTGCGGGGCGCGAGGAACTCGCTGGAGAAGACCGCCGCGAGCAGCGCCAGAGGAACGCCGAAGAGCAGCGAGTAGAAGGTCGCCTTGAGCGTGCCGAAGATCAGCGGCATCAAGCCGAGCTTGGCCTCGAAGTCGTCGGTGCCGCTGGAGGACTGCCAGACGTGTTCGGGACGTTCGTAGCTTTCGTACCACACCGGCTGGAAGAGCGACGAGACGCTCGATTCGGGGTGGTGCGAGACGATGCGGAAGGCCGAGAGCCCGCGTTCGGTGTGCGCGACGAGCGCGTTCTCACGCGGCGCGATGCACAGCGCGCGGATCGCGCCGCCGTTCTCGACGCGCGTGCGGGCGAGCAGCTTCTCGCTCGTCATGAAGTACATCTCGATCTCGCCGTCCTGCGTGCCGATGGCGAAGCTTCGCGAGGCCGGCGACACCGCCAGGGCGACGACGGCCGACCCGCGGCCCTCGAACTCGTGGCCGCGCACCATGCGCGCGCCGTCGAGCGTGCCGGCCTCCTCGGGGCGCGTGCGGAACCAGCCCGAGCTGCGGCCCTTCGAGTCGCCGACGACCACCGTGCGCTCGCCGAGGACCGCGTCGAAGGCCGTGATCTGCGCGCCGTCCTCGGGCGTGAGGTCGAACACCTCGGCTTCGGCGGCCTTGGTCACGTCGCGCACGTCGAAGCGCGCCGTGCGGCCGTCGCGCCACACCAGCAGCACGTTGTCGTTCGTGCCGAGGATGCGCAGGGCGATCGGCGCCTCAGCGCCGGGCTCGGGTTGGTGAGGCAGCACGCCGCCGCGCAGGCGCAGCGTCTCCTCGCCCGTCATCAGGTTCGTCGAGCGGCGCAAGCTTCCGATGCTGAGGCGTCCGTCGGCGAACAGCGCCGAGACCATCGAGTTGGTCTCGCTGACGTTGAGGTCGACCAGCACGACCGCGCTCGCGCCGCCGCCCGCGCTGACGTCGAAGGGCGCCGAGAGCGAGGTCTCGAGCACGACGCGCCGCAGTTGGCCTTCCGTCGTGCGCTCGACGAGCCCGCCCTCGTGCGTTGCGAACTGGCCGGCCGCGAGCTGCTGCAGGTGCGCCGGCGCGGTCTCCTCCGTCGGGTACGAGACCACGAACTCGAGCGTCGCGAGCCGCACCGTTCCGTCCTCGGCGCCCAGCGCGATCGATCCGCTCTGCGCGTCCACGCCGATGGCCGTCGGTCGCGCGCCCTCGAGCAGCGCGTGCGACGCCAGCTTCTCGCCGCTGTCGAGGCGCCGCACTTCGAGCTCGCCGTCGTCGTACAGAGTCCACAGCAGCGCCGCGTACTCGTCGATCTGCGTGGCCGCAACGTTGCGCGGCGCCGACGGAACGGGAACGCTGCGCGCGGCGCTGATCTCCGCCGTGCGGAACAGCGGAGCGGCGACCCACACGAGGAACACGCAGATCATCGACACCGCGACGATCGTCAGCACGCCGCCGACGGTGATCGCGGTGCGCGCCGCCCATTCGGCGAGCAGCACGGACCGGCGCGTCTTGCGTTCGCGTCGCTCGCGCTTGCGCGGCGCGTTCGGCGGCACGGGTTCCAACGGGGGCTTCTCGCGGGGCGGCTGGCCGGGGGACGAGTCGGGGGGAAGGCGCTGGGACGTCGAGCGACGCGGCGAGCTAGTGGCCGCCGGCCGCGGGATCGAGCTGGAGGCCGACGGACTTGAGAGCGGCCGCGGCCGTGCGCTCGGTCACCGGATAGTAGCCGTCCTTGACGACCACCATCTGGCCTTCGCGGCTGAACATGTAGCGCACGAACTCGCGGCGCAGCGGCTCGAGCTGCGTGCCCGGCTTGTGGTTCACGTATACGAGCAGCGGCCGCGAGAGCGGATAGAGCCCGGTGTAGGCGTTTTCCGGTGTCGCGGGCACGATCTCGTCTTGCGGAGTCTCCTGGAGCGGCACGGCGCGCACGTCCGCCGTGATGTAGCCGATACCGCTGTAGCCCATGGCGAACTTGTCGGTGGCGACGGCTTGCACGACGGAGGAGCTGCCCGCCTGCTCGCTCACGGAGTCCTTGAAGTCGCCCTTGAAGAGCGCGATTTCCTTGAAGAACCCGTAGGTGCCCGACGCGCTGTTGCGGCCGTAGAGCGCGATCGGCTTCTTCGCCCACTCGCCCGTGAGTCCCAGGTCGCCCCAGGTCACGATGTCCTTGGGCGCGCCGCCGTTGCGCGACTTGGAGAAGATCGCGTCGACCTGCGCGAGCGTGAGCGAGGCGATCGGATTGTCCTTGTGCACGTACACCGCGAGCATGTCGAGCGCGGCGGGCAGTCCGATGGGCTTGTAGCCGTAGGCCTTCTCGAAGTCGGCGAGCTCCTTCTCCTTCATCGGCCGCGACATCGGACCGAAGCTCGCCGTGCCCGCGACGAGCGCCGGCGGCGCGGTCGACGAGCCCTTGCCCTCGACCTCGATCGTCACGTTGGGATAGACCTCCTTGAAGCCCTGCTGCCACAGGGTCATCAGGTTGTTCATCGTGTCCGAGCCGACGCTCTTCACACTTCCCGACACGCCGTCGCTCGACTTCACATAGCTGGGCAACTTGGGGTCGACGGCGACTTGCACGGCGGCGTTCGAGGCGCCGGAGACGGCCAAAATCGCGGCGAATCCGAGGGTGAGGCGCTGCAGCACGTTCGGGGTTTGGAACACGAAAAGCTCGCGGGTTTTCCGGGGTCGCAAGTGGGGCCGAACGCGCTGACCGGGCCGGTCGCGGGACCGCTCGTCCTCCAGGCTGCGCCATGAAACGGCAGCTCCAACAAGAAACGGTAAAGAGGCGCCGCCGGCCGGTTCAAGCTCCAAGTCCGGCGGGACCGAGCCCTGGCCGGGGCGGCTGGTAGAGTTCGCGCCGCATGCGGCTCTCCACGTTCTGGCGCCTCTACCTCGTGTGCGCCGCCGCCCTGTGCGCGGCCGCGCTAGCAGCCTATTGGTGGGCTTCCGCGAGCGAAGAGGCGGAGCGCTCGCTTCGCGCCCGCGAACGCCTGGAAGCGCAGACCCATTGGCTGCTCGGGCCCGCGAAGTCGCTGCTCGAGCCGGCTGAGGGCGATCCGGGCGTCGAGCGGCTGGCCCAGCTCGCGGGCGCGCTCGGCAGCCGCGTCACGGTCGTGCGCGCGGACGGGCGCGTCGTGTTCGACTCCGAGCGCGACCCGCGCGGGCTGGAGAACCACGGCTCGCGCCCCGAGGTCCGCAGCGCGCTCGCGGGCGAGCTGGGGCACTCGCGGCGCGTCAGCGCGACGACGGGCAAGGACGCGATCTACATCGCGCGCGCGGTTGCGGGCGAAGCGGGACCGCTCGGGGTCGTGCGCGCCTCGTGGGCGCTCGATGCGCTGCCGGGAGCGACGCGCCGCATCGCGCTCGCCATCGGGCTGTCGACGCTCGTGGCGCTCGGCGCGACGTTGATCTTCGCCGCCGCGCTCGCGCGACGGATCCGCGCGCCCCTCGCGGCCACCGCGGACATCGCCGAAGCGATCGCGCGCGGCGACTACCGGCGCGCCGCGTCGCCGCACGGCGCGCCGGAGATCCGGCGCTTGTCGGAGGCCATCGGCACGATGACCGCGCAACTCGAGCACCGCCTCGAGATGATGACCGTCGACCGCAACAAGGTGCTCGCGATCCTCTCGAGCATGGTCGAAGGCGTCGTGGCGGTCGACCAGAACGAACGCGTCGTCCACCTCAACACGGTGGCCTCCAAGCTGCTCGACGTGGACCCCGCATCGGCGCTCGGCCGGCGCATCTGGGAGGTGTCGCGCGTTCCCGCGGTGCAGGAGCTGCTCGACCGCACGCGCGAGAGCGGCGAGCCCTCTTCCGCGGAGTGTTCGCTGCCCGCCGACGAGCAGAACCCGGCCGGCGCCGTGCTGGAGCTGCGCGCCGCGCCCTTGCGCGACGGCTCGGGCGCGGTGCTCGTGCTCCACGACGTCACGGCGCTGCGCAAGCTCGAGAACATCCGCCGCGACTTCGTGGCGAACGTCAGCCACGAGCTCAAGACTCCGCTCACGGCCATCCGCGCGCTCGTCGAGACGATGATCGACGACCGCGAGATGCCCGAGGAAACGCTGCGCCGCTTCCTGGAGAAGATCCGCGACCAATCCCTGCGCCTGACCACGCTCGTGGCCGACTTGCTGACGCTCGCGCGCATCGAATCGGGCGCCGTGGCCCCCGAACGGCGCCGGCTCGACGCCCGCACCATCGTGCGCGAATGCGCGGCGCGCGTCGGCGCGGCCTGCGAGAAGAAGCAGATCGCCCTTTCGGTGGAGATCCCCGCCGCACCGGCGCTGGTCCACGGCGACGACGAAAGCCTGCGCCAGATCGTCGACAACCTGCTGGACAACGCCGCCAAGTACACGCCGTCGGGCGGATCGATCTGGCTCGTGCTCGGGCGGCGGGAGGAGTGGGTCGAGCTCGAGGTGCGCGACACCGGCATCGGCATCGACGCGCGCGACCGCGAGCGGATCTTCGAGCGCTTCTACCGTGTCGACAAAGCCCGCTCGCGCGAACTCGGCGGCACCGGACTGGGTCTGTCGATCGTCAAGCACCTCGCGCAGGCGCTCGGCGGCCAGGTGTCGCTCCAGAGCCAGCTCGGACGCGGCAGCACGTTCCGCGTTCGCATCCCGGCGGCCGACTCGGGCGAGGAGTCGAGCGCGCCGGCGCGAGCGGAGCGCCGCGCGGACGGCGCGTGATGCGGACTGTGCGGGGCGCGGCGCGTTTTCGTACGCTCTTCGAAGTCCCCCGCGGCTGGACGCCGCATCGATGAGCAAGCACCTCCAGCACGACCTCGACCGGCTCAAGAAAGAAATCCTCGCCATGGGCGCGCTGGTCGAAGAGGCCATCAATCGCGCCATCGCGTCGCTCGCCAACCGCGACGCGGCCCTGGCGCGACAGGTGCTCGAGGGCGACGACGCCATCGACCGCAAGGAGGTCGAGGTCGAGGACATGTGCCTCAAGATGCTCGCGCTGCACCAGCCGGTGGCGGGCGACCTGCGCTACATCGTCGCGATGCTCAAGGTGAACAACGACCTCGAGCGGATGGGCGACCTCGCGCAGAACATCGCCGAACGCGCGCTGTTCCTGGCGCAAAACGAGCCGATCCAGGTCGACCTCGACTTCACGCGCATGGTCGAGCTCGTGCGGCGCATGGTCGGCCAGAGCCTCGACGCGCTCGTGAACCAGGACCCGGTGCTCGCGCGCCGCGTCTGCGTGCAGGACGACGAGGTCGACCGGCTGCAGAAGAACATGTTCGAGATCCTGCAGGGCCTGATGGTGCGCGATCCGCGCACGGTCGAGCGCGCGGTGCAGGTGCTCTCCGTGTCGCGGCACCTCGAGCGCATCGCCGACTCGGCGACGAACATCGCCGAGGACATCGTGTTCATGGTCGAGGGCGACATCATCCGCCACCGCGCGGATCCGGCGCGC